>JAQBNT010000156.1 GCA_028288445.1 Hymenobacter sp. | reverse complement strand
CTTCAAAAAAAATATTTGATAAATTACTTTATCCGATTTGCTTATTATTTTCCTCCTAGCTTTGTCGCTTCATTTCTTCCTCACTTTTCTGTTTGATGAAAAAACTTATTCTATCTCTCGCGCTGCTGGCTGGTATGGCTGGTGTGGCAAATGCACAGACAACCCGCTTCGGCGTTAAGGCGGGCGTTGGTCTGGCTACGGTGTCCGGCGACGATGTGTCCGGTACCGACAAAAAGAATCTGGTGGTTCCGCAGGCCGGCATCATGGCCGATGTCAGCTTCAGCGACCTCATCTCGTTTCACCCCGAGCTGCTGTATTCCCAGAAAGGCTTGCGCTACGAAAGCGGTTCGAACTACATTCAGTCGCGCCTCTCGTACATCGACCTGCCGCTGCTGTTGCGCGTTAAAGCCGATGGTTTGTTCTTCGAAGCCGGTCCCCAGGTGGGCTTCCTGGTTGCGGAAAAAGACGAGGTTAACTTCCCGGGCTTCATTTCGGGCACCAGCACCAGCACCGACGGCACCCGCAAAGTTGACTTCGGCTACCTCGTAGGCGTAGGCTACCAGCTGCCGCAGGGCCTGGAACTGGGCATACGCTACAACGGTGGCATTGCCGACATCAACGACCCTTCGGGCTCGTCCAAAGTTCGCAATTCGGTATTCCAGCTGCAGCTGGGCTACCTGTTCGGCGGCAAATAAGCTTCCCGACCCGGCCCAATGAAAGCCCGGCGCTCCCCAGCGCCGGGCTTTTTTGTGCCCTAGCCGCAACGCTGGCCGCAACCTATTTTCAGTGTGGCCGGTATACGGCCCAAGCCCATTTATTCAGCAGCTTTAACTCTGACTATCAATATCTTCACCGTTTCTTCATCATGAAAAAACTCCTTTTTCCCATCGCACTGCTGGCCAGCACCATCGGCGCGGCGCAGGCGCAGCAGCCCGCCAATAGCATCGGCATCAAGGCGGGCTACGGCATCACCAGCTTGTCGGGCAGCAGCACCGGCTACTCGTCGGTGAACCACTCGGCCTACCAGGCCGGCCTCATGGCCGATGTGTACTTTGGGGAGGCCATTTCCTTCCACCCCGAGGCGCTGTACACCAAGCAGTATTTCGATGCCAAGGACCTGCTCAACCAGAGCCGCGACGTGGACTACATCAACGTGCCGCTGCTGGCCCGCTACCACGCCGACGGCCTGTTTTTTGAAGCCGGCCCGGAAGTCAATTTTGCCCTGTCGGGAAAAGACGAAGCTGGCGCGGACATCAAAAGCCGCGACGTGACGCCGGTGGCCCTCGATTACGTGGTGGGCCTAGGCTACGAGTTGCCGGTGGGCCTCTCGCTGGGCGTGCGCTACGACGGCGGCATCAGCCACACCTATAAGGACACGGCGGCCAACAGCCTCGGCACCGGCAGCCTGCGCGCCAGCACCTTCTGGCTCAACCTGGGCTACGCCTTCGGGGGCAGCAAGTAGGCACCGCGCCGCACGGCACCCGAAACCCGGTTTTCCGCGTGGAAGCCGGGTTTTTGTGTGCCAGCCGGAGGAGCGAAAGCAGCGCGGCCGTAGCTTTGCGGGGTACCTTATTGCTTCGACTGATGAAAAAGATAGTATGCACGCTTGCGCTGCTGGCCGGCCTGAGCAGCGCCGCCCAGGCGCAAAGCAACGTTTCGCTGGGCCTGAAGGCGGGCGCTTCCTACACCTCGTTTGTGGGCAAGCAGGCACCCAGCGAGGAAAGTATTTTTGGCTTTCACGCGGGGGCATTCGCCAATATCGGACTGACCCGCCTGTTTGCCTTTCAGCCCGAAATTATTTATTCCCAGAAAGGCTCTAACCCGAGCGTCGTTGATTTCAAAAACCGCCTGCACTACGTGGACGTGCCCCTCGCCTTCCATGTGAACGCCGACGGCCTGTTTTTTGAAGCCGGGCCGCAGGTTGGGTTTCTGGTAGCGGCGCAGCAGAAGGCGGGCAACACGTCCACCGACATCAAGCCGGCCTTCAACACCATCGATTTCGGCTACTTGGCGGGCCTGGGCTACCAACGCAAAACCGGCCTGGGCATCGGCCTGCGCTACAACGGCGGCTTCACCAACATTCCCAAAGCGCAAACGGTGGGCAATGTGACGGTGCAGAACAACATCCGCAACAGCGCGTTTCAGCTGTACCTCACGTACTCGTTCGGCGGCTAATCATCGGGCCGGAATCAATAAAAAGGCCCGGCTTCCATTGCGGAAGCCGGGCCTTTTTTGCGTTCGGCAAGGTGCGCCGGGACTACTCGGCCGCCGCGTAGTTGCGGTAGAAGTGCGGGATGGTTTCGATGCCTTTCAGGAAATTGAACACGCCGAAATGCTCGTTGGGCGAGTGGATGGCGTCCGAGTCGAGCCCGAAGCCGAGCAACACGGTATCCAATCCCAGCTCCGACTTGAACATGGCCACGATGGGGATGGAGCCGCCGCCGCGCGTGGGCACCGGGCGCTTGCCGAAGGTGGTTTCCATGGCATCGGCGGCCGCTTTGTAGGCCACGGAGTTGGTAGGAGTCACTACGGGCTCGCCGCCGTGGTGGGGGCGTACCTCCACCGTCACGCCCTGCGGCGCGATGCTGGCGAAATGCTTCTGGAACAGCGCCGTGATTTCATCCGAGGTCTGGTGGGGCACCAGGCGCATGGAGATTTTGGCGTGGGCCTGCGAGGCGATGACGGTTTTGGCCCCCTCGCCGGTGTAGCCGCCCCAGATGCCGTTCACGTCGAGCGTGGGGCGGATGCTGGTGCGCTCCATGCTGCTGTAGCCTTTTTCGCCATAACTATCGGGCAGGCCGATGCTCTTTTTGAACTCGTCCTCCGAGAACGGAGCCTTAGCCATTTCGGCGCGCTCGTCGGCGCTCAGCTCGTCCACGTTGTCGTAGAAGCCGGGGATGGTGATGTGGCCGTTGGCGTCGTGCAGGCTGGCAATCATCTCGCACAGGGCGTTGATGGGGTTTTGCACCGCACCGCCGTAGAGGCCGGAGTGCAGGTCGCGGTTGGGGCCGGTCACGGTTACTTCGTGGTAGCTCAGGCCGCGCAGGCCCACCTCGATGCTGGGCACGTCGTTGGCCAGGATGCCGGTATCGGAGATGAGGATGACGTCGGCCTTCAGCTTTTCCTTGTTGGCCTTCACGAAGATTTCGAGGTTGTTGGAGCCGATTTCCTCCTCGCCCTCGAACATGAACTTGATATTGCAGGGCACGCCGCCCTGACCGTCGCGCATCATCATCTCGAAGGCCTTGACGTGCATATACACCTGACCTTTGTCGTCGCAGGCACCGCGGGCGTAGATTTTCTCGTCTTTGATAACCGGCTCGAAGGGCGGCGAGGTCCACAGCTCATAGGGGTCGGCGGGCTGCACGTCGTAGTGGCCGTACACGAGCACGGTTTTGGCCTCGGGGCTTACCATGTAGTCGCCGTACACGATGGGGTTGCCGGCCGTGGGGCAGATTTCCACGTTTTGCACGCCGGCTTCTTCGAGGCGGGTTTTGAGGAAGTCGGCGGCTTTCAGTACGTCGGCGTGGAACTTGGGGTCGGCCGACACGGACGGGATGCGGAGCCAGTCCATCAGCTCGTTGAGGAAGCGGGTTTGGTTATCGGCGAGGTAATTGGCCATGCGGAGCAAGTTTGGGATGGGGTTGAGAATGCGGGAGTAAAAGTAGCAGCCCCGGGCCTCAAAACTCCTTTTGGTAGAAGTGCTCTTTGTCGAGAATGGTGCTGATGGCCCGCACGGCCGTGCGTACCTCGGCCACGGGCAGGCCGGCGTGGCCGGCCACGGTGCCGTTGGGCAGCACTTGTAATACCTTGCTTACCTGAAATTCGGCGGCGGTGGCATTGCTGGCGCAAAAGCTCAAGCCTTGCTTTTCGACTTCGGCGACGCCTGCCAAATCGAAGCGGTTGGCTGGAGCCATACAGGTTGGTTTTGGGATAACAACCGGCCTGCTGCTGCGGCTGGCGCTATTGCACCCCCCGGAACGATGGCGCGGGCTGACTGCTACAGCAGTCCTCGTGCCGTGGACGCTGCCACTAAATACCGGTTGGCTTACCGTCGAGGCTGAGCTGGTTGCGCTGCTCCCAGTACGCCTGCACATTGGCCGGGCCTTTCTTTTCGAGGGAGCGGCTCAACTCCTCCCGTTCGCCCTGATACTCCAGAAAGGGCACGGCCATGCCGCAGGAGGTAGTCACGAGGTCGACATTGACCACGAAAATCTGGCGGGCCCCGGGCAGCGGCGGAAACAGGGGCATCAGCTCGTCCCATTGCGCGTCGCGGGGGTGCCACACGGCAGCCGCGCCGTAGAGGCGCAGGATGTTGGGCTTGCCCTCAAAGGCGCAAAACATAAGCGTGATGCGGTTTTGCTCCCGCAAGTGCGCGGCGGTTTCATTGCCACTCCCGGTCAGGTTGAGCCAGGCAACTTGGTTGGGCCCCAGCACCCGCAGCGTATCGAGGCCTTTGGGCGACACGTTGACCCGGCCATCGGGAGCGGCGGTGGCCACAAAAAACATGTGCTGCCGCTCGATGAAGGCCCGCGTGGCCGCGTCGATTTCAGTGAATTGCTTTCCCATGGCTGCTTGCTTTAAAGGACCGGTTACCTGCCCCATAAATATATTACGGGCCGGCTCATTGCCGCGCATCCAGCACCAGCTCGCGCACCATCACCTCGCCCAGCTGCCAGGCTTCGGCCCAGTCTTTTTCGGGGCTTTCGAAGGTGAGCAGGTAGAGGGTGTCGGTTTTGGCGTTGGCCAGGGCCAGCTGGTACACGATGCGCGGGTCGGCATCGGGCGGGGCGTCGCGGTAGCGCACGGTCCATTTGTGCCAAGGGCCTTCCACGGCCGCCGCCTTCTCCAGCACCTGCTGGCCCCGGCCGAAGCCCGTGCGCAGCATCAGCAGCTCGGCGTATTCGGCGGCGGGGTGCCGGGTGTGGGCCGTGGCCTTCCGCACCACTTGCAGCGCGAGCCCCGTCTGAAACTCGCCGCTTTCGCCGATTTGTTCCTGGGTGAGGCAGTAGGTGGGCGCGCCCTTCTGGCCCTCGGCGCGGTAGTACCAGCCGGCGGGCAGCAGCGCGGCGGCCTTGCCATCGGGCAGGGCCTGCCAGGCAAAGCCGGCGGGCGGGGCGGCCAGCGGCACGTTGTAGCGCTGCGCGGCGGCGGGCAGGGCGAGCGACAAGGCCACAACGGCCCACAGGAAACGCAACATGCCGGCGAAGCTAGCGCCGGCTACACGCCCGCATCGAGCCGGAGCTGCTTTATCATCTCCTCGCCCAGCTTCCAGGCCTGCGGCCAGTCCTTCTCGGGGCTTTCGAAGACGAGCAGGTAGAAGGTGTCGGTGGTGGTGTTGGCGATGGCCCATTGCTGGATGATTTTGGCGTCGGCCCCGGCGTTGGCCACGCGGTAGCGCACCCCAAACAGCCGCAGCGGGCCCTGCGTTTTGGTTTCCTGGCCCAACACCTGCTGCCCGGGCCCGTGCCCGCTCTTGGCACTAAAAGCCTGGGCATAAGCCCCCGCCGACTGCTTGGATTTGGCCGTCATGCGCCGCACCACGTTCAGCGACAACCCGGTTTGGAACAGGCGGCCAGGCACTATTTTCTCCCGGGTGAGGAAGTAGGCCTGGGCGTCGCGGCTGGTTTCGGCCTTGTAGTTCCAGGTGTAGGGCAGTGGCAGGGTGGCTTTCACTTCGGGCAGCGGCTGCCAGTGAAAGCCCACGGGCGCTTCGGCCGGGGCCGGCGCGGTGGCGCGGGCCGGGGCCGGCGTTTGGGCGGCAGCCGGACGCACCAGCAGCAGGCCGCAAATTCCGAGAACAAGGGGACGAACCATAAGGAGTGACGCAATGGTGGAACGCTGCTTATACGGAAACCATCCACCAGCAGTGGACACCGAGGCCCGCGCGCCTCAATCGGTGATGCCGCTCAATATTTCTTCCAGCAGTTCTGCCTCACGTTCCAGTCCGGCAATGCGGGCTTCGAGCAGGCGCCGGGGGCCAGCCCCGCAGTCGTTGCCCAATGCTTCTACTGCTTCAGCCTCAAACAGGGCCAGCCAGTTTTCTTCCTGGGTGGGATGGGGCACCGGGCCGGTCCACGCCCGTAGAGCGGGCAGGGCGGCTAGGCGGGCCTCATACGGGGCAGCGCGTTCGCGCATCCGTTCCAAGGTGTATTGCTGGTTGCGGATGAGGTGGCGGCAGTGACGAAGGCGAGCCGTGAGCGGCGCGGCGTCAGGCGCGGGTGGGGGTAAGGGCGGCGGGGCGGCGGCTAAAGCCCCTTCGGCCGTGAGCGCCTGCCCCCGGGCGGCCTCATGTAGCCGGGCAGCTTGCAGCCGGAAGCTCGATGGCATATTTCGCTGGCCGGTTTCGGAGAGGGCCAGCGTGGTGCGGTTCACGCCGAGCCACCAAGCCAGGCGCTCTTGGGTAATGTTAAAGTGTTCGCGGGTATGGTCAGCCATTGTGAAGCGAAGGTAATGCAACAGAAATGGGGTGCAACAATCTGATTTGTTGCACCCCATTTCTGTTGCACTACTGTTAGCCTACGTTTCTGGATTGAATAGCATCTAACTACTTCGCCCACGGCAGCGGCACGCGGCTCTCGGTGCCGCTCCGCAGGCGGCCGATGTTGGCCCGGTGAGTGTAGATGAGCAGCGCGGCCAGCACGAACCCCACGTACACCAGAAAAGGCTGCGCCGGCCGGAACTGGGGCAGCAATTGCAGCAGCGCGAAGGTGACGCCGGCCGTCATGCTGGCCAGGCTCACGTAGCGAAACAGCAGCAGCATCCCGATAAAGACGAGCATGCACACGCCCACCGTGGCCGGGGCCACGCCCAGCATCATGCCCAGGATGGTGGCCACGCCCTTGCCGCCCCGGAACTGCGCAAACACCGGGTAGATGTGCCCCACCACGGCCAGCGCGCCGCAGGCCAGCCGGTAATACAGCTCGTGCTCCGGCGCGATGGCCCCCTGCGCCACCAGCCACTGCGGCAGGAAATACGCGGCCACGAAACCCTTCAGCGCATCAATGAGCAGCACGAAGGAGCCGGCCTTGGGCCCGAGGACGCGGAAGGTGTTGGTGGCCCCGGCATTGCCCGAGCCGTGCTCGCGGATATCGGCCAGGTTGAAAAAGCGCCGGCCCACCCACAAGGCCGTGGGAATAGAGCCGAGCAGGTAGGCGGCCAGGAGCGCCAGGGCGATGTAGAGGAGGTTCATGGGAGCAGGATGGGGCGAATGGCGTGAGCCGGAGAGGCGCAAAATAACGGAACTCAATGCGGAGCACAGCCGCGCAGCGGCGGCCGGTTTGTAGAACCACGGCGCTGGCTACGCAAAAGCCGCGTAGCGGCGACAGATTTGCCCGAGGGTTCTGTCACCGCTACGCGGCTTTGTGCGGCCGGTGAGCTACCGGCTACAAACCGGCCGCCGCTACGCGGCTAGCTCGCCTAGCTGTCGCCAAAGGGGTCGTCGGATTTTTTCTTTTTCTGCTTCTCCTCCTCCTTCTTCTTTTTCTCCTCTTCTTTCTTCGCCTTCTCTTCCTCCTTTTTCAGTTTTTCGGCTTCTTTGGCCTGGCGGTCGGCTTCTTTTTTAGCGTCGGCGGGGTCGGGAGCGGCGTCAGCAGCCGGCGTGGTGGCGGCTGGCGTGCTGACGGCCGGCGTGCTGACGGCCGGCGTGCTGACGGGGGGCGTGCTGACGGGGGGCGTCGTAGCAGCGGCCGGCGTAGTGGCGGCCGGTGTGGTAGCGGCTGGCGCTGCCGCAGCCGGAGCGTCGGCGGTTTTCTCTTTGGCTTTTTCCTTTTTCGCGGGGGCGGCCACCGGCTCATCCAGCACGCCATCGCCGAAGGGGTCATTGTCTTTGGCTTTTTTCTTCTTCTTGGAAACCGGCTCAGCCGCGGCCTCGGCGGGGGCGCTGCCGGGGTTGGCGCTGGCATCGGCTTCGCCGAAAGCATCGTCGCCCTTGCCCTTTTTCTTCTTCTTCTTGTCGTCCACGGTGTCAAACTTCTCGGCCGGCGCGGGCGCGGGCGGGCGGGCGGCCAGCTTGCCGGTCTTGCCCAGGAAATCGCGCTGGAAGTGCGAGCGGAAAGCGTCCACGTCGGAGTAGTCGCCCAGGAACGCGCCGTAGCTGGTGGCCGTCTGGTAGTCGCCCTTGGCCTTGCCGCCCACTTCGGCGTCGAAGGCTTCGTTCTGCGACTTCGCCAGCAGGATGTTGTTGGCGTAGCGTAGGTAGTACCAGCTCTGGGGCTCGGGCTCCAGGTAAATCTCGACGAGGTCGGTACCGTTTTCGCGGCGGATTTCAATCATCCCGTCAATCAAAGCATTCAGCGGCTGCTTGCCCACGCCCGCAATGCCAAGCTGGCCCACCGAGTACCAGGCGCGCTTCTTCTCGTTCCAGCGCAGGTTCACCTTGCTCAGCAGCAGGGTGTGCAGGAACTTGGGCGAGAGTTTCATGAGCGGGTCGGCGGTGCCTTTGCGCATGGTGTAGGCCTCCACGCCCTTGTCGCCGATAAACTGGCCGATTTTGTAGAGCTCGTTGGTGGAGCCATCCTGGGCTTCGGGCGAGTTTTTGGTGATTTTGGCAATCTCGATGCCCATCGCATCAATGGCCTTGGGGGGCATGTTGATGTCGATGCCCAGCAGCGCGTCGATGGTGTAGCGGGCGCTGTCGGGGTTGGCGGTGCCCACGCCGCTGCCCATCATCTTGTAGTCCTTGCTGGAGTTGATGAAGGACATCGGCCCGCGGAAGCTGAGCGTGTTGGTGGAGTCGGCGTAGGTGAGCGACGCGCCCTCGTAGGCGTTCACGTCAGTGGGGTCGTTGCGCGAGATGCTGTACTGGCCCTTGCGGTCATCGTAGCGCAGCTTGCCATCCACTTTGAAGATGGGCACGTCGGTGGGGTTGGGTACCGAGGAGGCGTAGAGCGGGTACACCTTGCTGCTCTGGTCCGACATGAACAGGCCGGTTACGAGCGGGGTGCCGTCTTCGGCCTTGATGTCCTTCAGGTTCAAACTAAAGTTCTTCGGGTCGATGGAGTCCTTCACCGGAATCCACTCGGCGGAGGCGCCGCCTTTGCCAAATTGCAGCTGCACCTGGCCATCGAACACGAAGCCGCGGCGCTGCGAGTTCAGCTGCACCGCGCCCCGGTAGCCGATGCGCGGCGTGAGCTTGAACTTGGCGTTGGCTTCCACGTTGGCGCTGGCAATGGTAGCGGGGCCGGCGGCAGCGTCGGCGTTGTCTTCATTTTTCTTACGGCCCAGCAAGCCCTTGCCGCCTTTGCCAGTGCCGGCCAGCACGGCGTTGGGGTCGGGCTCGAAGTTGGTGAAGCGCAGGGCCACCGAGTCGCGGGCCGTTTTGAAGCTGTAGAGCGCGTTGCCGGTGAAGGCCACTTTCGACAATACTTCGATGCTGCCCTTGTAGAGCTTGTGGAACTTGGCCAGCGAATCAAGCTCGATGCCGGCGTTTTTGAAGCGCTGCAGGCGGCCGTTGGCCAGGATGTTCACCTTGCCCGAATCGGGAATAACCCAGGCATCGGCGGCGGCGATGTGGGGCACGCCGCCCACTTTCATCTGGTATTTGGCCAGGTCATACACGCCGGAGGATGCCTTAAACTTCAGGCCCATCTGGTCGGGGTTGGTGGAGTAAAACGACGACTTGGTGGAGTCGGCCCCGGGGGCTACGCGCAGCTGCACCAGCTTCTTCTTGAAGTCCCAGTGCCCGCCGCTAAGCGTGGTTTTGAATTTTGAGTAGGGCAAGTCGATGCTGGCCTTGCTGCCTTCCTCGCGCTTGAAATCGGCGAAGCCACGCTTCAGGTCATAGTCGAAGGCCACATCGTTGGCCGTGAGGGCAGGCTTATTAGCCTCGCCCGACTTGATGCTGAGGGCGGCCTTTTTGCCCGAATAGCTGTCGGATTTAAACGTAAACTCCGGCGACTTGATGAACGACTGCGGGCCATCCAAGCGGCCGTTGCCACCGGCATTGTGCGGCGTGAGCAGGGCCGTGCCCTTGAAACTGTAGCCGCCCGCAGTGGGCGTTTTGCTCTTGGGGTCGGCCGCCGCCGTGTATAGGCGAATGGCCTCGCCCGAGCGCGGCGTGGTGAGGTACATGGAATCCTGGCGCACGTTCCAGTTCATGAGGTAGCCGGTGGGCAAACTCATTTTTGGAATATCTACGCCCTCGGCCTTCTTGGCCGCGATGGCCCCGGTCTTGCCCACGGTCACCACCGAGTCGCGGTAGAACACGAACTGGTCGGAAGTAAACGTGCCGGTCTGGTAGGTGATGGTGCCGTTGGCTTGCAGGCCCTTGCCGTCCATCTTCACCTTGTTGAAGACGCGGCCCCGGCCCTTGTAGAGCGGGAAGCCGTCCTTGGGCACGTCGTACACGAAGCCCAGCGAGCCGTCTTCCTGCATCGTGAGCTTGGTTTTGATGTCGGGAATGATGCCGCCGCTACGGAACGTGCCATCGAACCCCGCCGACGACTTGCCGATGCCGTTCAGCGAATCCAGCTTAAACGGCGGAATGTCGAACACCATCGTCGAGTCGTAGGCCCCGCCCAGCACGTCCTGCTTGCCGAAATACACGTTGGCCCCGCTCTTGGAGTCGAAGGACGGGTACTGGCCCTTCTTCTTGCGGCCCGATTTGTTCTTGGGGTCATTCAGGTAGAGGCGGCCGGTCGAGAACTTGCCCTTGTTGGTGAGGGCAAAGTCGGCGTGCTTGCCGGTGGGCTTGCCCTTGGCATTCTTGGCCTCGCTGCGAATGACGATGGAGTCAATCTTGGCCATGTCGACGTAGAAACCGTCGTAATCAAACTTGAAATCCTTGCCCTTAAAGCGCATAGCCGAAGCCACCACCGCGCCGCTGAAGTCGATGTTCCGGTTCTTGCCGATGCGGATAATGGCGCTGTCCGGCTTCACGTACACCGTGGCCGAATCGTCGGAGAAGTTGAAGCGCTCCACGCCGCGCACCAGCAGCTCGTTGGTGTTCAGGTTGAGCGTGGCGTTGCGGCCCGAGCCCGACAAGGACTTGATGGCGATGTGGTCGTAGTCCTTTTTGTCGCGGGCCGAGGCCACGTAGTGGGAGCCTTTGGGCAGAATGGTCACGTCGCCGGTCTGGGGGTTCCAGGCCACGTAGCCGTCGCGGGCCAGGCCGGCCATGTCGGAGCGCATGTTGGGCACGGAGGTTTTCAGGTTGTCGGCCAGCTCGCTCACGTTGATGGTTTTCGCGTCGCCGTGGGCTTGGCTGTAACCCACCAGCATCTGCAGCGGGTGCAGCCGGTTGATGCTCTTGAGCTGCTGGTAGCGGTTGTTGGTGAAGAATTCCTTGCTCTCAAAATCGGCCGAGCTCTGGTTTTTCGACGACAGCACCGCGAAGTCGATGGTGGGCTGGCGCAGGTTCCAGGTCAGGGCCTCCGTGCGGATGTCGAGCTGGTGGTAGGAGTCGCTATAGGGCGTGTTTTTATAGAGGCCTTCCTCGCGCGAGAGCTTGAGTTGCTGCTTCCCTTTGAGGTATTTGAGCTGCGCGCCGGGGTGCGTGAGCGAGTCCTTGGCACCCTCGTAAATGGTAACGGCGGCGCGGGTGGCCGTAATCACTGAGTCGCCGAGCACGTAGGCCCGCGAGGCGGCTTTGAACTTGGGCTTGCCCTCCAGGCTCACCGTGAGGTTGGCCAGCGAGCCGTCGAGGGCCGCGCTGAGCACCTTGCCGCCGGCCATCGAAATGCCGCCCCGGTACTGAATGTTGTCGCCCAGGTTCTTGATGCGGGCATCGTTGGTGAGCGAGATGAAGCGTGGGTAGCCGGTGTCGGGCGCGCCGGGCTTGCGCCGCACGCTCTTGTAGCTGAGAGCCCCTTTCACGGGCGCTTCCAGCACGGCCGGGTAGGTCAGGGTCACGGGCTGGGCCGTGAACTCGGGCTTGGTCATGTCGAAGTCGAAGCCCGCGAGCTCGGCCGTCACCAGATTGGTTTTGATGGACCACACAAACTGCCCGCCCGTGGCAATGAAGCGGTTGGTGCCGGGTACGGCCATGCCGCTCACCTTTTTCAGAAACACCGAGTCGCCGGCCGTGGCCATGAACAGGTCGGCGTCCTTCACCACAATCACCGCGCCCCGGGCGGGCGGCGGCGCGTAGGCGTCGTACACCGCCGAGGGCGTGAACGACGGGGCCGGCGCATCAAAATCGGAGGAAGCCGGCGTGGTAGCGGTGGCCGCTGGTTTGGCGGCGGCCGTGGCCGGAGTGGCTTTGGTAGCCGGCTTGGCGGCAGTGGCTTTCTTGGCGGGCGCTTTTTTCACGGGCGCGCCCCAGCCGTCGTCGGCATCGCCCCAGCCGCCGCCAGAGGGCGACGACCACATATCGGCCGTGTCCCAGCCGCTGCTCGATTTTTTCTTGGGCGCGGGCTTGGCGGCGGCTTTCGCTACGGGCTTGGCCGCAGCCGGCTTTTTGGCCACGGGCTTGGCGGCGGGCAGCGGCTCTGCCTTGGGAGCGGGCGTGGGAGCCCCAAATTCCAGGTTCGATTCGGGGGCCGCGATGGGCGAATAGGCGAACGAAACGGTGCCGGCCACGGCGCGCAGCGTATTGTAGCCCGAGCGGTAGAGGTAGCCGCCGTTGAAGAAACGGTTGGTGCTGACGAGGAATTTTTCGGTTTCCTGCGGGGCTTCCTTATCCAGGGTCTGGTTCAGCACGTCGAGGTACTGGTCCATCTGCTGGTCGCTGAGCTTGGCCAGGTTCTTCCCGTTCACGATGCTGCCAAACAGCATTTCAAAGTGCGGCCGGGGCTTGAACTTCTTGGCCAGCATGGTTTGCGAAATCGCCACGATGCGTGCCTGCTGCGAGCTGGTGAGGCTGTTGGAAGCCCACAATTCCTTCAGACGGGCACCGGTCACGCGGGCCGCCGCGTTGTTGGTGCTGGCCATCATGCCCTGCACGTCGTTGATGTACTGCGCGGGGTCGGTCGAGAGCTTGCCGACCTGGTAGCGCGGCGCGGCGGCGGCCGGGGCCGCGCCGGTAGGCGCGGCGGGTTTGGTTTGCGCCAGCGCGGGCACGGCCGCAACCAGCCCCAGCCACGCGACAAAAACACCAATTGCTTGCTTCATAAAGTCTGTATAGTTCAGTAACAATGACCCAGTGGCCCGGCTTTGGGCGGCGGCGGGCCGGGCAGTATCGCCCGGCATCGCTCCGCTCCGGCCGGTGGCGGCCCGCCCGGCCGCACACAATCCAACGGGTGGTTTTTCAACGCAAACGCCTGGCCCGAAGGATAGTGCCTGGCGCGGCGCATAAAAACCCGGTACAAGTTAGGCACAACTGAAAAAGCAATTCGCCAACGGCCGGGCTTAAAGTGCTTTGCCTTTTGATTATCACGTTTTTTCCCGCCAGTATCCTTTTCCCTTTTCCTCGGCTGCTAGCCCGGCCGGGGTTTACATTTGACGCATGACTTCCCCCTCCCCTATTCGCACCGCTTTGCTGGCCTACGGCATGTCGGGCAAGCTTTTTCAGGCCCCCTTTCTGGCCGCGCACCCCGGCTTCGAGCTTTACGGCGTGGCCGAGCGCACCGAGCAGCGCATGAAATTGGACTACCCGAACATTCGTAGCTACCCTAGCGTGGCCGAGGTACTGGACGACCCCACCATCGAGCTGGTGGTGGTGAATACGCCCAGCAACACTCATTTCGACCTGGCCAGCCAGGCCCTGCGCGCCGGTAAGCACGTCCTGCTGGAAAAGCCCGTGGCCACGTCCGTTGCCCAGCTCCAGGAATTATTGGCCCTGGCCAAGCAACAGGGCCGCCGCCTGCTGGCCTACCAGAACCGCCGCTGGGACAGCGACTTCCAGGCCGTGCGCCGCGTGGTGGAAAGCGGCCAGTTGGGTCAGCTTTTCGAAGTGCACATCCGCTACGACCGGTACAAGCCGGCGCTGCATTTCAAAAAATTCAAGGAGGAACCCGGCCCCGGCGCGGGCCTGCTCTACGACCTCGGCCCGCACATCATCGACCAGGCCCTGAGCCTGTTCGGGAAGCCACTCAGCACGCACAAAACCTTGGGCAGCTACCGTCCTGGTACCCAGGTCGACGACTTTTTCTCGCTGCACCTGCGCTATCCCGCCGGCCTCAACGTGTGGGTAAGCTCGGGCCTGCTCATTGCCGACCCCGTCCCGGCCTACGTGCTGCACGGCACCCAAGGCAGCTACCAAAAAGGCCGCACCGATGGCCAGGAAGCCCAATTGCTGCAAGGCCTCTCGCCCCTGGCTCCCGAATACGGCCACGAAAAGCCTGTCCAGGAAGGCCGCCTCACCCTGGCCGCGCCCGACGGCACCCTCAGCACCACGCCCGACCCCGCCGCGCCCGGCGACTATATGGGCTTGTTCGAAGCCGTGTTTCAGGCAATTCGCCACGACGTGCCCTACCCTATTCGCGATGAGCAATTGCTATGGCAGAACGAGCTACTGGAGCAGCCCACCTCGCTGTAGAGACGCATATTTGCGTCTCGTCGTCTGGGCCGTTTCAGCGGTTTCCGGTCAAAGACAAGACGTAACTATGCGTCTCTACGGGTTTTTCCCTATCACCAGTCTGTCCCCCAGCACCCGCTGCAAGTCCGGCAAATCGAAGTACCGCAACACGCCGGGCAGCACTTCGGAGTAGACGTTTTTGGTAGCTGGCTGCGCCAGTAACTGTTGATATGAGGCCGGCATTTTGTCCACCGTCAGGCGCGTAATAGTCGGCCAGAGCAGGGCTGTGTGTAGCGCCGGCACCACGGCTCTACCATTGGCACGCAGCTCCACGAGCGCGCCCGCTAGCGGGTCGGTGTTGCGCACAAACATTTGCAGAATGTCGATATCTGCCAGGCGCTGGATGGGCAGCGGGCGGCCTTCGTGCAGGGCCAGCTGGGCGTTGCGGTATTCGCGGTTGTAGTATTTGGGGTCGACGGCGGCGCTGGGGTCGGCGGTTTCGCCCAGGCCGCGCAGGTCGGCCAGCACTACAGCGGTGCCTTGCCGGAGGTAAGCCTGAACCTGCGCCGCGCTGCTGTCGAGCACGGCTGCTTTGCCCCCATCGGCCAGCCAGATGAGAACTTTGGTGGGCCGCGCCGGGCCGGCGGGCAGGGCCAGCAGCAGCGGCAGTGGTGGCTCGCCGGGCCGGCGCAACACGAACTTTTGCAAGGTCAGGCCAGCGCGGCGCAGCGTATCCAGCGGCCTTATTTCTACCTGTTTGGGCTGTGCCTCGTTGGTTATTGCCGGGGCGTAGCCAAGCTGCTGCTGCCGCACTGCCGCCACGATTTCGGCGGCCGTGGCCGGGCGGCGAGCGGCCAGTTTCTGAGCTTCGGCCAGATGCTGAGCGCCTAGTGTAACTTCATCCTGGAACGCGGTGTTGACCTGGCCGGTGGCCGTGCATTGCAACTCTTTGGTGGTTGAAATCGGCAGATTTCCTTCCCGTATTGGCGTGGCATCGCCGTAAAGCCAGCGCCGGAACCATGCCACGGCCACCTCCCGCTTGGGCTGCGAAATGCCGTGACCGTCATCGTACGCGAATAAATTGAGCTGCTCCGGCTTGCCCAAAGCCTGGTAGATGCTCTGGGTTTCGGCGGTGGCGGCCTCGATTTGGGTGTAGTCCACAAAATCGTAGCGGCCGGCCAGCATCAGCAGCGGCCTGGGCGCGAACATGATGGGCCAGTCGGCGATGTCGAGACGGGCGCGGCCAGCACCGGGCAGTTGCACGCAGCCGTCGGCGGGGCCGGTCAGCTCCAGGTTTTTCTCGCCGCTGGCCACGTAGCTGCACAGCGCGGCCACCTTCATGCGCGGCTCCAGCGCCATGAAATAGGCCGTTTGGGTAGCACCGCCGGAGTTGCCGAGGCAGCCCAGCCGGGCGGTGTCCACTTCCGGGCGCGTAAGCAGGTAGTCGAGGCTGCGGGCGTTGTCCCAGAACTGTTCGCCGGGTGTGGTCTGGCCGAGCAGGGCTGCGTCGGCATTCATGAGCGTGTGCTCAGTAGTGCCGCCGCGGGTGAGCGACTTGCCGGCCGCATCGGTCAGCTGCATCCGCTCGCCTTGCGAAATGGGGTCAATCACCAGCACCACAAACCCATGTTGCGCTAGCAGAATGGCCGTTTTCTGATATGAAACCGTGGCTTTCGATTCCTGCTCGTGGCCGCAGAACAGCAGTACGCCGGGCTTCTTCCCCTTGCCGGCCGGCACGTACAGATTGGCCGTGACGTGGTGGTGCGGTGTGCTTTCGTAGATGATTTTCTCAATCTGAAAACCCGGCCGCTGTAGCTTGCCCGTCACCTGCGCCCGTAGCGGCGTGCGCGCCGGCATTGGCCCTAGCACCCGCCGGAAGCGCGCCTGCACGCTGTCGCGGTAAGCCACCGCCCCAGAGGCCGACTGCGCGGCGCGGTCCAGCTCAGCCGCACGGGGCGCGTACTGCGCGTGCAGCTGCTGAAACAGGTAGGTACTGAGGGTGGCCGGGGCTTTCCAGTCGAGCACGTTGGGGCCGTGCTGCTGGGCCTGGGCCGCACGTCCGAAAAGCACGGTTAGCCCAAGTAGCAGCCCGATTTTTGCCCGCGCAGCCATGCTATCGGGAGGCGGCTACAGCTTGTAGCTCCTTCACCAAATCGGCAGAGCCCACGAAGAGCGGAGCGCGTTGGTGCAGGTCGGCGGTGGGCGGCACGTCGAGGACCACATCGGCCCCGGTCACGGCCATGCCGCCGGCCTGCTCGATGAGGAAGGCCAGCGGGTAGCATTCGTAGAGCAGGCGGAGCTTGCCGCCGGGCTTGTCGGCCGTGGGCGGGTAGAGGTAGATGCCGCCCGTGAAGAGGTTGCGGTGATAGTCGGCCACCAGCGAGCCCACGTAGCGGGCCGTGAGGCGGCGCTCCTTGCAGGTGGTGAGGTAGGTCCGCACAAACTCGGGATAATCAAACCAGTTACCCTCATTGCAACTGAACACCGGCCCGTGCTGCGGAATCTTGATATCGGGATGCGAGAGAAAAAATTCGCCCAGCGAGTTTTCGTAGGTGAAGCCCGTCACGCCGTGCCCGGTGGTGTACACCAGCATGGTGCTGGAGCCATACAAAATGTAGCCCGCCGCAATCTGCGCCCGCCCGCCCTGCAAAAAGTCTTCTTTGCGGGCCGGCCCGCCGATGCGCGATACCCGGCGGTAAATCCCGAAAATGGTGCCGATGCTGACGTTCACGTCAATATTTGAGGAGCCGTCGAGCGGGTCGATGGCCACCACATATTTCCCATTTTCGTTGCCGGTCTGGATGATTTCCTCGTTCTCCTCCGACAGCACCGCGCAGGCCTCGCCACCGTTGGTGAGGGCGCGGATGAAACGGATATTGGCTTCCACGTCGAGCTTTTGCTGGGCTTCGCCTTGCACGTTCTGCTCGCCCATGGCCCCGGTGATGCGCGAAAGGCCGGCGCGGTTCACCTCTCGGTTCACGATTTTACCGGCCAGGGCGATATCGCGCAGCAGTTGCGAGAGCTCCCCCGTGGCGTACGGAAACTCGGCCTGCTTTCGCATAATATAGCGCTCCAGCGTGGTGCCAACGGGCGTGGCAAGGGCGTTTTCGGTAAGGGTCTGGGACATGGGGTGGGGCATGTAGCGCGGACTCTGCGAGTCCGTGTGTGGGCGGTTTGGAAGGGTAACGTTTGGGCAACGCGCGGACTTGCAGAGTCCACGCTACAATTTTTACGAGGCTTGCTTCTGGGCCTGCCAGAGCACTACCTGCCAGCCCTTTTTCTTGTCTTTGATTTGCACCACCACGTACTTGATGCGGGCCACGCTGGTGCTGCCGTCGGGCTTGGGCGGCGAGGTGATGCGGATGGTACCGTTCACGACGGCCATTTTATCGTCGTTGTAGGCGCGCACGTTCAGGGCATCTATTTCGATTTTGCCGTACTGGCTTTTGCCGTCTTTGATGCTCTGGATGTACTCAGCTTTGGTGTTTTCGTGGCCGTCGCCGTGGGTGTAAACGAGGTCATCGCCCAACAGTTTTTCAAGCACGGCGTAGTCCTTTTTCACCTGTGCTTCGAAGCGCTGACGCTCCAGGGCTCCCACTTCCTTTTCGGCAGTCATTTTCTTGGAATTGGGAGCCTGGGCAAAGACGAGTAAGGGCAAAACCAGCAACAGCGCCAGCAGTAACGGCCGCGTTTTCATATCCTTAAATATAGATTAGAGGGAAGCCCGAACGGCGCGGCATTCACCGCCAATAGCTCAAAAAGAAGGCCGTGCCGTTTCAGGAATAATGCTTATTCGTCGTCGAGCTTGATGGGCTCCATACGCGGCACCAGCGTGAACATCAGCACCCAGGCCAGCAAATAAGCTGCGCCGCAGATGAAAAACATGATGTAGTACGCCTTGTCGATTTGGCCAATGCTTTCGTAGTACACAAACATGCGTTTCTGCACCAGCGCCGTGAGGGCAATGCCGCCCAAACCGCCCGCCATGCCGCCAATGCCCGTGACCGAGCCCACCGCCCGCTTCGGGAACATATCCGACACGGTGGTGAAAATATTGGCGCTCCAGGCCTGGTGCGCGGCCGCCGCGATGCCGATAACCAGCACCGCCAGCCACATATTCATCCCGCCCAGCCACTGCGCAAACACAATCGGGAACACGCAGCAGGCAATCAGCAGCATGGACGTTTTGCGGGCCTGAAACGCGGGCATTCCGCGCTTGATGAAGCCCAGCGGCAGATAGCCGCCACCCACGCTGCCGATACTCGACAGAATGTATACCGTGGCGGTGGGCAATGCCAGCTCTGTACCTGTCAGGCCGTATTGCTTGCCCAGGAAATCAGGCAACCAGAACAGGTAGAACCACCAGATAGGGTCAGTCAGGAACTTGCCCGCCACGAAGGCCCAGGTTTGGCGGTAGCCCAGCAGCGTCGCCCACGAGGCTTTGGGCTTCTCCTCCGTCACGCCCTCAGTGGGCAGGCCCACCGGAATATCGGCGTTGATGTAGTCAAACTCTGCTTTGCTCAGCCGCTTGCTATTGGATGGCGTTTCGTATATCATCATCCACAGCACCAGCCAGATAAATCCCAGCGCTCCGGTAATCACAAACGCCCACTGCCAGCCGTAGTGCGCGGCAATGAATGGCACGGTGAGCGGAGCCACAATGGCCCCCACATTAGCCCCGGAATTGAAGATGCCCGTCGCCAACGCCCGCTCGCGCTGCGGAAACCACTCGGCAATTGTCTTAATGGCCGAAGGAAAGTTGCCGGCCTCCATCACACCCAGTGCCCCGCGGGCCACGCTGAAACTGAACGTGCCGGTAGTCAGGGCGTGGGCCATGGCGGCGATGCTCCAGAGGGTGGTGGCCAGGGCGTAGCCCAGCTTGGTACCCAGCTTGTCGATGACGCGCCCTACCCCCGCCATGCCCAGCGCGTAGGCCACTTTAAAGGTCAGCTCAATGTTGGCATAGTCGGCCACCCCCCAGCCAAACGCCTTTTCCAGGTCGGGCTTGAGGTAGGAAATAACCGCCCGGTCGAGGTAGTTAATCGTGGTGGCAAAGAATACCAGCGAGCAAATGGTCCAGCGGTATTTGCCGATGACGGCATTTGCCGTGGCCAATGGAGAATCAGGCGGGGCCTGCGTGGAAGATGTCATCATCGAGTTCGGGAATTTGAAACCAGGGCACTACTCGGAATCAACCCAATGGCGCGCCTTGCGCACCATCGGGCACTATTTTTTCAGGGTTTCGACCACCTGCATCAACTGGCCAATGCTGGCAGCCAAAGCGTCGGTATCGTCGGCATTTTTGAAGAGCTGCGAGCCCATGCCCACGGCATTCACGCCCGCGCCAAACCAAGCCGAAAGGCTGGCTTCGGTGGGCTCCACGCCGCCGGTCACCATGAGCTTGGTGTGGGGCATGGGGCCGCGCAGGGCCTTTACGTAGTCGGGGCCGACCAGATTGCCAGGGAAAATCTTCACCACGGCCGCGCCCAGCTCGCTGGCGTTGTAAATCTCGGTGGGCGTCATGGCACCGGGCAGCCACGGAATATCATGAGCGCGGCACACCTCGGCTACCTCAGCAGTAGCCAGGGGCTGCACCACAAACTCGGCTCCGGCGGCGATAAACTGCTCGGCATCGGCAGCTTTGTAAATCGTGCCGATACCCAGAATCATATCCGGGCACTGCTGGGCTACAAAATCCTGGAGCTCGGTGAACACAGAAAGGGCTTTATCGCCCCGGTTCACAAACTCGAACACACGGATGCCGCCCGTGTAGCAGGCCTGCAAAATGCGCTGCGTGTAGGCCGCATCGGCGTGGTAAAACACCGGCACCACCGGGTAGCGGAGCAGCGTGGCAAGGGTTTCGGCAGGGGTATGACGGGGCATGGTTGGTTGAATTTAGCGCAGCAAACGGCCGCTGGTGTTGCCCTTCATGATTTCTTCCACCTCGGCCACGGTCACTAAGTTAACGTCGCCGTGGATGGTGTGCTTGAGGGCCGAAGCCGCTACGCCGAAGGTGAGGGCCTGCTGCGGGTTGTTATAAGCCAGCGAGCCGTAGATGAAGCCGGCCATGAAGGCATCGCCGCCGCCAATGCGGTCCACGATGGGGTTGATGTCGTAGGTGACGGTTTCGAGGAACTGCTGGCCGTCGTAGAAAATGCCTTTCAGGCCGTTGTGCGAGGCGCTGTGGGTTTTGCGGCGGGTAGTTACTACCTGCTTGATTTGTGGGAACCGCGCCATCACCTGCCGGGCGACGGATACGAACTTGTTGTCGGTACCGGGCTCAGGTACGATGTCGAACAAGTCCTCCGCATCGTTCTCAGAGCAGACCACAATATCGCAGCCCGCCACCAATTCCGCCATTACGCTCTGGGCCGTCTGGCCATACTGCCACAGGTTGCGGCGGTAGTTCACGTCGGCCGATACGGTAATGCCCAGGCGGCGCGCGGTGGCAATGGCCTGGCGCGTGGCCTCGGCCGTGGTGGCCGAAATGGCGGGCGTGATGCCCGTCCAGTGCAGCCAGCCGGCATTTTTCAGGATTTCATCCCAGTTGAATTTGGCCGGGTCGAGGTGCGCGAAGGCCGAGTTGGCGCGGTCGTACACCACTTTGCTGGGGCGCATCCCCGCCCCCACTTCCAGGAAATACAGGCCGAGGCGGTCGCCTTCGTACACGGTGGCGTCCATATTCACGCCCAGAGCGCGGAACTGCTGGGCAGCCGCGTGGCCGAAATCATTAGCAGGGAAGCAGGTGACATGGGCGGCGGGCACGCCCAGCCCGGCCAGCGAAGCGCCCACGTTGGCGTCGCCGCCGCCGTAGGTGATTTCGAGGTGCTGGGTTTGCGCGAACCGGTAATTCAGCGGCGGCGACAGCCGCATCATGATTTCGCCGAACGTGACAACTTGCTTCATTCTAGGGGTGGTTGGGTACTTGAGATTCTGGAAACTATTGTCATCCTGAGCGGAGCGAAGGACCTTCTCAGGCTTGAACGGTTTACAGTAATCTATTCGATGCAAACGTGAGAAGGTCCTTCGCTCCGCTCAGGATGACAGGCGGAAACAGCCGCTACACAGCTACGGCAGCGGCTTCCACCACCTTGCCAAAGCCGAAATACTCCTTGGCGTTGCCGTAGCAGATATTTTGCACGGTACGTCCCAGCAATTCCATGTCGGCCGGCAGCTCACCGTTTTCCACGTCGTTGCCGAGCAGGTTGCAGAGCACGCGGCGGAAATACTCGTGGCGCGGGTACGAGAGGAAGCTGCGCGAATCCGTGAGCATCCCCACGAAGCGCGGCAGCAGGCCCATGTTGCTCAGGGCATTGAGCTGCTTCTCCATGCCGTCCTTCTGGTCGAGGAACCACCAGCCGGAGCCGAACTGCATTTTGCCGGCCACCGAGCCGTCGTTGAAGTTGCCAATCATCGTCGCAATCAGGTCGTTGTCGGCCGGATTGAGGTTGTAGATGATGGTTTTCGCCAGTTTGTCCTGGCCGTCGAGCCGGTCAAGGAAAGTGGACAGGGCGCGGCCCTGTGCGAAGTCGCCGATGGAGTCCCAGCCGGTATCAGGACCAAGCTCGCGAAGCATCCGCGAGTTGTTGTTGCGCAGCGCGCCGATGTGGTATTGCTGCGTCCAGCCTTTTTCCCAGTCCATCTCAGCCAGCAAAACCAACACGGCGGCCTTGAACTGGTGGTTTTCAGCATGAGTCAACTCGCTGCCACCCCGGATTTTCAGGAAGATGGTGCTGGCTTCATCAGCCGTATATTCGGCGGCGTAGATGTGCTCCAGGCCGTGGTCCGACAGGCGGCAGCCCACGCTGGCGAAGAAGTCGTGGCGGCGGCGCAGGGCCGTCTCCAGGTCGGCGAAGGTGTTTATTTCTACTTCGGCCACTGCGCCCAGCTTGTCGAGGTAGGCGTTGTAGCTGCGGGCATCGTCCACGGCCATCGCCTTGTCGGCGCGGAAGGTGGGCAGCACGTTCACGCCGAAGCCGGCGGCGGCAATGGCCTGGTGGTGCTCCAGCGAATCGGCCGGGTCGTCGGTGGTGCACAGGGTTTCGACCTGCATCTTTTTGAGCAGGCTTTGCACCGAATATTCGGGGGTCTGGAGCTTGGCGCTGCACTCGTCGTAGATGCGGCGGGCGCTGTCCTTGTTCAGCAGCTCAGTGATGCCGAAGTAGCGCTGCAATTCCAGGTGCGTCCAGTGGTAGAGCGGGTTGCGTAGCGTGTAGGGCACGGTTTCGGCCCATTTCTCAAACTTCTCCCAGTCCGAAGCGTCGCCGGTGATGTAGCGTTCGGGCACGCCGTTGGCCCGCATGGCGCGCCACTTGTAGTGGTCACCGTAGAGCCAGATTTGCGTGATGTTCTCGAACTGCTTGTCCTCAGCTATCTGGTCGGGCAGCAGGTGGTTATGGTAATCAATGATGGGCATCTGCTTTGCATACTCGTGGTAGAGCGTGCTGGCCGTGGCGGTCTGGAGCAGGAAATCGTCGTTGAGAAAAGGCTTCATAATCAATCAGGAAGGCAGAACCAGGGTTCTGATAAATTCGAATGATTTCAGGGGTCGAAGGTAGGCCTGGCGCGGGCGCGTAACCCTCATGGGCCGTCCTGATTCGGGTATTTATTAGCGAAAACGGTTGCGTAAATTCTTTGGTGGGCTACAGCGAAACGCCGCGTTTCCACGGAATGAAATCGGTTTGGTCGTGGCGCACAGCGGCCACTTCCTCCCCACTAGCCACGCGAATGACGTAGTCGAGAATGCGTTCACCGGCCTGCTCGATGGTTTCCTCGCCGTCAATCACGGTGCCGGTGTTCACGTCGATGATATCGGGCATCCGGCGGGCCAAAGCTGTGTTGCTGGACACCTTAATAACCGGCGCGATGGGGTTGCCGGTGGGCGTACCCAGGCCGGTAGTGAAGAGGACGATATTGGCCCCAGACCCTACTTCGGCAGTGGTCGATTCCACATCGTTGCCGGGCGTGCAGAGCAGGTTTAGGCCCGGCTTCGTCACCAGCTCGGGATAATCGAGTACGGCCACCACGGGCGAGGAACCACCTTTGCGGGCCGCGCCAGCCGATTTCATGGCATCGGTAATAAGGCCGTCGCGAATGTTGCCGGGCGAGGGATTCATGTCGAAGCCCGAGCCCACGGCCACGGCGCTGTCGCCATAAGCCTTCATCAGGCTGCTGAAACGCTCGGCGGTTTCTTGGTTCACGCTGCGGTCCACGAGTTCCTGCTCCACGCCGCACAGCTCCGGGAATTCGGCCAGGATGACTGAGCCGCCCAAGGCCACCAGCATATCGGAAACGTGGCCCAGGGCCGGGTTGGCCGAGATGCCGGAGAAGCCGTCGGAGCCGCCGCATTCCAAGCCGATGTTCAGGGCCTTCAAGGGCGCAGGCTCACGACGGGCCTGGTTGGCAATCATCAACCCGGCAAACGTCTGGCGTAGCGCGGTGCTGATGAGGGTTTCCTCAGTGCCTAGCTTCTGCTGGTCGAGGATGTAGAGGGGTTTGCTGAAGTTGGGGTCGCGCTTGGCGATTTCATCCTGCAACATGCTGGCCTGCGCGTTCTGGCAGCCGAGGCTGAGCACGGTGGCACCGGCCACGTTGGGGTGCGTGATGTAGCCGGCCAGCAGGCCGCACAGCGTCTGGGCATCCTGGCGGATGCCGCCGCAGCCGCCCTCGTGCGAGAGGAAGCGGATGCCGTCCACGTTCGGAAACGGGCGGTTGTTCTGGGCCAAATCGGCGCTGGCTTCGAGGTCGGCGCTGAGGATTTCCTCCACCGTTTTGCCAGCCTGCATGAGCTCCACCAGCTTGCGGGTTTCGGGCTGGTAGGTTTTGCGGCGGGCGTAGCCGAGGTCGGTAATCAGGGCATCCTGCAACACCTGGATGTTGCGATTTTCGCAGAACACCAGCGGGATAACCAGCCAGTAGTTGGCGGTGCCCACGCGGCCGTCGGCGCGGTGGTAGCCCTGGAAGGTGCGGTCCTGCCAGGCGGTTACGTCGGGCGCGGTCCAGGCGGCGCGCTGGTGGGCGTGCTCGTCATAGCTGTTGGTAGCGTGCTGCATGTTGGCCGTGGTGAGGCGGCCGCCGGGGCGGATGGCCTCGCGGGCAGTGCCCACGAGCACGCCGTACATGGTCACGGGTTGGCCCTGCGTCAGGCCCAGGGGCGCGAGCTTGTGCTTGGCCGGAATGGCTTCGGCGGTGGTAATAAAGCCATTTTCCCAAGGCACTTCGGTACCGATGGGCAGGTCGACGAGGGCGACCAGCACGTTATCGGCGGGGTGAATGCGGGCAACTTGGTGTTTCATATCAATGGGTAATTATCGGGGAATCATCGGGCCAAGCGGGGCCGCAGCATCTCTGCCGCTTCGTTGCAGCGAAGGAAATAGTATCAGGGCAGAGACACTGTGGCTCACTCACTCAGCATGACGTTCTTTTTATATTCAATCAGGAATTAATAACCGCGGCTTTCTTAGTGAAAAACGCGGCCAGCGTGGCTGGCGCGCCTTCTTCCAACAGCTGCGTCAGGTAATGGCTTACCTTATCGGCAAAGCCGGGCAGGCGGGTGAGGTCGTGGCCCCAGAGGGCGGTATTGCGCAGGGCGGCCTTGGTCAGCTCCTCGGGCGAGAACTTGGTCCAGAGCTCGGCGAAGTAGCCGGCGCGGTCGTCCTGAATGGTATAGGGCTGGCCGTTGGCTTCGCCCTGGCCGGTGCTGGCCCCGGTGGCGGTGTTGCGCATAAACAGCAGGTAGGCCGCGAAGCCCAGCGCCATGTAGTGCGGCACGGCATTGTGCGTCTGGTAGTAGTGCAGCAACGTGGGCACGTTGCGCATCTGCATCTTGGCGGTGCCCTGCATGGCAATGGCGAGCCAGCGGTGCTCCAGGTAGGGGTTGCGGAAACGGTCGAGGACCTGCATGCCGAAGCGCTGGCCCACTTTCTCATCCACGGCGTAGGGAATGCCTGGCAGCAAATCAGCCAGCATCAGGTTGTGGATGAAGCGCGCCAGGTCTTCGTTTTCCAGCGACTCGCGCACCGTGGTGCAACCGGCCAGATGGGCTAGGCCATAGCTGAGCGTGTGCGTACCATTCAGCAAACGCAGCTTCAACTCGCGGAACAGCGTGATGTCGGGCCGGATAACCACGCCCGTAGCGGCCGTGTGAAACGACAGCACCTCGCGCACCCGCTCGCCGCCTTCGATGGCCCAGAGCGAATAGGCTTCGGCCATGGTCAGAAGGTCGTCCTGGTAGCCCAGGTCGGCTTGCAGCGCTTCGTAGGCAGCGGGCTCGGGGCGGCCGGGCACGATGCGGTCCACCAGCGTATTGCAGAAATCGTTGGCCGCTTCGAGCCAGTCGATGAAGGCGCTGCCGAGGTCGTTGCGGTGGGCCAGCTCCAGCACAATGGCTTCGAGCTTGCGGCCGTTGTCAGGAATCAATTCGGTAGGCACGATGACCAAGCCCCGGTTCACATCGCCTTTGAAAGCCTCAAAACGTGCGTAGAGGACGGCCAGCAGCTTGCCCGGAAACGACGTGGGCGGCGTAAGGTGTATGTCCTCGTTCACCAGCTGAATGCCGACTTCGGTGGTATTGGAAATCACCACTTGCAGGTCGGGGCTGGCGGCGAATTTCAGCACGTCGGCCCACTGGCTTTTGGCCGAGAGCACGCGGCTGATGCTGGCGCACACCACGTTTTCCTCCACCGGGTGGCCGTCGTCCACACCGCGCACGCACACGGTGTAGAGGTTGTCCTGACGCTCAAAAGCCGTGGCGTCGCCGCCGTCGGTGCTTTTCACCACCACAATGCGGCCGTTGAACACGCCTTGGCGGTTGGCCTCGTCAATCATGAAATCGGGCAGGCCGCGCAGCAGCACGCCAGTGCCGAATTGCAGCACTTTTTCGGGCAGCGTGAGCAGCGCCGACGTGGGCCAGGACACGGCGGCCGAAGTATGAGGAGTGGCCAGGGCCAGTTGTTGGGTGAGCGTGTCCATGTCGATGGGCTGGAAATAGGGTTGGTTGCTGAACGAAGCTAGAATTCGGGGCGGCTAGTGCCCTCCCGTACTCACCCGCTTCTGCCAGGCCGGATAGTCTTTTTTTAATAATTTTTCGGGCCAAACCCCGGCGTACAGGTAGCCGGCGCGGCGCTCGTTTTCAATTTCGGTGAGCTGGTAATGCACCTGACTGTCGCGCCCCACGTAGATGGGGCGGTCGGTATCAAGCTCGTAGAAGCGGGCCCACAGTACTGCGCCCGGCGTGGGCACAATGATGCGGTCAAGCACTTTTTTGGAAGATGGCAGCGTGACTTCCTGCACGGCGTAGCCTTCCATTTTCACCTTTTCAAACCACGCCACGGCGCTGTCGATGGCCTTGCACACTTCCGGTGTGGGGTTTTCAATGCCCATTAGAAACCGAACAATTTCCACCGACTCGTCGCCGCTCAGCGAGGCCAGCTCGAAGGCGCGGGCTTTGGCCGGTTGCAGGGTTTTCTCGTCGTACTGGGCGCACCAGGCCGTGGGCTGGCCTTTGCGCACGTACTGCGTTTTCAGAATGCAGCTGATACCACGCTCCTCGGCCGCTTTGGCCTGGGGCACCAGCTTGGCATCGAGGCCGGTGAAGGGGGCTTGCTGGCGGGCTACTTTGCGCAGCACCTCCAGCACCCGCACCATGGCATTGTCGTTGTAGGTAATCTGGTGGCGGTAATTGCTGAAATCGGGGTAATACTGGGGGAAGCCGCCGTTGGCGTACTGCATTTTCAGCAGAAAGCGGATGCCGGCTTCAGCCCCGGCGCGGTAGGCCGGGTTGTTGGTTTTCTGATACGCTTCGGCCAGGTAGCTGATTTCGCGGCTCGTGGCGTTGTTGTCAATCGTGGCGTCGTTGCGATTTTTATCCTTGATGGTACTGGCCCGTTCGGCGGCGCTGAGCGGATAGTGGTAATCCACTTTCTTGGTGCCCACGGCTTTGGGCCAGCCGCCCACGGCCCGCTGAAACACCAGCATTTTTTCAGCGGTGGTATCCTGCCCCACGGCTTGCGACGGCGCAGCCTGGGCGGCCCGGAAACGTTCCGAACCGCCCGTGGCTACCACTTCCTGTTGGGTCGGCGTAGTTCCAAGTCCCACCTTGCCCAGCCCTGCCAGCAGGAGCAGTATTTGCAGCGTCATCATGCGTTGGAATGTGCGGGCCGAAACCCATTAAAAACTCAGTTTGCTTGTCGGCAGCGGGTCGGCGGTTAGTAGCCGGGGTTCTGCGTCAGCTTGTTGTTGAGGTTGATGGACTCGGATGGGATGGGCAGCAGCTGGTGCGCTTCGGTGAAGCCCGAGGCGATGTCGTTGATGCGCTCGGCAGTAATGGCCGAGCTAATCCAGTTCACCCGCGTGGTACCGGTCGGGGCCGCTACCGTGGCCGAAGGCTTGTAGTAGGAATTGAGTATTCGCAGCGGCCCGTAGGTGGTGGGCGTGGTGTAGTAGATGTACTGCGGCAGCACCGCGTTCAGGTTAGCTACCTGGGTGTTGAGGGTGGTTTTGATTTGCTGGAACGTAGCACCCAGGCGGTTCCAGCGAATCAGGTCATACTTGCGGATGCCTTCCCCACCGAACTCCAGCAGGCGCTCCCGCATGATGGCCGTTTGGAAAGCCGCGTAGCCCGTGCCAACGGCCGGCGGTGTGGCCGCACCGTAGCCGCGCACCCGCACTTCGTTGAGGGCGCTGATGGCTTTAGTGCTCGGGCCGTTGCCCAGCTCGTTATCGGCTTCGGCGTACATCAGCAGCACATCGGAGAAGCGGATGAGCGGCCAGTTGAAGCCCATGCCCTGGGCACCGCTGGAGCGCAGCGAAGCATTACTGCTCCATTCGCGGCGGAATTTGCCGTCGTAAATACTGACCGACGTGGTGTGCAGGCGCTTGGGGCCGGCGTCGATGCTGTACGGGGCCAGCGTAATGTCGCGGCGGGTATCGGTCGAGTCGAAGGCGTAGAAGTACGTGGGCGTTGCCACAATCGAGCCTTGGGTAGTCGAGCCGTAGGCCGCCGAAATAGCCGTTACGCGCGGCCCTGTGGCATAGCCGAGCTTGCTGTCGGTGGTGGAAGGGCTGGTGGTGCCGCCCATGGCAATTTCGAAAATGGTTTCGTGCTTCACGTCGCGGCGGTACTCGCAGATGGCACGGAAAGGCTCCTCGAAGCTGGCGTTGAGGTCGTGCTCGGCGCGGTTGTTCATGATGTCGTTGCACTCGGTGCGCACGATTTCATAGTACGTATTGCGGTCGGCGGCCTGCAGCATGCTTTTGCTTTCGGGGTCGTAGTAAAAGCTGGCGCGGTACAGGGCCAAGCGGGCGCGCAGGGCCTTCACGGCCCCTTTGCTGATGCGCTCATCGGAGCCGGCGGCCGAGCGCCAGGGCACCAGCGGCGTGGCCAGGGCCAGGTCGGCAATCATGCGGTCGAGGATGGCATTGCGCTTGGTGCGCACGATGTTCAGGTCCTGGCCGGTCACGGTGGGCTCGTAGGGGGCGGGCACGTCGCCCCAGTTGCGCACCAGCTCGAAGTAGTACTGCGCGCGCAGGGTGAGGGCCTCGCCGTAGAGGCGCTGCACAGCGGCCTGGTCGGTGCCGCCGGCGTACTGCGTCATGCTCGGGATGTACTTGATGCAAATGTTGGCCCGCTCAATGCCCCGGTACAGCGAGTTCCAGGCGTTGCGAACGTCAGCATTGGTGGTCGTCGATACATAGCGGGCAATGCCCCGGCGGCCGTCGCCGGCATCGGTGCCAGTGGGCGAGTTAAGGAAATCCTCGGAATCGTAGGGGAAGTAGGTACTGATGCGGCTGCCGTACGCCGCGTCGCCGGCCATCGGCGCGTAAGCTCCGATAACGGAATTGTAGGCCCCGCTCACGGTGCTAAACACGGCCGTGGAGGTATCTACCGCCGTGGGTTCCACTTCCAGGTAGTCTTTGCACGACACCAGGCTGGTGAACCCGGCCAGCCCAAGCGCCACCAGGGCCGGGCGAAAAAATGGTTTTATCGTTATCATGATAGGAAGCAATTAGAAAGTCAGGTTCATGCCAAACAGGAAGGCGCGGCTGCGCGGATACGCCGCGTAGTCGACACCCGGCGTGAGCGAGGTAGAGCGGCGGGTGTTGACTTCGGGGTCGAAGCCGGTGTATTTGGTGAACGTGTAGAGGTTGTTGAGCGTCACGTAGAAACGCGCCGATTGGAGCTTGGCGTACTGCGAAACCGACTTGGGGAGCGTGTAGCCCATGGTCACGTTGTTGATGCGCAGAAACGAGCCGTCCTCGATGGCCCAGGAGTGCAGGAACAACTGGCGCGTGGGGCTCCAGATGCTGGCGTTCTGATTCACGCGGGCCGAGGTGGCCAGGTCGGTGATGATGGTACCGTTCTCGTCAATCTGGCGGTACCGGTCTTTCATCACGGCCAGGCCGTTGGCCAGGTTGCCGCCGGCCAGGTACGAGGTCAGCTCAATCTTGTTGGCGTTGTAGATGTCGTTGCCCACCACCCAGTTCAGGAAGATGCTGGCATCGAAATTCTTGTAGGCAAACTGCTGGTTGAGGCCACCCGTGAACTTGGGGTTGGCGTTGCCGATAACCTGGCGGTCGTCGGGCGTTATCTGTCCGTCGCCGTTGAGGTCCTTCAGCTTGATGGTGCCGGGGGTTACCTCGCTGCTGCTGAAGCCGGTCACGCCTTTATCGCTGGCTATGCCATCCTTCAGAATCCACTGGTTGCTGGCGGCGTTGTAGCCCTTGAAGTCATCGGCGGTATAGAAGCCCTTGCCACCGTTTGAGAAGTCCGTCACGTAGCCGTACATCAGGCCCACGGGCTGGCCCACGGCCACATAGTAGTCGCCGGTGATGGCCGTGCTGGCCCAGCCCGAATACTGAATGGGCAGCGCCGCCAGACCGCCCAGGTCCTCCACGCGGTTGCGGTTGAAGGAGAAGTTGGTGTTGGCCGACCAGGTGAAATCCGGCGTTTTAATGATGGTGCCGGTAGCCTGCAGCTCCAAGCCGCGGTTCGAGGTAGCCCCGATGTTGATGAGCTGCGTGAGGTAGCCGCTGCTGGGGTTGATGCTCAGGTTCAGCAGCAGGTCGGAAGTGCGGTTGTAGTAGGCATCGGCCGTAAGCTGCAGGCGGTTGTTGAACAGGCCCAGGTCGAAGCCCACGTTGGTCGAGGCCGTGGTTTCCCACTTCAGGTTGGGGTTGGCCAGCGAGGTGGCCGCCACGCCCGGCGTCAGGTTTTCGTTGAGGGCGTAATACGTATTGAGCAGGCTGCCGTCCCGGATGGTTTCCAGCGTGCTGGTACCAAACAGCGGGTCATATAGAAAATCCTTGATGCGGTTGTTGCCCGACAGGCCGTAGCTCAGGCGCAGCTTGGCATCGGTGACGGTGGCCGCGAAGGGCTCCATGAATTTCTCCTGCGAGATGCGCCAGGCCGCCGAAGCCGCCGGAAAGTAGCCCACCTTGTTGCTGCCCTTGAACTTCGACGAGCCATCGGCCCGGAACGTGGCCGTGAAGAGGTACTTGCCGTCGTAGTTGTAGTTGAGGCGGCCGAAGCCCGAGAGCAGGCGCGAGTCTTCGGTCACGCCGGTCAGCGGCCCGAGCTGGGGCGTGGCGGGGGCGTTGGGGTCACGCTGGCCGATGTTGTCTACGGCCCGCTCGAACGAGATGCCCTTGGGCAGGTAGTAGCTCGTCACGTTCAGGTAAGGGTTGCGGCGCTGGTAAGTTTCCTCGCCCAGCACGCCGTCGAAGGTATTCTTACCAAATTTCACCGTGTAGCTCAGCACATTCGAGTTGTTGAGCGTCACGGCTTGAGTCGTGCCGATGGAAATGTAGGGCAGGCCGCTCTGGGTGCGCACCGCCGGCGAGTACTGGCCGTAGAAGTCCTCCACCCGCGCAGTGGTGTAGTCGAAGCCCAGCGTGGAGCGGAACGACAGGTTTTTGGTGAAGTTATAGCTGGCGTTGCCGCTCAGGTTGAACACGCGGCTGCGGTTTTTGCGCACCTCGTTGTTGATGGTCAGAATCGGGTTCGAAAGCGAGTTCGAGGCCGAGAAGAACTCGTCGTCCGGGTAGTCGTCTACCGGCACGCCCGCGTTGGCCTGCGCCGCTGTCAGAATGGGCAGGTACACCAGCGCATTGCGCAGGCGCGTGCTGGTGGTGGGGGCCGTGATGGAGCTGGAAGTACCAGCACCCGTCACCACCTGGTCGGTGAGACGGCTGGTGAAGCCCACCCGGAACTTGTCGCTAGCCTTGTGGTCGAAGCGGAAGTTCACCAGGTTCCGCACAAAGCCGGTGTTAAGCTGAATGCCGTTTTCATCGTTGCGCGTCAGGCTCAGGGCGTAAGTCGTGCCCTTGGCCCCGCCGGCCACCGATACGTTGTGGGTTTGCTGGAACGCATCGCCGCCAAACACCCGGTCCTGCCAGTTGATGAAGTCCGCGTTGCGCGATACACCCAGCGTGTCGTAGCCGGGCACCGTGCTGCTATACGGCCGCTGGTCGCGGAAAGTAAGGCTGCCAAAACGGCTCTTGAAGCCCGTCAGCGCCGTGCCGCCCGAGATGCGCGACTTTTCATAGGCATAGTCTACATAATCGGCCGATTGCAGCACGGGCAGCGTTTTCACGATGCGGCGGAAGCCGGCAAAGCCGTTGTACGTCACGGTAGTACGGCCTTCCTTGCCGCCTTTAGTGGTGATGATAACCACACCGTTGGCCCCACGGGCACCGTAAATGGCCGTGGCCGAGGCATCCTTCAGCACATCCACGGAGGCGATGTCCTGCGGCGAGAGCACTGCCAGGGCATTTTCTACCTGCACCCCGTCCACCACGTACAGCGGCGAGTTGTCCTGCGTGATGGAACCGCCGCCCCGCACCCGTACCTGCACCGAAGAGCCGGGCTGGCCCTCCGAGGAAGTGACCTGCACCCCGGCCAGGCGGCCCGACAGCGCTTCGGCCGCCGAGTTCACCGGAATATCCTTGATTTGCTGCGCATTCACCGAAGCAACTGAGCCGGTTACATCGCGGCGCTGCACTTCCTGAAAGCCGATAACCACCACGTCGTCCAGCTGCTTGCTATCAGCAGCCAACGTGACGTTGATGGACGATTTGTCGCCCACCTTCACGGCCTGCGACACGTAGCCCACGTAGCTGAACCGCAACGTGGTGTTGGTGCTATTGGCGGGCAGCGTAATGGAAAAGTCGCCATTCGGCCCGGTCGAGGCACCGTTGGTGGTACCTTCTACCAGTACGGTCACGCCCGGCAGGGTTTCCCCGTCGGCCGCTTTCACAACGCCCTGAACCTGGCGACTTTGCGCCGCCGCCAGCCCGATACTCCCTAGGAGCAGCAGCCAAAGCAGGAGAAGATGTTTTTTCATCAGATAACTAAATTTGGGTGGGAGTTTTTTTAATCAGGTGGCTATCGCAGCGTGTCGAGGGGCACGGCGTCCATGTCGGTGTATTCGCGGTTTTCGCCGGCCATGCCCCAGATGAAGGCATAGTTGCTGGTGCCGCAGCCGGTGTGGATGGACCACGGCGGCGAGAGAATGGCCTGCTCGTTGCTCACCCACAGCGGGCGGGTTTCGGTGGGCTCGCCCAGCAGGTGCAGCACGCGCTGGCCCTGGGGCATGTTGAAGTAGAGGTAAGCCTCCATGCGCCGGTCGTGGGTATGCGAGGGCATGGTGTTCCACACGTTGCCGGCTTTGAGCTGGGTCAGGCCCATCACCAGCTGGCAGCTCTGGATGCCTTCGGCGTAGATGTATTTGTAGATGGTGCGCTCGTTGGCGGTTTCCAGGGCACCCATTTGCACGGGCGTGGCTTCGGCCTGGGTGCGGCGGGCGGTGGGGTGCACCGCGTGGGCCGGGGCCGAAAGCAGGTAAAATTTGGCCGGATTGGCCGCGTCGGCGCTGGCGAAGGCCACTTCCTTGCTGCCCATGCCCACGTAAAGGCAGTCCTGATTGCCCAACTCGTACACGGTGCCGTCCACCGTCACGGTGCCAGCGCCGCCCACGTTGAGCGCGCCCAACTCGCGGCGCTCCAGGAAGAAGTTGGCCTTCAGCGACTCGGGGCACGGCAGCGTCAGCGCGGCCGAAGCGGGCTGTGCGCCGCCCACAATCATGCGGTCGTAGTGCGTGTAGGTCAGCTCGATTTCGCCGGCCGTGAAGATATTTTCAATCAGGAAATGCTCCCGGATACCACTCGTGTTGAGGGTTGAAGTTTCGCGGGGACCAATGGCAAAGCGCTGAGTCATCTTTTTTAATGAAGAATGAGGAATGAAGAATGAGGAATTGTTGCTAATGAATCAGGTGAAGCAATTCTTCATTCCTCATTCTTCATTCCTCATTGCAAAGCTACCGTCCCATCCAGCCGCCATCGACGGTGAGGATGGTGCCGTGCACGTAGTCGCTGGCGGCCGAGGCCAGGAACACGGCGGGGCCCTGGTAGTCCGTAGGCAAGGCCCAGCGGCCGGCCGGAATACGCGAGAGGATGGCGGCGCTGCGCTCCTCGTCCTGACGCAGGGCGGCGGTGTTGTCGGTGGCCACGTAGCCGGGCGCGATGGCGTTCACGTTCACTCCCTGGCCGGCCCACTCGTTGGCAAGGGCTTTCACCAAGCTGCCCACGCCGCCTTTGCTGGCCGCGTAGCTGGGCACGTTGATGCCGCCCTGAAAGGTGAGCAGCGAGGCAGTGAAAATGATTTTGCCGCTGCCGTTTTTCAGCATCTGGCCGCCAATGGCGCGGGCCAAACGGAACGGCGCGTCGAGGTTAATGCTCAGCACGGCATCCCAGTCTTCGTCGGAATGCGCGGCGGCGGGGGCGCGGCGGATGATGCCGGCGTTGTTGAACAGAATGTCGATAACCGGAAAATCTGCCTGCACTTCCTTGATAAAGCCCTGCAATTCGTCCAGCTTGCCGAAATCGGCCTGGTAGCCCCGGTACTCGCGGCCCAGCGCCTGCACCGCTACTTCGGTTTCGCCGCCGGCGGGCATGTGCATGGATACGCCGATGATATCAGCGCCCGCCTCAGCCAAACCGAGGGCGATGGCCTGCCCGATACCCCGGTCGCAACCCGTAACGAGGGCCCGCTTGCCGGCTAAGCTAAATGCAGAAGAAAATGCGGTCATAAAAGGGACGATGTTGAGAGGATGAAGCAGGGCCAACAAGCCCAAAAATGCAGTTGGGGCCGGTCCTGCTTCTTAAAGGTTTGGTGAAGCCTCAGCCAAAAGCAAGAGTTGGACAATATTTTTTTGTGCAATCGTTGCCGGGAACGATGCCATGTACCCCTCTCCTACCCATACCATGGCTTGAAATTGCCTCAGACCCTAAAAACCCAACGAAGGGCATTCATCTCATACGCCCCGCTTCAACATGACCCATTATTGAACTTTACTAAGAAAGTCGACTTGCTTGAGGTTTACCGATATTTTTCATAAAATCCGCCGATTCTGTCATGCCAAGGCAAGAAAAAGCCCCGGAAGCTAGGCGCTCTGGTGCCGCCAAGCTCCCGGGGCTACCGGTAAACAACTGCCAGCATGCCGCTTACTGCGGCACGCTTGGCACCCAACCGCCGAGCACGGTTTCGCGGGTGTAGAAGGCGGCCTGCTGCGGCGTAAGCTGGTGCGACCACAGGATGCGCGCCTTGGGCGCCGCGCCGGGACCGATGGACTTGAACTCGCCAAAAAAGGCATCCTGTTTGTTGCTTTCCTTGCCCCAGTGGTCCCAGCCCTTGGGGGTGATGAGGGCGCTCAGCTCGCAGTTGAGCAGCACGGTTTTGGCGGCGGGCTTCCAGGGGCGGGCCAGGAAAAGGGAGCCGGGCGTACCATCGCCCACAATCTTGCAGCGCTGTAGCACAAAGCCGTAGCGGATGCTGTCGGGCGTGGATGGGGCCATGATGACGGTGCCGCCCGCCTTGCAAAACAGCGTGCAATCCTCAAACCACGCCGTGGCCGAGCCCAGGATAAAATCAGTGGTGCCTTCGATGTAGCAGTTCTTATAATACTGTCGGCTGCCGTAGCCGTAGGGGTACAGCGTGTCGCGGAAGCCCAGGAAGCGGCAATTTTCGAACTGGGCTTTGTCGCCATATACCCACATGGCGGGGCCCTGGCCCACGGTGCCAGCGGTGTTCTCGAAGGTGAGGTTGATGGCCGAAAAGTCGTTGCCGAAGACCCGGAAGCTGGAAGCTTCGGACGTGCCCAGGGGCTCGCCGTTGGCGGGGGTGCGGCCGTTGTAGTCGTCGTAGGTGAGCACGGTGGTGTTCACTTCCTCACCCACCAGGCGCACGAAATTCTGCTTTTTGGCCAGGTTCAGCTTCTCCTTGTAAACCCCCTTGCGGATGAAGATAATGATGGGCGTGGTGTTGTTTTTGGGCACCGCGTCGAGGGCGGCCTGCACAGTGCGGTAGGCTCCGCTACCATCCTGGGCCACCAAGAATTGCTTGGTTTGGGCGAAGCCGGAGAAGCTCAGCAGTAGCAGGGAAAAGAGGAAAAGTGCGCGCATGGGTAGGGGTGGGATTTGGGGGGAGGGGCTGCCGACGCGGGCAGCGCGTCCGGACACTGCTAATTTATGGAGCTATTCGCCACCAGTCCAAATCAATATTGCCCGAATCATTGTTCTTGCCTATTCGACTACGGAATAAGACAATTTAAACCCTAATTCAATTCCACTCCGCCCCTAAAAGATGGCTCCGACGGGATTGGACTCCCGCCCGTCGAGGCCGGAATCAGCAAAAGGCACCCGTCATGTGCGTAAGATTTTTCACTTAAATAACTGGCCCTGATATTATTTCATGCAGTGTCTCGCAGGGTTAAAAACGCAGTGTCCCGCAGTGCTCTAATGAAAGAACGACACTGCGGGACACTACGTTTTTAACCCTGCGTGAAATCACGCAAGCCCGGTATTACCAATAGATGGTGTACAGCGTGGTGAGAATGACCAGAATAACGGCCGTGCCGATAGCGAAGCTGGGCTGCGGCTTGAACATGCTGCGGTCTACTTCCAAGCCGTTGGTTTTCACGCCGCGGCTCTTTTCGTACAGGCTGATGATAACCATCCCAATCACGCAGAAGAGGAACACGAAACCCATCCGGTCGAGGAAGGGGATTTCATACACGCCGGCGGAATTTTTAACGGCAAAGCCGAACGGCGAGAGGAACGACAGGTTCACCATGCCGGGCAGGAACTTGAGCAGCAGCGAGAGCAGGAAGCCACCAATGGTGGCGAACAGCGCCGCGCTCGACGTCGTTTTCTTCCAGAAGAAGCCTAGGATGAACATGGCAAAAATGCCCGGCGACACAAATCCCGTATACTCCTGAATATACTGGAAACCACCTTTTTTGTCGATGCCGAGGTGCGGCGCGATGAGCACGCCCAGCACCATGGCCACCACTACGGCAATTTTGCCGGTGCTCACCAGCGTCTTTTCCGAGGCTTCGGGGTTGATGACTTTCTTGTAAACGTCAAGGGTGAAGATGGTGGCGATGGAGTTGGCTTTGCCGGCCAGCGAGGCCACCACGGCAGCCGTGAGGGCGGCGAAGGACAGGCCCTTCAAACCCACGGGCAGGATGTTGAGCAGCACCGGATATGCGCGGTCGGGGTTCAGCTCGCCGCCCGACACCATGGCCTTGCCGAATTCGCCAAACACGTCCTGCTTGTAGAGCACGTAGGCGGCGATGCCGGGCAGCACCACAATCACGGGCATCAGCAGCTTGAGGAAAGCGGCGAACAGGATACCGGCGCGGGCCGTAGGCAAATCGGCCCCGAGGGCGCGCTGGGTGATGTATTGGTTGCAGCCCCAGTAGTTCAGGTTCACAATCCACATGCCCCCTATTAGTACCGTGAGGCCGGGCAAGTCGATGTAGTTTTCGTTGTCGCGCTTGAAAATCATCTGGAAGTGGTCACCGGCGTGCTGCGTCATCAGGTTGAAGCCGCTGAGAACACCTGAGGAGCCGTAGTGCTCCGCTACCAGGTTCAGGGCCAGGTAGGTAGTGGCCAGGCCGCCGAGAATCAGGAAGAACACCTGAATAACGTCGGTGAAGCCAATCACCTTCATGCCGCCCAGCGTGATAACGACCGCAAAACCGGCCAGCATGTACATGCAGAACGTCAGGTTTAGGCCGGCGATGCTGCTGATGGCAATGGCCCCGAGGTAGAGAATGGAGGTCAGATTGACCACGATGTAGAGCGCCAGCCAGAAGAGAGCCATAATCATGGCCACCGTGCTGTTGTAGCGCTGGCTCAGGAATTGCGGCATCGTGGCGATGTTGTTCTTCAGGTAAACCGGGATGAAGAACACGGCTACCACGACCAGCGTAATGGCGGCCATCCACTCGTAGGTGGCAATGGCCAGGCCCATCTTGAAGCCCGAGCCGGACATGCCCACAAACTGCTCGGCCGAGATGTTGGAAGCGATGAGCGAGGAGCCGATGGCCCACCACGTCAGCGAGCCTTCGGCGAGGAAGTAGTCTTTGGAATCGCCTTCGAGGGTGCCGTCGTGGCCGGTTTTGCGCCGGTAAATCCAGATGCCGTAGCTGGACACGATGATGAAGTAGACGAAGAAAACGATGTAATCAATCGTAGCGAGCTGGTTCATTGAACGAGGTATGGGGATTTAGAGCGACGAGACTGCCAGCACCAGCGGGCGCAGCGTGGCGAGGCTATGGTAAAGTAATGTTCCGGCAAAAAAACCGCTTCTGAAAGGAAAATCTTTGTTTTACCTGCGTAATCGTTTCCGTGACCGCCGACGCTGGCCGCTTCGCTAGTGAGTGCTCACGTTCCCAGCCGCCCAAAACAAAGCCGGCCGGGAAATTCCCGGCCGGCCTGGCTCATTACATCTATTGTTCGGCTTTACTTGCCCAGCAACCACGTTGCCAGGTCCTTTCCGGCCTGGAAATTCTCGAACGAAGCCGGGATTTTGCGGCCGTCGGTGTACTCGTTGTACAGCCACGGGTCGCCGAGGACGAAGACTTTGCCCTTGCCCAGGCGGGCCGTGGCCATAATCACCTTGCCGTTGTTGGTGACCAGCGGCTGGGCCGGAGTTGCTACCGATAGCACCGCCAGTTCCTTCACGTAGGCCGTGGTGGCAGTTTTGAAAACAGCTTTGCCGGAGGTTAAATCCACTTTGCCCTGCTCGAACTGCGAGCCCTGCACCATGTTCACGCTCTGGTTGGTGAACTGTACACCGAAGTTTTTGGCTAACTCGTTGAAGTGCTTGATTTCGCAGTTGGCCGTGTCGTTGGCGAGGAGGACGAGGGTGCCACCGCCTTTTACCCATTCGGTGATGGCCTTGCTGTCGGCGGGCTGCACATAGTTGGGCTTGGGCGACTCCTTACGCGAGTCCGGGTCGACGATGATGTACACGCTCAGGGGCTTGAGGCTGGCGGCGGTGGGGGCCGTGGGCACGGCTACCGTTTTGGCACCCAGTTCGCGGAACTGGTTGCCCCACAGCCAGAAGCCGCCGTGGGTGCGCTCCTCCCAGGTGTAGTGCCACTGCTCCGGCTCGCCCGTCACAGGGCTTTTGCGCATCTCGTGGTTGAAGTAGTAGTCCAGGCCCACGGTTTTGCCCTGGCCAACGGCGTTTTCAGCGGCAATTTCCATCTCCGTGCTGGCCAGGATGAACGGGCCGACGCCCTTCAAATCGTTCTTGCGCAGCGGCTCGGTGAGGTAGTATTCGTAGGAGCCGTCGCGGTAGGGCTTGCCGCCCAGGCCGCCCACGCTCACCGTGCCGTTGAAGGCCAGCGCGCCGGTGGGCTCAGTTTCGACGAAGGTTTTCAGCAGGCCGTCGTAGCCTTTCTTTGCTACTTCCCTATACTTTTTATCGAGGTAGCCGAGGCGCACGCCCTTGGCTAGCGCGTAGACGAACATGCTGCTACCGGAGGCTTCGGCGTAATTGCCCTTGCGGCCTTCCTGGGCCATCACGAGGCTCCAAGTGCCAGTTTTGGGGTCCTGGTAATTGGCCAATGCGGGGGCCAGGCGTTGCAGGGCCTTGATGAGCATGGGGCGCTGCGGGTGGTTGGCGGGGAAATAGTCGAGCACATCGACCAGCGCCATGCCGTACCAGCCAATGCCGCGGTCCCAGAAGTTGGGGCTCTGGCCGGTGGTTTTGTTGGCCCAGGCTTGCTCCTTGCTTTCGTCGTAGCCGTGGTAGAGCAGGCCGGTTTTGGCATCCACCAAATGCTTTTCGATGAGGGCAAACTGCTTGGCCACGTCATCAAAGCCCGCCGCCTGGTTGAAAACCTGGCTGTAGTTGGCGTAGAACGGCTCGGCCATGTACAAGCCATCGAGCCACATCTGGTTGACGTAAACCTTTTTGTGCCAGAAGCCGCCTTCCTTGGTGCGCGGCTGGCCATCAAGCTGCTTGCGCAGGTATTGCACCGCCTTGATATACTTTTCATTACCGGGCACCGACATCTGACTCAGCAGCAGCAGGGCACGGCCGGTGGCCATGTTATCGAGGTTGAAATCTTCCTGCTTATACTTGAGAATGCTGCCGTCGGCCTGCACCGAGTAGTCGAGGTTTTTCTTGATGTAGCTGAAGTATTTGGCGTCGCCGGTGCGCTCCCAGATGCGCTCCATGGCGTACATCATCAGGCCCTGCTCGTAGCCCCAGCCAGCCATTTTGTTCTTGCCGATGACCATCGAATCGGGGTGCCAGGTCATGAAGGCGTCGGCCATGCGCTGGGAGTAGGCGGCCGGCCGCGCCGTTTGGGCGGAGGCGGTTTCGCTCAGCAGCGCCAGGCCCAGCAGCGGGAGAATGAGACGGGTAGTTGGTTTCATTGGGTGGGGTGTTAGATATAAGGCCGTCATGCTGAGCGGAGTCGAAGCATCTCTACCGCACAACTAATCCTTTCGATTGAGTTTAGTACTGCGGTAGAGATGCTTCGACTTCGCTCAGCATGACGGGCGTTTTTTGTAAGCAAATGTCGTTTACCGCTGCGCGACACTGACCGTTTTCTTGGCCACTTTGTCGCCCAGCTGCACGTCTTTCTTCGCCAGCTTGGTGTTGGTATTCACCAGGCGGATGTCCTTGCTACGGTCGCCGGTCACGCGCAGGAGTAGCTCCGCGCCATTGGCGTAGCGGATGCCGTCGAGGGTGATGTTGCGGCTGTTCTGCACTTCCATCACGGGCATGGTTTCAGTCGAAAGCAAAGTCACGTTTTTCAGGCGAATGTTTTCGGCTTCCTGGCACAACAGGCCTTTCTTGCTTTCGAGCACCGCATTTTCGATGCTGATGTCCTTGATGCTCATCTCAGGCAAGCCCCGTACCAGGATGCCGGTGGTCGCGCCTTTGCAGGTGATGTTGCGGATGCGGAAGTTCTTGAACTGCGGCGTGCCTTCGTTCAGCGGCTTGGCGGCGATGACGGGCGGCGCGGTGCTTTCGCCGGCCAGCGGCACGGGGTCCTTGGCGGCGTAGTACATGTCGAACAGCACGGCCTCGCCGGCAATGTCGGTCATGTCCACGCCGTCGACGAAGATATTTTCGACCACGCCGCCGCGGCCCCGGGCCGTTTTGAAGCGCAGGCCCACGTCGGTGCCGATAAAGGTGCAGTTGCTCACGTACAGGTTGCGCACGCCGCCCGACATCTCGGAGCCAATCACGAAGCCGCCGTGGGCATGGTACACCTTACAGTCGCGGATGACGAAGTTCTCGGTGGGCACGCCGCGCTTGCGGCCTTCTTCGTCGCGGCCCGACTTGATGCACAGGCCATCGTCGCCCACATCAAACGTGCAGCCTTCCACCAAGCCGTTGCGGCACGATTCGAGGTCGATGGCATCGGTGTTCTGGCCATACCAGGGGTTGCGGGCCGTCACGTTGCGCACGGTGATGTCCTCGCACAGCAGCGGATGAATGGTCCAGGCTGGCGAGTTCTGAATAACGAAGCTTTCCAGCAGCACCTGCTTGCAGCGCGTGAGGCTGAGCATGTTGGGCCGCAGAAAATCCCGGATATCGTCAAAATCACCCACGTTCAGGCTCTTGCGTGGGGTGCCAGCCGCGGCCAGCATATTGCCTTTCAGCGAAGCAGCCGTGTGGTACCAGTAATCCTTCTTCTCGTTGAGCACGCCGCCCGAGGCCACCAGCTTTTGCCACTGACTTTCGTTGAGCTTGTTCTTTTTCACGGGCCGCCAGGCATCGCCCGCACCGTCGAACGTGCCGTTGCCGGTGACGGCAATGTTGGTCAGGTCCACGCCCGAAATCGGGGCCTGGCTGCGGATGGCCTCCTCCCCTTCCCAGGTGGTTTTGATGAGTGGGTACTGGCTGCGGTCGGCCGTGAACTGCACGAGCGCGCCGGTAGCCAGGTGCAGGTTCACGTTGCTTTTCAGCACGATGGGGCCGGTAAGCCACAGGCCGCGCGGTACCAGCACGGTGCCACCGGTCACGGCGCAGGCCTCAATGGCCTTGCGGAACGCCTCGCTGTTCAGGGTCTGGCCGTCGGCCACGGCACCGTATTTGGCCAGGTTGAAGGTGTCCTTTTTGAACATGGTTTGCAGCACCACGGGCAGGTCGGCGGCGAGCTTGCCCTCGAACGCGGTGCGGGCGAGGTGGCTGGCCAGCGCGAGGTGCTGGGTTTGCACGTCTTCGGCCACAATCTGGGCCACGCGGGTGGCACCGTACTCCGAGAAGTGGGTGTTGTCGTTTTTGGCCGGGGCCACGGGGTTGGGCTGGTAGTAGCCGTTGAGGTAGCTCCAGAACAGCGGGCGGGTGCCGGTTTCGCCCATGGCCGAGTACATGGCCCAGCTTTTTTCGTGCAGGTCGATGAGCGGCACCTTCTGGGCTTTGGCCACTTCGCGCACCACGCCGGGGTATTCGCCGTGGTCGTCCTTGCGCTTGCCGGCATCGTCGAAATAGCGGCGGCCCACCGGCGTGAGCAACACCGGGTTCGCGCCTTTGGCCTTGGCTTCCTGCACGAATTTGGTGAGCAGCTGGCGGTACAGCGTCTGGGCCGGGGCCGAGCGGACGCTGTCCTCCACCTTCGAATCGTTGTGGCCGAACTGGATGAACACCCAGTCGCCGGGCTTTAGGTCCTGCACCACTTTCGCCCAGCGGCCTTCGCGCAGGAAGCTTTTGGTGCTGCGGCCGTTCACGGCGGTGTTGCGGATGACCACGCCACCGTCGAAATACTGGCCGAACTCCATGCCCCAGCCGCGCTCGGGCTTGGTCAGGTCGGCCTTGTCGGCCATCGTGGAATCGCCGACCAGGAAAATCTGCGTTTTCGGGGCATCGACCGGGCGGAAGGCTGCCGTGAGGCAGGTGCCGAGCCCGGCCAGCAGTGCGACCAAAGTTGATTTCATCGGAGAGAAGGAAAGTGTAGTGCCGGCCCCAAACGGGCCGCGCGGACAGTATCGCCCTATACAATATTAGGCCGCTTCCCGACCGTTGCCCCCCTGTTCTCACCCGCCCGGGCGCTTTTTTTTGCGCAATCGTTGCCGGGAACGTTCTCGCATCGGCCCCGGCGGGCAGCAGTCAGGCCGGGACCGATGCATTAACCGATGAATCGTTTTACCTAAGCGCCGCTGTTGCACTCAGCGCCAACGTTCCCGGCAACGATTGCGCAACTAAAGTCGCCCCAATCCTTTGTTTTTGGTAATAGAAGCCACAGATTGCAGGAGTAATATCCCGCTCATACTGTTTAAACTCAACCAGACGTACCGCTTTAACTTTCCATTTCAACTCCCAATCCCAACCCCATGAAAAAGAATCTACTTTCCACACTATTGTTATTAGCTGGCCTGGGCCTGGCCGAAAAGGCAGCGGCTCAAACCCAGGTTTTCGTGCAGTGGCCACTGAAGCGTAATGCTTCGGACAGCGCGGCTGTACGCCGGCCAACTACCGGCGTGACCGCAGGCGCTGCCACTTTCCGGCGCTATGTGCTATCCAATGGCTTGGCCAACGTGGTTGCATCAACTGGCGCGGCTACCACTGCTTATGCTCCGTATTCGAGCTTGGGTCAGGCCTTTGGCACGGCTGCCACGGGTGCCGGCGGCAGCTCCGCCATTTCGACGGGTCCGCGCCGCAAGTGGTTTGAGCAGTTTACCATTACCAACTCGGGAACAACTCCTCTGCGCGTTGATTCGCTGATTTTTTCGGCCGGAACGGCTAACTCGGCTAACGGCCGCGCCGCTCTTGCCTATTCCCTGAGCGGCTTTGCTACCGACTCGGCAGACTTTGCCGGGGGCAAGGGCCCGGGCGGCGTGTTGGGCGCTGCTGCCAACGGCTCTTTCGGAGCCGCAAGCACCACCACGGCTGCTAACCCCATTGTGCTGCCGAACGTTTCGGCCACCACCCCTACTAGCACGTACCGCATGGCTTTCCTAAGCAGCGGCGGCTTGAGCATCGCAGCCAACGCCACGCTTACCGTACGGCTATATTTCCGGGTGGGCAGCGACACGGAAGGACGCTACTTTATCCTGCGCGACGTGATTCTGAAAAGCCAGCAGGCGGTCGTTTCGGCCACCCGCGCCGGCTTGGCTAGCACCAACCTGGCCGCTTACCCCAACCCCGTGCAGAACCGCCTGAGCGTGCCCCACACCGCCGCCAGCCGCGATGCCCGCGTGACGGTGTTCAGCACCACCGGGGCCCGCGTGGCCAGCTTCAGCGCCCAGCCCGGCACCACCGAAACGGCTGTGGACCTGAGCAGCCTGGGCCGCGGCCTCTACCTGGTAGAGTACGCCGACGGTGGCCAGCGCAGCAGCGCCCGCATCACCAAGGAATAGCCCGCTCCGGCTTTCGCCCGCTTGCAACGCGCCCCTGGCTTCGCCGGGGGCGCGTTTTGCTTTTAGCCCCAGTGAAGTTTTGCCTGGCGGACGCTTCCGCAACTCAGCGGAGTGCCCGCCGCGCTCGTCAGGGGCGTTCCGCTGAGTTGCGGTATGCCCCCAACGGTCGCGGGCACGACTCCGGAACATTCCGGGGTCGTGCCCGCGACCGTTGGGGGCATGCCGGAATGTTCCGGGGTCGTGGTTACGCCCGTTGGGGGCATACCGGAATGTTCCGGGGTCGTGGTTGCGCCCGTCGGGGGCATGCCGGAATGTTCCGGTATGCCCCCGTCACTGGTTTACTTGCCTTTCACCGTGAGCGTGCCGCTGCCCGTAGCAGGCACGCCGTCCAGGCTCAGGCCCTCGGCCACGGCCTGAAAGGTGCCGCTGCCATCGGCGGTGAAAAAGTGCAGCTCGGCTTCGCCCCTGGCGTTGGTGCGCACGATGGGGTTCCAGTACAGGGTGCTGGTGCGCGGGTCGGCGGGCGGGTTGGTGAGCAGGGCGTTGTAGCGGGGCTGGTAGAACTCGCGGACCTCGGCGAAGCCGGCCATCTTCACGATGGCAATGCCCGGCGCGGGGCCTTTGTCGGCCCCCTTGTAGTTGGGGTCGGCGCGCTTGGTGTAGATGGCAATAACGCCGCCGCTGCTGCCAAAGATGGCCCCTTCCGGCCCCTTGAATATTTCGACCGACTCGACATCCGTCGCCGGAATGGTGGAAATGACGTCAATATCCACTTTCATCCCATCCAGAATAAACTGGGGCGAGCCGGAGCCCCGGATTTGCGCCGACATATCCGGCGGGTTGCCGCTGATGACGAGGCCTGCCACCCGGCCTTGCAGCACTTGCAGCAGGTTCTGGGCCGATTGGGCCGAGGGGATTTCGGTGAAGTCGACCACGGTGCCGCCCGTGGCCCCGTAGAGGCGGCGCGGGTCGTCGGCGGGCACTTTCAGGCGCTTGGCCGTCACGGCCACGTTGCCCAGGTTGATGTTGCGAATGGCCTTGTCGGGGTGCAGGTCGAGCTCGGTGGCCTGGGCCTGGCGGCTGCGGCGCACAAAGGCCGCTACCCCCGCCGGGGCTGCCGCCAGCGAGGGCAGCGGCGGCAGCGCCTGAGCGGGCACGGCGGGGCCTTCATCGGGCCGGATGAGCACGTTGCTGCCGCCCTGCGACCGCCGGGCCTGGAGCGTGATAACGGCCGTATCGACCACGGGAATGCCCACGAAGCTGAAGCGGCCGTCGGCGTTGGTGGTGCCGGTGGTGATGTTTTTGGCAGGCCGCGTTTGCAGGAAGGTCAGCTGGCTGTTGGGGATGGGGCGGTTGCCGTGCTCGCTCACCACCTGGCCCACCAGGCTCAGGTCGTGCTCGGGGCCGAAGCGCAGCGGCGGGGCCTGGCCGGCCAGCACCTGCTTCCACACAAAGCGCCGCCAGCCCTGGGTCAGCAGCAGGTCGTCGAGGGCCTGGTTGGTGCCGGCCGTGGGGCTGCGGAAGTAGTAGCCCGGGTTCTCCACGTAGCCCACCAGGTCGGAGGTCAGCAGCAGGTTCGAGGCAATGGTTTCGGCGTTGGGGTCAAGGGCGCTGAGGCCGGCATCGCTCACGCCGAGCGAGAAGTTGGTGGCCACCGGCTGGCCGGCGGCATCGGTCACGCGCACGGCCAGCTGCACCGGCGCGTGCGGCCCGTAGCTGGGCTGGTCGGGGGTGATGGCGATGCGCAGCCCGGCCGCCCCGTTCTGGGCAAACGCCAGCCGCTCGCACTGCGGCGCGCCCTGCGCATCGAACAAGGTGAAGTGCACGATGCCGTTGGGGTAATTCTTCTTGGGCATGCGCCACGCGGCGGGCGCATCGCCGCTGAAGGTGCGGGGGCCGGGGTAGGCCACCACGCCGCGCACCTGGGTCATGAGCTGCACGGGGCCGGGCGCGGGCGCACCGCCCGCACCCCGGTAGCGGGCCTCCACGATGAAGTTTTCGCCCCCGTCCACAATGTGCAGGGTGTAGCCGCTGGGCTGCACGGCGGGCAGCGGGTAGTCGGCGGTGCTGCCGTCGGGCAGGGTGAGGTGGGCGTGGTAGCGCTGGCCGGTGCCGGGCACGAAGGCAAAGCGCCCCATGCCCGCGTGCCGGCTGCTGAAGGCGGGCACCACCACGGCGTTTTTGTCATTGAGAATCTGGCCGCGCACGTCGAGGCCCCGGCCGCTGGCATCGGTGGCTTTGCAGGCCACCACGGCGGGCAGGCCCTCCACGAGGTAGCCGCCTTCGGGCATAAACTGCACGTCGGGGCGGGCGGCGGCGGCGGCCCGGGCGCGGGCAAAGGCCGTGGTGGGCGCGGCGGCCACGCGGGGCTCCTGCGGGCCAATGGGCGAGGCCGGCCACACGCTCAGCCGGCGGCTGTACACGAACTCGTCGCCGGCGTTGCGCATCCAGTTGGTGTAGGCGCGCAGCACATAGGTGCCGGCGGCCAGGGTGTCGGCAATGGTAAGGTCGCCGCTGGCGCGGCCGCCCTGCAGGCGCAGGGTGCGGCGGGCCACCACCCGGCGCTCGGGCGAGAGCAGGTCGACGTGCAGCACCTGGTTGAGCGAGTCGAGCTCGTGCCGGGAGGCGTCCACCACGTAGGCGCTGAACCAGATGGTTTCGCCGGTGCCGTACACCGGCCGGTCGAGGTGCAGGTACACCTTTTCCTGCCGAGCGGCAGTGTAATACTCAGCCAGCTGCCGGGCAATGCGCGGCAACAGCCCCTCTTCGGGCGGGCGCAGCCGAAACGCGGTGAGACCAATGGCCACGGCCAGCCCGGCGGCCAGCACTCCTTTTTGCACACGCACTACTTTCATGGTTGAATTCAGTCGAAAAACCGCCGGCCCACACGCACGGGCCGGCTGCTAGATTACCGCACAAAGATGGCGACGGCATGAAGCGCCGCCCTACCCGAGGGCTCCATTTGGGGGCAGCAAGCTACTCGCCAGCGCGCTACTGCCGGGGTTTTAGCGGCCGCTTGGGCAAAAAATCGGTACTCTTGTAATAGATTTGGCTTGCTGAAGATTCCCCGCAGGCTCCGGCAGCCCCGGCGGCAGCGGCCAGATGCCGCCCGCCGAGCCGAAGCCAGGCCGAACCGGGGAACCATTCGGCCCGATAATCCGGTAGTTAGCCCGGGGCCAATGGCTCCGGCGGCTCCGGCCGATACTTGTACTTCCTTACCACCCTACGCGCTTGGACCCCGTCACCATCAAGGATATCGCGCACGCCCTGAACCTGTCGACTTCGACCGTGTCTAGGGCCTTGCGCGACAGCTACGAAATCAGCCCCGAAACCAAGCGGCTGGTGATGGAATATGCCGAGCGCCTCAACTACCGGCCCAACCCCATTGCCCTCAGCCTGAAGGGCAGCAGCAGCAAGGCCATCGCCGTCATCGTGCCCCAGATTGCGAATAATTTCTTTTCGCAGGCCATCAACGGCATCGAGGCCATTGCCTACAACCGGGGCTACCACGTCATCATCTTCCAAACCCACGAGAGCTACGAGCGCGAGGTGGCCAACGTGCAGCAGGCCGTGTCGCGCCGCGTTGACGGCCTCCTGCTCTCGCTTTCCAGCGAAACCTCCGACGTGAAACACCTCAAGGCGCTGGTCGACCAGGGCATGCCGCTGGTGCTGTTCGACCGCGTGGCGGCCGGACTCGACGTGACCCAGGTGGTGGCCGACAACTTTGGCGGGGCCTACGCCGCCACCTCGCACCTGCTGCAAACCGGCCGGCGGCGCATTGCCCACCTCACCATTCCGCTCTACCTCAGCATTGCGCAGGAGCGGCTGGCCGGCTACCGCGCCGCCCTGGAGCAATACGGCGTTCCTTTCGATGAAAACCTGGTGCGCTACGGCACCTTCGGCCCCGACGAGGCCGGCACCCTCGTCGACGAGCTGCTGGCCCTGTCGTCGCCGCCCGATGCCTTCTTCACGGCCAGCGACCGGCTGGCCCTGGGCTGCCTGGGCGCCCTGCGCCAGCGCGGCATCGACGTGCCGGGCGAAGTGGCCCTGCTCAGCTTCACCAATTCCCAGTCGGCCCACCTCCTAAACCCGCCGCTGAGCACCGTGACCCAGCCGGCCCAGGAAATCGGCCAGCTCGCCGCTGAGCGCCTCATCGAGCTCATCGAGCGCAAGCACAAGAGCACCGGCCCCAGCGTGATGAAACTGCCTACCACGCTCGTGGTGCGCGAGTCGTCGAACCCAGCGCCCAAGCTGGTGGGGTAACAAGGAAACCACCAGAACCTAGAACGTCATGCTGAGCGCAGTCGAAGCATCTCTACCGCTGTAATAATCCAATCGACAGGATTTACTATTGCGGTAGAGATGCTTCGACTGCGCTCAGCATGACGTTTTATAATTAAGCCTGCTTTAACTCATTTAGAGCCCAGCGCCGGCAGCATCACCTTCAACTCAGCCGAATACAGGCGGCCGATAAAGGGCGAGGCCACGAACTCGCGCATCTTGGTATCGAACAGGTTCACGACCTGGGCCGAGGCGGTGAGGTAGCTATTCACGCGGTAGCCGGCGCTCAGGTCCACGGTGGTGAAGCCGCCGAGGGGGCCGTAGTTCCAGGTGCGGCCGTAGCGGGCGTTTTCCTTCACGCCGAGCGTGGGGTTGGCGGCCGCGGCCACGTTGATGCCGGAGTAGAAATCGTAGGCCTGCACGTAGCGGGTGAAAATGGAGCCGAAGAACTTCTTACCGCTGTAGTTCAAGGCCAGGCTGCCCTTATGCTTGGGCGTGTTGATGGGCAGGTCGATTTCGTCCTGCACTTTGCCGTCTTTGTTGCCGTCGTTTTTCAGGTCGTCGTGGTCGAGCTTGAAGCCAAACCAGGAGTAGTTCAGCGCCAGGCTCAGCGACGACGAGAGGAAGTAGCTGAAACCGAAATCGGCTCCGTAGGTGTCAACCTGGCCAAAGTTCACGTAGGTGAGCACCGTGGCCGCGCCGGTTTCCGGCGTGCCCGGAATCACCTGCGACATCGGCGTGTCGCCGCGCTTCACCACCTTGCGGCCGTTGGTGGCGATGTTGATGGACGGGCTCAGGAAATTCTGTGAGCGGTTGTAGTAAGCGTTGGCATCGATGAAAAACTTGGGCGTGACCTTGCCTTTGTAGCCGATTTCCACGGTTTTGATGGTTTCCACTTTCAGCTTGTCAATCACGGTGCCGTCGCTCAGGGTGAAGCCTTGGCCGTTGCCGAGCAGCAGGCCGCCAAAGAGGTAGCCGTCGAGGTTGAGGATGGTGGGGGCGGCGATGCCCTGGCCGTAGGTGAGGCGCAGGTTCTGGTCGTTGAGGGACCACACCACGCCGCCTTTCGGGATGAAGTTGAAGCCGTACCGGTCGTGCTGGTCGGCGCGGGCAGCGGCGATGAGCTTGAAATGGCTCGGCAAGGTCAGTTCGCCTTGGGTGTAGAGGCCGATTTGGTTGATGACGATGTCACCATCGCGGTCGAACAAATACGTGTGTTCGCTGAAGGCCATGTCGCGCTGGTACTGCGTGCCCACCACGAGGTTGAAAATGCCGAACGTGTTGTTGTACTGCACTTCGCCGTTCACGCGGCGCGAGGCATCCTTGAACACCGCCCCGCGCTGCAAGGCCACACCGGCGGTGGTCGTTTTGCCAAACCACTGCTCGGTGAAGGAGCGGCTGCGGGCCTCGTCTTCACCGAAACCGGCATCCTTGAAGCTCAGGTAGTTCTGGGTGCGCTGGTTGATGGCGTAGGTATCAGCCGTCTTGCTCCAGGTATTGTAAACCTGCGCAAACCAGCGCGGCGACACATAACGGGCGTGCAGGTATTGCACGCTCCAGTCCTTAATCTGGTTGCGGCCGGCATTGGTCTGGGCCAGGAAACTCGACTGGTTGCCGCCGTAGGACAGGATGATATCGGCCTTATCGGTGAGGCTGTAGTAGAGCGCCGCCTCACCGTGCAGGCTCTTGAAGGTGCGGTCCAAATCAATCTCGGGTGCGGCGTGGAACTGGCCGGTTTTGGCCGGAATGGCCGGCGTGGTGGGCGTGGCCGGCACCGCCGGGCTGGCAAACGCCGTGTTGTTGTAGTACACTGTATCGACGTAGGGAAAGTCAACGCCCCGGGTGTACTCGCCCGTCACCTTGAACGCCAGTTTGGAATTGATAACCTGCGCATGGCGGAAGCGGCCCGAAAACACGCTCTGGTTCCCCAAACCCAGCGCCACCGTGGTGCCGGCCGAGCGGCGCGGGTCCTTGCTGATGGTGTTCACCAGCCCGTTGTGGGCATTCGGTCCATAGAGCGCGGCCGATGGCCCGAGCACCACTTCGATGCGCTCAATATCTTCCTTCACTACACTGGTTAATGGCCCCAGTGGCAGGCCCGTGGCGATGAGCGTGGACAGCCGCGCATCGTTCATTTGCAGGTTCTTAGGGTTGAAGGCACTGTTGAATCCGCGCACGTTGATGCCCGTGCCCAGCACGCCGGTGCGGATGTAGTCAACGCCCTTCTGACGGGCCAGCAGCTCGCCCACGTTGAAGGACGGCAGCTCGTCAATCTGTTTGGCGGTGATGAGGTCGATGGTGGCCGGGGCTTCGGTCAGCTTCTCGGGGCGGCGCGAGGCCGAAACCACGACTTCGCCAGCCATGACGGTGGTTTGGGCCAGGCCGATGGTGCCCAAATCCACGACATCAGAGCCGATTTCGACGGTGCGGGCCGGCATGGCTTCGTAGCCGATAGAGGACAGCACCACTTTGTAGGTGCCCGGCTTGAGGCCGGTGATGGAGAACTCGCCGGCGTTGCCGCTCGACGTGCCCGTGGTGGTGCCGGCGATGAGCACGCTCACGCCCGGCAGGGCTTCTTTGCTGGTGGCATCGGTGACGCGGCCGCGCACGCCGCCGCCCTGGGCCGCAGCCCCCAATGCCTGAACAATCAGCAGAAAAAGGAGTAAAAGTCGAGAGGCCATATGCGTTGGGATTGAAAGAGTTGGTGGGATTTTGAGTCGGAGTGCAGTAGTGGGACGAATCTACCGGCCTCCTTCACCCAATGCCTTCCTACGCATCAAATAAGCGCGGTGGACTTAACCGCCACCGGCCGCACTAACCTCCCGCAAACGATTGTTGCTCAAACCGTTTAACCCGCCTGCAACAGCATGGACCGAATACGCCCGCACAAGTGTGGAATGCAGGATTTCACCTCATTCAACTGGTCTTCGAGCAGCCGGCGCTTGTGCGGATTGCCGAAATGTGGCTGGCCGGTGCTGCCAATCAGGGCCACCAGCTGGTCGTCGTCAATCTCGTTCTCCACGTAGCGGCTGATGTGGTAGTACCACTCCAGCGTGGGCACGTAGTTGGGGCGGGTGCGGTAGTCGGCCTCCTTTTGCAGCAGGTGGTGCCGGTGGCAGGTGCGCAGCAGTTTGTCGTACTTCTCCTGCAGCACCAGCGCCTGGAAATAGGCCACGAAGAAAATGTGCCAGCGGTGGGCCAGAATCTCCTTGGCGTTGTCGCGCAGGAAGCTGTCGGCCAGCTTTTCGCCGTCGGCGGGCTGGCCGTTCAGATTCAGGCACTTGATGTAGAAGGCCATGAACCCGATTTTGTCGCGCAGGTTGGTGGTGTGGCGCGACGATGATAGGGACTGCTTCATCAGGGCCAGCGCCTCGTGGCTTTTGCCCTGGCGCAGCAGAATCGCGCTGTAGTTGTTGAGGTAGTGCAGGTGGTCAGTATTCTTCTGCTTGATGCTGAGGTAGCCGAACTCCTCGGCCTGTTGCAGCACGTCGAACTTGGAGTGCAGCAACACGCTGTTGGCGTAGTAGTTGAACAGGATACGGCGCGAGTAGAACATGCCCTGCCGCAGCATGCCATCCAGGGCCTCATACACGGCTTTCAGCTTGTCGAACTCCGAGTAGTTGAAGTACAGAAACGTGAGCCGCACCACCGCAAAATAGCGGTTCAGGCCATCGAGCGTGTCGTCGTAGAACGTGGCCAGCAGCCAGGGCTCCCACTGCCGGCTCTCGGTGGCGTTGCGGGTGTACTGGCTCGTGATGTCGAGCGTGGCCTGGTGCAGCTGGGCAAACGTGGCCTTGCTCAGCTCATACGCCGCCCGCTGCTGCTCCACGAACTGGGCCACCAGCTGGTGCTCCTTAAAGCGCATCCGCACCAGCAGAAACTGCTGGTAGCTGAGCGTGAGCTCGTAGAATTTCACGAAGTAGAAGGCCGGCTTGTCGTAGCGCACTATGGCCTGGAGCAGCGCCTTTTCCTCGGCCGGACCGATGGAATCGGTCATAATCTGCTGGTCGAGGGCGTTGAGGTGCACCAGGTGCTTGTCCACGTCGATGCTGGCCAGGCGCTGCTGCACCCACTGCATCAGGTTGGAATACTTGCGCTTGTCGATGCCGGGCCGGAAGGCCACCGGCGTGCGCGGGTGATGGCAGTTGTAGGCCAGGGTTTCGAGAATCTCGCGGTTGTCGGCATCCTGAAACTGCTGCACCTGCTGCAGCCAAGCCACTTCGTGGGGCAGCACATCGGCGGCAAACTCGGCGAACTTCTCTAGTTTCTTCTTCACAGAATAGCGGCGTGGGTGGGAGGGGCGTCCAATTTACCGGAAATTCTGAGGTTGGCGGGTGGTGGGTTAAGGGCATAAAAAAAGCGCGGGGTCAGCGCGCTTTTTTGGGGTTGGGTGAAGTGGTTTATGACGTCATGCGGAAGGCACATAAATCACCTTTCCTTGGTCACCACAATAATAGCAACTGTCTTCTTTCTTCGTAAAAATGATATTTTCATCATGGGTTATTTCCAGTGTTTGACTGTCAACCCAACGGGCAGTTATAGTCCTTCCCTGCTCTTCAAAATAAAACACTGAACCGCCACCAGATTTCCAGGAAATCATAGAACCAGTTTGTGAGTAGACACCATTTATGAATTCTTCGCTGGCGTTAAACACCTTATTCCCATCAGGGGCAACAAGTCTCACAAGTTCTACTGTCGAAAACTCAAATTTAGTTTTTACTCTACGCTTAGGCTTTTCCTTTTCAACCGAAATTTGATTCAAGAACTTATCAAGAACGGACTTTCGCTTCTTTAAAACCTTGTCATTAGTGTCAGGGCCTTTCCATATGTCGAGGTCACTACCACTCTCAATAATTTCCTTGACTTGTTCAAAGATTTTCGGGTCGAGTGATTTGGTTTTCCACTGAGCTAATGCCAAAGCAAACAACGCATTACTTCTGTCATCGTAATCATCGAATACCTCGGCAAAGTCATTTACAATCTGCTTCGAAACATCCTGAGGAGTTGCTCCTTGATTGTATAGGTCAAAGAAGTTCTGATAGATGTCAAGAAATGTATCGTTGCCATCGATGGCTGCGCTCCAAGCTCCCATTATTTACTGTCCTTTATAATCTCATTTGCTCTTGCAAGGTAGAAGCAGCAATTCGCAATTGATGGAATAAAGGCATCTTATCCAAGCGAGATGCTTCGTTGCGTTCTGCATGACGTTCTTTATTTCACAAACGCCGCCACCAGCTTATTAAACTCGGCCGCTTGCTCGTAATGGGCGAAGTGGCCGGCTTCGGGCAGTAGCACTTGCTGGGCGTGGGGCAGGCGGGCCACGCCGGCGGCCGCCACCTGGGCCGTGGTGAGCTGCGGGTGCAGCGCCCGGTTGGGAATCAGGAAATCCTCGGCCCCGAACACGACCAGCGTGGGCTGCTGCACCTGCGGCAGGCGCTCGAAAATGGGGCCGTCGAGCATGCCGGCCATGCTGTTGACCACGGTGAGGGCATAGAGGCCGAAGTCGTCGCACTGCATCATGCGCAGGCGCTCGGTTATCCAGAGGTCCACGGCCGGGGGCATACGGTAGAAGTTGTACTTGTGGTTGGCCCGCACCTGGGCCTCGGGCGTGTGTTGGATGGACGCCACCGTATAGAAGGCGCGCAGCTGCTCCCGCTCGGGCGCGGTGAAGGTTTCGAAGCCGGCCGGCGAGGTGAGGACCAGTTTCCGGGCATCGGCGGGGTATTTCAGGGCCAGGGTCACCGCAATCTGGCCGCCCATGCTGTGGCCCACCAGCGTCACGTTGCGCAGGTGTAGGCGCTGGATAAACAGGTGGATGACCTCGGCGTAGAAATTCATGGTGCTGGGGTAGTGGCCCTTCGAGGATTTGCCGTAGCCGGGCAGGTCGAGGGCCAGGCAGCGGCTGCCGCGGCTGAGCTCCGGTAGGGTGCGCTCCCAGGCCCGCACGTAGCTGCTGAGGCCGTGGATAAAAATGAGCGTGGTGCTGCCCTTGCCGGCATCGACGTAGGCGATTTCCAGCGAATCAGCCAGCGCCACGCGGTGCTCGGGGAAGCCGTAGGAGCCGATAACCTGGCGGATGGGCTCGGTTTGCGTCGGAAGAGACATCGCCGGGATGCTTGCGGTGAGGAGAAGGAGGAATAGCGCGGGCAGGAAGCGAGACAGGCGGCTCATACCGTGGCCTGGAGAGCTTTTTTGTTGATTTTCCCGGTATCGTTCTTAGGTAGTTCGGGCACCAGTTCCAGATACTTCGGCACCTTGAAACGGGCCAGGTTGCCGGTGCAATAGGCTTGCAGCGCTTCGCAGGAAATGTCCAGCCCTTTGGTCACGATGAAGGCCTTGCCGACTTCACCCCAGCGGGCATCGGGCACGCCGATAACCGCCACTTCCGACACGCCGGGGAAGGTGAGCAGGAACCGCTCAATCTCGGCCGGATACACGTTTTCGCCGCCCGAGATGTACATATTTTTGATGCGGTCCATCACGAAGAAATAGCCTTCCTCGTCGCGCCGGAGCAGGTCGCCGGTGCGGAACCAGCCGTCGGGCAGGGCCTTGGCGGTGGCTTCGGGGTCGCGCCAGTAGCCGGGCGTGGTCATGGGGCCGCGCAGGCAGAGTTCGCCCACTTCGTTGGGACCTACTTCCTGGCCCTGCTCATCAATGAGGCGAGTTTCGACGTAGAAATTGGCCCGCCCGATGGAGCCGATTTTGCGCACGGCATCGTCCTGGTGCAGCGAAAACAGATTGGGGCCTACCTCCGTGAGGCCGAAGCCTTGGCGGATTTTGATGCCCTTGCGGTCCCAGGCCCGGATGACTTCGAGCGGCAGCGCCTCGCCTCCCACGATGAAGTAGCGCAGGCTGCCGAGGTCGGCGGTGGCGAAGACGGGGCTTTCCATCATCATTTTGAGCATGGTAGGCACGCCCATGAAGATGTCGGCCCGCTCCTGGTCGAGCAGCGCCAGCAGGCGCTCGGGCTGGAATTTCTTCAGCAGCCCCACCGTGGCTCCACGGTGCAGAAACGGCGTGAGCAGCACATTCCAGCCGCCGGTGTGAAAGGGCGGCATGCAATTAATGGTAACGTCTTGCGGGGTAATTTCCAGACTCAGGCTGGTGTTAAGGCTGTTCCAGAGCAGCATGCGGTGCGTGTAGAGCGCGCCCTTGGGGAAGCCCGTGGTGCCCGAGGTGTAGAGGATGAACACGGGGTCGTCCTCGTCGGGCTCGGGGCCGGCCCAGGCGGGCCGGGGCGTGGCCAGGCCGCGTTGGCAGAGGTCGGCCAGGGTTTGCAGCGGCCACACCTGCGGCACGGCGGCCAGGCCGGGCAGGGCGAGGGCTTTGTCCTGAAACTGTTCTTCGTAGATGAGCAGCGCGGGCTCGCAGTTGCGCACCAGATAGTCGATTTCGCCGCCGGCCAGTCGGTAGTTGATGGGCACGAGGATGAGGCCGGTTTTCTGGGCGGCCACAAACAGGGCCACGTACTCCAGGCAATGCTCGGCGAGGACCATGATGCGGTCGCCCTTTTGCAGGTGGTGCGTGTGGGTGAGCTGGGCGGCGAGGTGGTTGGCGGCCTGGTTGAGCTCGGCGTAGGTGTAAGCGCGGTCGGTGTCCAGCTCTTTCAGCGCCGTTTGGTGCGGGGAGTAGAGGGCCCACTTGGCGACCCAGTCTTTGGTGTACATGATGCGGTGGGAATTTTGGAGGGAAGCCGGCATAACCGAGTAGAGACGTAAGCAGCCTAAAAGAACGTCATGCTGAGTGCAGCGCAGCGGAATCGAAGCATCTCGCTCGCTTCGTTGAAGAATAATTGATTACTACTGCGGAAGAGATGCTTCGGCAAGTTCAGCATGACGTTCTATGGTTGGTTGCAGCAGCGCTTCCGGCTTTTCTGAAGCCGCTTCAGCAGTTGCTGCTTCTTCCGTCCTCCCTGCCCTACGCCGCACCAGATACAACGCGCCGCCGACCGCCACCGAGGCCAGAATCCCCAGCGCCGCCGACACGCCCGGGTTGCGCACCGGGGCCTGCATGTAGGGCGTGAGCCGTCCGAAATACACCGCGAAATGCACCAGCAACGCCGTGACTGAACCCGCAGTCACCGCCACACGCGGGGCATCGCGCAGGAAAATCCCGAAGCAGACCGGCACGAAAGCTGCCGCGAAATAGGCATAAACGCCGGTCTGAGCGAAGATGGCCACGCTCAGCTTAGCATTCACAAACTGGTCGTACGACAGCCAGATGGCGAGGCCGCCCAGCGCCGCAATCACGGCGCGGTTCAGCAGGATTTCGCGGCCGAAACCACCTGTGCCCGCGAAGGCCGTGGCGGGCAGCAGCGGCTTGATGATGTCGGCCGTGATGGTGCTGGAAAGCGACTGAATCAGGCTTTCCAGCGTGGAAATACCGGCCGAAATCAGCCCCAGAATAACCAACAGGCCAATGTAGACGGGGAATTCGCGCACCACGTAGGCCGAAATAATCTTGTCCATCTTTAACTCCTGCCCATTCAGCATCAGATTTGGGAAAGCAAGCCGCGCATACAAGCCCACAAACACTACCGAGAAAAACACCGTGAGCACCAGCACCGCCGTGGTGAGGTAGCGGTTCACATCCTTTTCGCTGTCGAGCAGCAGGGATTTGGTGATGAGGTGTGGCTGGCACACGATGGCCGTGCCAATCACAATCTGGCAGATGATGATTTCGAAGTAGTCGCGGAATAGGTAGCTGCCGGGGTTGGTGGCGTGCGTGAGGGCGGGGTCGATGGCGGCCAGCTTGGCAATGAAGCCGTGCACGCCCTGGCTGAAATGCTCGTAGCCCGAGGTGAGCAGCACCACGGCCACCAGCAACTTCAGCGAGGCCTGAATGGTGTTGGTATACACCATCGAATTGGCCCCGCCAAACATCATGTAGCCGAAGATGAACACCACCACCGACACCAGCACCGGCAGCGGCGGTGCGTTCAGAGCGTTGCTGAGCACCTGCGTCAGCCCCACGCAAATGAGCACGATGAAGGTGATGAGCAGCAGCGACAGCCACCCGAAGTAGCGCGTCAGTCCCGGACTCTGGAACCGCGAGCCAATCCACTGTGCCAGCGTGTGGGCCTTCACCGTCTGCCCGTGCTTGCGGAAACCCTTGGTGAACACCACCAGCGAAATCATCGAAGCCAGCGGCATCACCACGCCGAAGGAAAGCATGGCGCTCAGCCCATTGATGGCCACGAAGCCGGGATTGATGATGAACGTGGCCGCGCTGGTCATGGAAGCCGCCAGCGAGAGGCCCACGGCCACGGGCGAGAACCGCACGGAGCCCACCGCGTAGTCCGACATACTCTTGATTTTCAGCGCGCCGCGCACCACGAAGAACAGAATGACGGCCGCGTACACCGCCAGCAGAATGGCCGTGGCGGTTACTTGTTGGGGAGTAGCGATGCCGTGCATGGGTGGGAATGTAGCGTGGACTTTATAGTCCGCGAGTGAACAGAGTGTGGATTCAAAACTGCCTAATGAATGAAAGCAGTCAACACGCGCGGACTGAAAGTCCGCGCTACATCCGGAACGCCGCGCCGGCGAAGGCCAGCCCGCCGCCTGAACCAATCAAAAACACCAGGTCGTTTTCCTTTATGTCACTGCTAGTTACCGCCTTATCCAGCGCCATTGGGATGGCGGCCGAGCCGGTGTAGCCGAACTGCTGCATGATGAGCGGAGCCCGCTCGCGGGCCACGCCCAGCCGGTCCAGCGTTTCGTGGATGGCGTGGATGTTGAGTTGCGTCATTACGTAATGGTCGACCTCGAAAGGGCAAACATTGATGTCGGCGGCCATTTCCTTGGCCAAGCGGGTCCAGATATCGGGGTTGATTTCCTTGGGGAAGCGGTGCACAAACTTTAGCTTGTGGTCGTTATGGTCTATTACTTCCGCCGTCACCGGCTGGCGAGTGGCCCCGGCATAGATGCCCATCCAGCCGGTGTACTGGCCTTCGGTGTGCAGGCGGCTGGCGAGGAAGCCGCGCTCGGTATTCTCCGCCGAGGTGAGCAGCACGGCCCCGGCCCCGTCGGCGAAAAGCGTCACGGTTTTCTTGTCGGTGAGGTCAAGGTATTTGCTCATGGCGTAGCCGCCGATGACCAGCACGCGGTTGTAGCGTGTATCAGAAGCAATGTACTTGGCCGCCACGTCCAGGGCCGTCACGAAGCCGGCGCAGGCGGCGTTGAGGTCGAAAGTACCTGCCCCCGTGGCTCCCAGCCGGTGTTGCAGCACGGCGGCGGTGGAGGGCGACACGTATTCCGGCGTGTCGGTGGCCACGATGAGCAGGTCCAGTTCTTCGGGGCGCACGCCGGCGCGGGCCAGCGCCTGCCGGGCCGCGTGCTCGCACAGGTCGGCCACCGATTCGTCGTCGTCGCACCAGCGGCGCGAATGAATGTTCACATTCTGGCGCAGCCAAGTGTCCACGTCCTCGCCCAGCAGCTCGTTGAAATAGCTGTTGGGCAGCTCCCGCGCCGGGACGTAGGAACCCGTGGCGGTGATGAGCGCGCGGCGGCCGGTAGCAGTCTGCATGGCGCTAAATCGTTACGGCCCCGTCCACGCTCAGCACCGTGCCGGAGATGAAGCCGGCTTCATCGGAGGCCAGGAAAAGGTAGGCGCTGGCAATGTCCTCGGGCGTGCCCAGGCGGCGCAGCGGCGTGCGGCCTTTCAACATATCAATGACTTTTTCCGGGATGGAATCAATCATGTCGGTGGCGATGAAGCCCGGCGCTACCGCATTCACCGTGATGTTGTACTTGCCCAGCTCCCGCGCCAGGGTCTTGGTCAGGCCGATGAGGCCGGCCTTGGTGGCCGCGTAGTTGGCCTGACCAAAGTTGCCGTACAGCCCCACCACCGACGACGTATTAATAATGCGCCCGCTCTGCTGCGCTTCCATGAACGGGCCCACGGCCTGGGTGCAGACGAACACGCCCGTCAAATTCACATCGAGCACCTGCTGCCACTGGGCCAGCGTCATCTTACGCAGTGTGGCGTCGCGGGTAATGCCGGCGTTGTTTATCAGCACGTCGATGCGGCCGAACTGCTCGTGCACGGCCTGGGCGGCGGCGGCAATCTGCTCGGGCTGGGTGGTGTTCACGATGGCCATCACGGCGTGGCCTCCCACGGCTTCAATCTCACTGAGCGTGGCCTCAGCTTTGGCCTTGTCAATGTCCCAGACAACCACTTTCGCGCCCTCGGCGGCGAAGCGCAGGGCCGATACCCGCCCGATGCCGCTGGCCCCGCCGGTGATGATGACTACTTTATCCTGTGCTCGTTTCATGCTGGTTGTTAATGCAGCATGAAAGTAGCGGGAGCCTATAGCGGGCACTCTAAAGTTTCGAAGAAAACCCGGGTGGACTTAAGCCTTTTTTTCACAACTCTATCGATGCAATATTTTTACTATCAGACCATTATATAGCCGAACAAGCACTCTGACCAGCTAGCGGCAACCAGCATTGCGCCGCCCCCATTTGTCATTCCGATGCAGGAGAAATCTGAGCAAAACTGTTCACCATTTTTACGCAGGCTCTCCTTCATTCAGTATCGCAAAGCCCCGGCCCGATGGCCCGCACCGCAGTGCAGGAACCATCAGGCCGGGGCTTTTTTCTGGTTTGGCTAAGCGCTTATTCGTGCGCGCACTTGGCGGAGAGGCTTACATTGACATCGGTATACACCAGCAGGTAGTTGCCCTTGGCCAGGTTGCCAAGATTTACCGGCGTGGAAACGCCGCCCACTACGGGCGTGAGTGTGGCCACGCGCTGGCCCACGAAATTGTAAACCGTGAGGCGGGCCTCAGCGCCGGAGCGCGGGTGCTCCACGGTGAGCTGCTCGGCGGCGGGGTTCGGGAACAGGTGCAGGGGCTCCAGCACGGCCCCGGTGGGCCGGGTACCCGTTGCCACGGCCACGAGGCCGTTGAGGTAGTTTTCGAGGTTGGTGTAGCCGTTGGCGGCGATGGTCTGGCGGTCGGCGGCGCTATTGGGGTTGAGGCCGTTGGCGGTTTCGTAGGCGTCGGTCATGCCGTCGTGGTCCGAGTCGGCGGGCGCGGGGCCGCAGCTGAGCACGGGCCAGGCACCCTGCGAGGTAGCGATGGGCGTGCCGTGCGGGAAGCCACCCTGCACGTCGATGACGGCACCGCCACGCGTTTGCACGTCGTTGATGATGCGCTGGTCCAGCGCATCACGCACGGGCAGCACGCAGCCCACATTCTGCAGCACAGCAGCGTAGGCCGCCTGAGCCGTTTGGGTATTCAGGGGAGCAACGTTGAAGGGCGTCGTTACTTTCGATAGAACCGTGTCGGCTGCGCTGCCACCGTTCATGGCCACGCCTTTCCAGTTGGCGGCCGTCACGATGGGGCTGCCATCCACATAGTTGCCAGCTATGTACAGTTGCGGATAAGGCAGCACCGGCGCGGTGGTTTGCTTGTAGGCGCCAAATACCCGGGAGCGGTTGGTGGTGCTGGTGCCGGTGGTGGGGCCATACTTGTAATAGTTGTTCACCATGTTGTAATTACCACCCTCGCCGCCGTAGGCATTGGCCCCAGTGCCCCAGTTGTAGATGACGTTGTTGCGGAAATCGCAGTTTTCGGAGCCGACAGCGGCACCGTAGCGGGTGCCGTTCCAGCGCGGGGTGCGGCTCACGCAGTGGGCAAACAAGTTGTGGTGGAACGAAGCCCGCCGGCCGCCCCAGATGCCGCCGTAGCCGTGGCGCTCGTAGTCGGTGTCGCCCGTCTCGAAGTGGTAGGAGTAGTTCAGCGGCTCCGAAATGAGGTTCCATTGCAGGGTCATCGAGTCGGTGGTGGCACCATAGAAGGTGAAGGCCTCGTCCATGCTCCAGCTCATGGTGCAGTGGTCCACCACAATGTTCTTGCGCTCGGTGCTGCTCAGGGCATCTTCGTCGCCGTTGCCATTGGTCATGCCAATGCCGGTTTGTTGCGGGTACCGGTCCCCCGTGCGGAAGCGCACAAAGCGGACAATTACATTATTACCATTCACCGTCACCTGCCGGTCGGCCACGCAGATGCCGTCACCCGGCGCGGTCTGGCCCGCGATGGTGGTATTGGCCGGAATATTCATCCGGTTGGTGAGGTGAATGGTGCCGCACACCCGGAACACAATGGTGCGGTACGGAGCCACCGTAGCCGACTGGCTGATGGCGTAGCGCAGTGTGCCTGGTGTGTTGGTATCGGCCAGGCCCGTCACCTCATACACCGTGGTGGGCGTAGCGGCCCGGCCCCGCCCGCCGCTCACAAACCGCCCCGCCCCTTCCACGCCGGGAAAGGACAGTTGCTGGGCCTGCACCGGCGCGCTGGCCGCCAGACCGGCCACCGTGGCCACCAGGCCCAGACCAACCCGCACCGCCGACCGGCCGGCTGCAAAACGAAGCGAAGAAAATCGAGCGGAGAGTAAAGTCATTGCAGGGAATTTGGGAGTCTGGTGGGAGAATAACCGAAGCAGCGCCGCTCATCAGAAAGAACGCAAGCCCGGCAATTCGGTATGATAATATTACGGCCATAATGGCCCGCAATATGTCGCCAAGGCCCTTTTTATTCGCGCAATCGTTGCCGGGAACGATGTCACCCAGCTCACCCCAACGCAGAACGTCCTGCTTCGGCAACGAAGCAGGACGTTCCTTCATTCGCGCTCGGCGCTATTCTTTCTCAAACACCGCCGACACCCAGCTGCGCAGCGTGCGGTGGCGCTGGTAGCGCAGGCCGTGCTTGCTGGCCTCGGCCTGAATTTTGGGCAGGTCCTCCTCGTAGAAGCCGCTGAACAGGATGGGCCGGCCGCTGGGCAGCAGGCGGGCGTATTCGTGCATGTCTTCCAGCAGCACGTTGCGGTTGATGTTGGCCAGAATGAGGTCGAAAGGCTCCTCGTTGGCGAGGGTTTCCACGCCACCCAGGCGGCACTCGATGCCGTGGCAGTTGTTTTCTGCGGCGTTGTCGCGGGCATTTTCCACGGTCCAGGGCTCGGTGTCTACAGCCAGCACCTGGCGGGCCCCCAGCATTTCGGCCATAATTGCCAGGATGCCGGTGCCGGTGCCCATATCCAGCACGCGCAGCCCTTTGTGACTCACATCAAGCTGATTTTCAATCATCAGGGCGGTGGTTTCGTGGTGGCCCGTGCCGAACGACATGCGCGGCATTATCACAATGTCGTAGTCGACGCCGGCCGGCTCGGGGTGGAACGGGGCGCGCACCGACACCCGCTCGGCAATGATGAGGGGCTGAAAGTTCTTCTCCCACTCGGCGTTCCAGTTCTGGCGGGTGATGACGCGGTGCGAGTGGCTCAGCTCGCCCTGGCCCTCGTAGCGGCTCATGATTTCGGCCACTGCATCAGGGTTGAAAATATCTTCCGTAGTGTAGGCCTGGAAGCCCGCGTCGGTGTCCTCAAAGGTGTCGAAACCTACTTCGGCCAGCTCGGCCACCAGAATGTCGGCCAGCTCGCGCGGGGCTTCGACGGTCAGTTCAATAAAATCCACTTGATTTAATTATGAATTAAAAATTATGAGTCATGAATTGAAAACGCTGGCTACAAGCTGATAAGCGTGCAGTAAAGCACGTCTCAATCAAATCATAACCCATAATTTTTAATTCATAATTCCCCTAGTTAGTCTTGCAGCCGGCGAAGGAGCGCACCGTAGTGTAGTGAATGCTGAAATCGGCGCGGCTGCGGTCCGTGACCACCAGCAGCACGTAATCGGCAAAGTCGCGGGCGGGCGCATCGGCCCACAGGCCGGGCTTGTCGGCAAATAACTTGTTGTTCTCCTTGAAAATCAGCACGTCGGCAAAGGCTTCTTCCGGCTCTACGTACACCGTGCCGTAGCAGTAGCTGCGCCGGCCGGGGTCGGTTTCGAGGTACACCGAGCCGAATATTTTGCACGGCTCCAGCGGGCCGGCGGCCGGGCTTTTAGCGGGCAACAGGGCCAGCAGGAACGTGAGGATAAAGGAGAGCATTCGGGAAGGATTGAGTTTTGAATGTTGCGGGTTGAGTGTAGATGTCAAATGCAATGCCGTGTTGCGCGTTCAACTCTGCACTCAACCCTAAAAATTCAACCCTGCTTTAAAACGACTGAATAATCGTGGTGAAGTCGGCCGCTTTCAGGGCCGCGCCGCCGATGAGGCCGCCGTCCACGTCGGGCTGCGAGAACAGTTCCTTGGCATTCTGCGCGTTGGCCGAGCCGCCGTAGAGAATGGTGGTATCGAGGGCGGCCTGGGCGTCGTAGGCGCGGGCAATCTGCTCGCGGATGAAGGCGTGCACTTCCTGCGCCTGGGCGCTGGTGGCGGTGCGGCCCGTGCCAATGGCCCAGATGGGTTCGTAGGCAATCACAACCTGGGCAAACTCCTCGTTGCTGAGATGGAACAGCCCGTCAGTGAGCTGCTTGCCGATGTAGCTGAACGTTTCGTCGGCTTCGCGGGTGTCCAGCGACTCGCCCACGCAGAAGATGGGCTTGAGGCCGGCGGCCAAGGCGGCTTTCAGCTTCTGGCCCAGCAACTCGTCATCCTCGCGGAAATACTGGCGGCGCTCCGAGTGGCCCAGAATCACGTATTCGCAGCCCACCGAAGCCAGCATTTTGGCCGAAACCTCGCCGGTGAAAGCGCCGCTTTCTTTCTGGTGGCAGTTCTGGGCCCCGAGGTGGAAACTGGAAGCTTTGGGCAGTTGCTGGCCCACGGCGTGCAGAAACGGAAACGGCGGGCAAATCACGACGGTGGGCGCGGAGGCCGCCCCAGCTTCGCCGGCCAGGCTAGTGATTTCGCCTATCAGGGCCAGGGCCTCGGGGTAGGTCAGGTTCATTTTCCAGTTGCCGGCAACAAGTTTTTGGCGCATAATCGAGCGGGTCAGGTATGGGGGTTGGGACTAGCCGCAAAGCTACGGGCCAAACCGCCGGCTGCGTACCTGCGCCGCGCCACGCGGCTACTCGGTGGCGCGCATGGAGTTGCGGGCGGCGATTTCGGCCTCGGCGGCGGCGGCCGCTTCGTCGCGCACCTGCCAGGGCGTTTTGCGGCCGCCCAGCCGCGAGAGCACGAAGCCCGCAATGGCCACCACAGTAGCGCCAATCAGCGCGGCCCAGCCCAGCTCGCGCACCTCGCGCAGCCGCACCACCCACACGGCCACCAGCGCCCAGGCCACCACCAGCGGGAACACCATGTCGCGGAACACGCGGCTCATAATCAGCCCCAACGCCACCACCACCACAATCAGCCCCAGCGTGAGCGTTACCGAAGCACCTTCGGCCGTTTGCCAGCCTAGCTGGCGCAGCCCGATAGTGATGTTGATGACCGAGGCCACCGAAATCCAGCCCAGGTACAGCGACAGCGGCACGCCCGCCAGCGCCGGGGCCGCATCGGTGAAAATGCGCCGCCGTGCCCGCCCATAAGCCACTATCAGGCAGCCGAGAATGAGCAGCATCACGCCCACGCTGGGCAGAATCAGCTCGTAGGCAAACAGAACCACCCAAGCCCCGGTGGCCAGGCTGGCCAGCGTGAGGGGCTTGGCCAAGGCATCGGGCAACGATATATGCCGCTGCGCGGGCAGCAATTGCCACACCGCATAAATGGTCAGGGCCAGAAAAATCAGTCCCCAGATGCTGAAAGCATAGCCCGCCGGTGTGAGCAGTGTGGGGTACTTGGCCGAAACCATGCCCATCGTTTGCCCGGCAAAGGGATGGGTATTTGAATAGTAGTTGAGGGCAATGTTGCCGACGATGGCCAAAGCCGTCAGCCAGCGCCACAGCCGGCCCGTGCCCGACCGATTAGCGGCAGCGTAGTGGTCCGGGGGCGTTGGGGCGGTGGGCATAGTCACGGGGTGGGGTGAGAGGGGCGGCGAACTTACGTATTAATCCTGACGGATGGTTCTACGTTTTTTAGCTCGTCCCGATTCACGCCCCGTGTTCCGCAACCACCCTTCTACAGGTCAACACATTGGCCGGAATTTGGCTTGCCAAACCGGCCCGGCCCACCCCGGCTATGTCAGGCCGCAAAGTATTGCTCGATTAATTCATCGGTCAATTCTCGTTTCAGCGTTTGCCCGTTGCGGGCGGGCGGGAAAGCGTTGCGGCAAAAGCCCGCCATGCGCTGAAAGTCATACAGCGCATGGCAGTAGCCGTTGATGAGCAGGGCCGCCGCCGTGCCGGCTACGTCCCAAAAGACCTGTACCGTCACCGGCACCTGCCGGTCCGCTACGTTGGCTACATCGTAGATATGCAGCGCATCGAGCAGCTCCATGGTGGTGCCCGGGCGGACGGCGTACAAGTACCCCGTCGTACCGTCGTCCTCAAACAATACGCCTATCGTGCCGGCCGCCGACGTACTCTCGATGAAGGTATCGGGCGTACCAATCGTGATTTTTGCTTCGGTACCGAGTTGCATAATGGCGAAGCTTAGGAAACCTTTTCCGCCAGGAAGCGGGCCGTGTGGTTGGTGTCTTTCAGCTTCACCATGTCTTCGGGCGTGCCCTCGAAGAGCAGGTGTCCGCCGTTCAGGCCGCCTTCGGGGCCGAGGTCGATAATCCAGTCGGCGCACTTGATGATGTCGACGTTGTGCTCGATGATGAGGACGGAATTGCCCTGCTCGATGAGTGCATTGAGCGCACCCAGCAGCTTGGCAATATCGTGAAAGTGCAGGCCAGTGCTGGGCTCATCAAAGATGAACAGGATTTTATCCTGCTGCAGCGTAGCGCCTTTGGTGAGGAAACTGGCCAGCTTCACGCGCTGGGCCTCGCCGCCGCTCAGCGTGTTGGCCGACTGCCCGAGGCGGATGTACCCCAGGCCCACATCCTCCAGCGGCTTGAGGCGCTCGGCCACTTTGGGCTGGCTTTTGAAGAACTGGACAGCATCGGAAACCGTCATTTCCAGCACGTCATCAATGCCTTTGTCCTGAAACTTAATTTCCAGAATGTCCTGCTTGAATTTGTGGCCGCCGCAGCCCTCGCAGGTCAGGTAGATGTCGGCCATGAACTGCATTTCGATTTTCACCTGGCCCTCGCCCTGACACACTTCGCAGCGCCCGCCGTCCACGTTGAAAGAGAAGTGCGACGGTTTCAGCCCGCGCGCCTTGGCCAGTGGCTGCTCCGAAAACAGCGTCCGGATAGCATCATAAGCCTTCACATACGTCACCGGGTTGGAGCGCGACGACTTGCCGATGGGGTTCTGGTCCACGAACTCAACGTGCGACACCTGCCCGTTCACGCCGGTGAGGCGGTCGAATTTGCCGGTGCTTTCGCCCGCGCCACCACCCAGCATCTTCATCAGGGCCGGGGCCAGAATACGCTTGATGAGCGTGGACTTGCCCGAGCCCGACACGCCGGTTACCACCGTCATCACGCCCAGCGGCAGCTTCACGCTGACATTTTTGAGGTTATTTTCGCGGGCGCCGGTCAGTTCCAGGGCGTTGCGCCAGGGGCGGCGCACTTTGGGCACGGCCACTTCCATGCGGCCGCTCAGGTACTGGCCGGTGTAGGTAGTGGTGTCCTGCAACAGCGCCTCCATAGTGCCCTGGAACATCAGGTTGCCGCCGCCGCTGCCGGCTTCGGGGCCGATGTCGATAATCTGGTCGGCGGCCTCCATCATCTTCTCCTCGTGCTCCACCACCACCACGGTGTTGCCGAGCTGCTGCAACGAGCGCAGCACGCCGATGAGTTGCTCCGCATCCTTCGGGTGCAGGCCGATACTGGGTTCATCCAACACATACATCGAGCCCACCAAGGCCGAGCCCAGCGAAGTGGCCAGCGAAATGCGCTGGCTCTCGCCGCCGCTCAGTGTGTTACTCAAGCGGTTTAGAGTCAGATAACCCAAACCCACGCGGTTGAGGTAGCCGAGGCGGTTGGTGATTTCCGTCACGAGGCGTTCGGCCACTTTGGCGTCGTGCTCGCTCAGGCTCATGTTCTGGAAGAACGTCAGCGCGTCGGAGATGGGCAGCAGTACGATATCGGCAATGTTGCGCCCGTCGATGCGCACGTACTGCGCGTCTTTGCGCAGGCGGGTGCCGCGGCAGTCGGGGCAGGTGGTGCGTCCCCGGTAGCGGCTTTGCAGCACGCGGTACTGGATTTTGTGGGTCTGCTCGCTCACCCACTTGAAGTACTTGTCGAGGCCGTCGAAGTGCTTGTTACCGGTCCAGAGCAGGCGCTGCTCAGCTTCGCTGAGGTCGTTGTAAGGGCGGTGAATGGGGAAATCGAAGCGGATGCCGTTTTTCAGCAGCGGCTTCAGCCACTCGCCCTGCTTTTCGGTGCGCCAGGGCGCAATCGCGCCTTCGTACACCGTCAGGCTCTTGTCCGGGATTACCAGGTCTTCATCGATGCCCAACACCGAGCCGAAGCCCTCGCAGGTCTGGCACGCGCCATAGGGATTGTTGAAGGAGAAAAAGTTAACGCTGGGCTCCTCAAAGGTGATACCATCGAGCTCGAATTTATCGGAGAAGGTACGAACGTCGTCGCCGTTCAGGTGCACCACGCAGGTGCCGTGGCCCTCAAAAAACGCAGTTTGCACCGAGTCCGACAGGCGGAAGAGCAGGTCCTCGTCATCGGGGCGCAGCACGGCGCGGTCTACCATGATGTACACGTCGCCCTTCACCTCGGGCAGGCCCTCCCCTATCAGGTCCTCAATCTGCGAGGTCACGCCATCCACCACCACGCGGCTGTAGCCTTTTTGCAGGAGCAAATCCAGCTCCTTGCTCATGGCCCGCGTTTTGTCGGGGCGGTGCAACGGGGCTAGAATCATGGCTTTGGTGCCCTCGGGCTGCGCGGCCAGGAAATCGACCACATCGGCCACATTATCCTTGCGCACCTGCTCGCCGCTCACGGGCGAAAACGTGCGGCCCACCCGCGCAAACAGCAGCTTGAGGTAGTCGTAAATTTCGGTGCTGGTGCCCACCGTCGAACGGTTGTTCTTGATGCTGACCTTCTGCTCGATGGCAATGGCCGGCGAGATGCCCCGGATGTAGTCTACATCGGGCTTGTCCATGCGGCCCAGAAACTGGCGGGCGTAGCTGCTCAGACTTTCCACATACATGCGCTGGCCTTCAGCATAAAGCGTATCGAAGGCGAGGCTGGATTTGCCCGAGCCCGAAAGGCCCGTCACGACGATAAACTGGTTGCGCGGCAGGGCCACGCTGAGGTTTTTGAGGTTGTGAACCCGGGCGTTTTTGATGAGGATGAATTCGCGCGGGTCGAGATTATCAATGGCGTTGTCGGCGGGGGCCGAAACCTGCAAAGCGTCTTTTTTGGGCATAAACGAACTAACAGCGGAGAGGGGCCGGAAGGTTTCGGCCACGGGCAGATGCTGCGGCTACGAAGGTACGGCCGGCGGGAAGCGGGAATAAATTGTTTTCAATAATTAGAAACTTGTCTAATTATCTTCGTAACATTGTATCATCATCCATCAGCCCTTGTCATGCACACGCTTACCCGCTTTTTCCTCGGCACAGCCGCTGCCGCGCTGCTCCACGTTACCGGCGTTAGCGCCCAAACCAGCCTCACCGGCGACTGGGCGGGCACGCTCGGGCCGCTGGATTTCACCGCCCACCTCACCGACCCGGCCACTGGCCCGCGCACGGCCACGCTGGACATCCCGGCCCAGCACGCCAATGGCTTGGTAATGCAATTCACCGCGCCGGCTGATAGTGTGTACCTGCGCCTGCGCCAGCCGGCCGCGCAGTTTGCCGGCCGCCGCTCGGCCGACGGCCAGCGCCTGGAAGGTGAGTGGCAGCAGGGCCTGCGCTCGTTCCCGCTCACGCTCAGCCGCGCCGCCGCTGGCGCTGCAAAACCCGCTGCCGCCCCGCGCCCGCAAACGCCGCAGCCGCCCTTTCCTTACCAGTCGGCCGAAGTCACGTTCAAAAATAAAAAGGCCGGCATCACGCTGGCCGGCACCTACACCGTGCCCGCCGACATGGGCCCATTTCCGGCCGTGGTGCTGCTCACCGGCTCGGGGCCGGAAGACCGCAACGAAACCATCCTCGGCCACCAGCCCTTCGCCGTGCTAGCCGACTACCTCACCCGCCACGGCATCGCTGTGCTCCGCTTCGACGACCGCGGCGTGGGCCAGAGCGGCGGCACGCTGGCCGGCACCACCAGCGCCGACTACACCACCGACGCCCAGGCCGCGCTGGCGTGGCTGCGCGCCCAGCCCGGCATCCGCAAAAACCAGGTGGGTTTAATCGGCCACAGCCAAGGCGGCACGGCGGCCATTGGGGCGGCGATTCAGCCCGCCGGGCCGGATTTTCTGGTGTTGATGGCGTCGCCGGCCCTGCCGGGCGATGAGCTGATTGTGCAGCAGTCGCTGGCCCTAGCCCGGCTGCAAACCTCGGATGCCACCCAGCTGGCAACCACCGAAAAGCTCCAGCGCGCTATGACGCAGATTGTGCAGCAGAACCCCGACAATGCCCAGGCCCGCACCAAGCTGCTGGCGTATTACAACGGCATCAATCCGCAGCTGGCCGCCCAGGTAGAGCCGCAGTTGGCCATGCTAACCTCGCCCGACTACCGCCACCTGCTGGCCGACCGCCCTGCCCAAACGTTGGCCAAAGTGAAGTGCCCGGTGCTGGCCCTCGGCGGCAGCAAGGACCGGCAGGTGCCCGCCGCCGCCAACCTGGCCGCCACCACCGCCGGCCTGAAAACCGCCAGCAACCGCGACGTGACCACGAAAGAATTGCCCGGTCTCAACCACCTGTTTCAGACGGCCCCCACCGGCAGCCCGGCCGAGTATGGCACCATTGAAGAAACCTTCGCCCCGAGCGCGCTGGCCGTGATTGGCGACTGGATTGTGCTCCACACCCAAAAATAGCTTTCCCGTTTCTTCCTGCTTTTCGATTAATCAACGGCCGCTTCGCAAGAGCGGCCGTTGGCGTTGGGGCGGCGTTGATAAGCAAAAAGTCGCAGTCGTGATAAAAAACATTTGTTGTACTTTTCGACCTTGATTTTCCTTCAAGCCACATTATCTACCCTTTTTATATTCTGATTCCATGATAAGATTATTACTCACCGCCTTGATTTTTCTGGGTTTGATACCCCATACACCAGCCACGGCGATGACCGCGCCGCCCGTGCCCACCCCGCTCAATGGCCAGTGGAAAGGCCCGCTGAAGCTGCTCGGCGGTGAAATTTCTATCATCATCACCATCGTGCCGCTCACCAACGGCACTTACTACGCCGCGCTGGATGCGCCGCAGCAGCGCATCAGCCGCATGCCGGTGGATGTACAGCTGAAGGACGACAACCTGACCCTGCGCATTGAGCAGGCCGGCAGCAGCTTCGTGGGCAAGGTGCTGGAGGACGGAGCCACCCTGAGCGGCACCTGGAAACAGCCCGGTATGTCGGCCCCCATGGTCCTCACGCGGGCCGTGGCCTCGCCGCAGGCCGTCACCAAGTTCAAGGCCACGCCGCCCTACCGCGAGTCAGACGTCACGTTCACCAACCCCGTTACCAAGAACCGGCTGGGCGGTACACTCACCATTCCGGCCGGCGAGGGGCCGTTTGCGGGCGTGGTGCTGCTGTCGGATTCCGGCCCGCAAACCCGCGACGTGGACGTGAACGGCTACCGCATGTTTGGCCAGCTGGCCGACTACCTCACCCGCCACGGCATTGCCGTGCTGCGCTTCGACGACCGGGGCGTGGGCAAATCGACCGGAAACTACGCCAGCGCCACCACCGCCGATTTCGTGACCGATGCGCAGGCGGCCATGACCTTTTTGCGCAGCCAGCAGCTGGTGGCGGCCCACCGCGTGGGCCTGCTCGGGCACGGCGAAGGGGCCAACGTGGCCCTGCTGGCCGCCGCCACGCCGGGCCGCGCGCCGGCTTTCGTGGTGTCGCTGGCCGGCTACGGGCAGCTGGGTAATGAGGTGCTGCGCCGCCAGCAGGGCGAAATCATGCGCCTGATTGGGGCCGACCCCTCGCAGGTGAAAGCCGCCCAGGACGTGTACCAGCGCACGGTGGACGTCATTCGCCAGACCCCCGACAACGTTATGGCCCGCCCCAAAGTGGCCTCGCTGCTGTTGGGGGCTAATATGGGTGTCGACGCCAGCATGGCCCGCGCCCGCGCCGTGCAGCTTACCTCACCATGGTCACGCTACTTCTTCGATTTCGACCCGCAGGCCAAGCTGCCCAACGTGCAGTGTGCGGTGCTGCTGCTCAACGGCACGTCCGATTTGCAGGTGTCGGCCAAGCGCAACATGGTGCCGCTCTACAAGGCCCTGCGCCGAGCCAAGCGCACGGCGGCCGAGTACAAGCTCGACGGCATCAACCATTTATTCCAGCCCGCCCCGGCCCAGTGGCCGATGGTGAACGGCGTGCAACAGGCCGTATTTTCGCCCGAGGGCCTGAAAATTATCCACGCCTGGGTGGCCCAGGAAACCCGCCCGCCCGGCGACCCGCTGCCCGTGACGGTGAAGCGCCCCGCCACCCAGCGCAAGGCCAGCCGCACGCCTAGCCTCAGCCGGGCGCGCAGCTAACAGGTTAGAAATTTGGCGTTACTGTCATTTTGCCTATACTTGCTTTCGCAAACTGGTTCGCCTTCCCGTAACCCGTGGTTTGCGGTTCTTCTTCACGCTCTTCTACCCGATGGCTGCTCTACCCCCGCCGCGCCCAGGCTGGTCCTGGCTCAATTCCCGTCCTATTCGCTGGGTTCGCCATTATTTTGGCTATTCGCGGGGCGAAGCGCGGGGCATGGTGGGCATTTTGCTGCTGATGCTGGCTTTCATCATCGCGCCCATACTCCTGCGCCCGGAGCTGCCGCAGTACCTGCCCGACGCCGACCAAAAAGGTCTGAACGAGTTGGCCACGCAGCTCAAAGAGCACCGCGCCACCGACCAGACCTACGCCAGCCGCTACCCCAAACGGGAGTATAAAAAGTTTGAGCGCAGCGGTTCGCGCTATCCCCAAGTGGCGCAGGTAAAGCTTGCGCCCTTCGACCCCAACGCCCTTACCGCCGAAGGCTGGGAAGCGCGGGGCGTGCCGCACTTCGTGGCCAGCCGCATTGTCAAGTACCGCGAAGCGGCTGGCGGCTTCAAGGCCAAAGCGCAGGTGCAGAAAATGTACGGGCTGGAAGACTCCGTATTCCAGCGGCTGGCCCCGTTCATGCAGCTGCCCGACGAAGCACCCAAGCGCGACTACGCCGCCAATAAGCCCGGGCCGGATGGCAAATTCCCGCCCTTCGCCAGCGCCGACGGCGCGCCCGCCAAATTCTCCCGCAAGCCCCGCAACCTCCAGCCCTTCGACCTTAACCAGGCCGATACCACGCAGCTGATGCAGATTCGCGGCATCGGTTCGGGCCGGGCGAAGTGGGTGGTGAAGTACCGTAACCAACTCGGTGGATACCTGCGCGAAGACCAGTTGGACGAGGTTTTTGTATTGAAAGACGCGCCCGACCTGCGCGACAGCCTCCGCAAATACACCTTCGTCGCGCCCAACTACGCCCCCAAAACGGTGAATGTAAACACCGCCTCCTTCGATGAAATGTACCTCCAGCCCTACATCGGCAAGCCCCGGGCGCGCATCATCGTGGCCTACCGGCAGCAGCACGGCCCCTTCAAAACGGTGGAAGAGCTGAAGCAGATTCCCATCCTGAAGCTGGCCGATTGGGAGAAGATGCGGCCCTACGTGCGCTGCGAGTAGCGGGCGGCTTGGGGATATTTCGCCCCAAAGCGCGTTAGCCAATTATTACCGGCGCTGGTCGTAGCGCAATAGTGGTTAAACTTAGCGGGACTGCGCCGGCCCGGCCCCGAACGCCGGCCGCCGCTCGTTTATCAAACAAGCCGTTTAAGCCATGATTTCAGCTTCAATCCCCGCCATCACCGTGCCCGCTTCGGCCGGGCCGGTGGCGTTGCTGTTGCTGGCCGCCGGGGCCTCCACCCGCATGGGCCGGCCCAAGCAGCTCCTGCCCTACCACGGCCGCACCCTCCTGCGCCACGCCGCCGAAACGGCCGTGGCCAGCGGCTGCGCCCCCATTGTGCTGGTGACCGGGGCGCTGCACGAAGCCTTGGTAGCCGAAGTTTCGGGCCTGCCCATCCAGGCTATTCACAATCCTGACTGGGAAACCGGCATGGCCTCCTCCATCCGCGCCGGCTTATCGGCGCTGGCCGAACCCCAGCCCGCCGCCGTGCTCATCATGCTCACCGACCAGCCCTTGGTAACGCCCGAATTACTACAGGAATTGATAGCCCGGCAGCAGCAAACGCAAGCGCCTATCGTGGCTGCTGCCTATGGCGGTACATTGGGCGTACCCGCCGTTTTCGCCCAATCCCTGCTGCCGGAGTTACTTAGGCTGCAAGGGCAGCAGGGCGCCGGGAGGCTCATTGCCAGCCTGGGCGCGGCGGTGGGCCGGGTGCCTTTCCCAGAAGGCTTGCTCGATGTGGACACGCCGGCGCAATACGCGGCGCTATTGGCCCAGCCACCCCGTTAGCTACGTTGCCACTAAAATGGGGCGGAGCCTCCGGACAAACGCGCCGGGTGCTCCGCCCACCGGGCGGCGGGACTAGCTGCTACTTCGTGCCCGATTCCAGCTTGCGCAGCTTATCGGCCCGCCAGGCCGTGACGGCCACCACCAGCAGCGTCATCAGCCCCCCAAACACCACCGAGCGCACCGTGCCCAGCAGCCGCGCCGCCGTACCGCTCTCGAAGGCCCCGATTTCGTTGCTGGAGCCGATGAAAATGTTGTTCACGGCCGACACCCGGCCCTTCATGTATTCCGGGGTGTAGATGTGAATGAGCGTGGAGCGCACAATCACCGACACGGAATCGAACACGCCCGTCAGGAACAGCAGGAACAGCGACAGCCAGAAATTAGTAGACAGCGCAAAGGCAATGGTGGCCAGCCCGAAGCCCGCCACCGCCCACAGCAGCTTGCGCCCGGCCCGCCGCCGCAGCGGATAGTACGTCAGGAAAATGGCCATCAGCACCGAGCCGATGGCCGGGGCCGCTTCCATCTGCCCGAAGCCCTTGGCCCCCACCTTCAGAATGTCCGACGCGAACACCGGCAGCAGCGCCACCGCCCCGCCAAACAGCACCGCGAACATATCCAAGGACAGCGCCGCCAGCACCAGCTGGTTGCCGAAAATGAAGCGCAGCCCGCTCAGTACGCTGTCTTTCAGGTTGAGCCGCTCGCCTTCCATGGGCGGCAGCGGGCGGTTGGCAATGCGCGCGAACTGGAACAGCGCCAGCGCCAGCAGCACCGTGCTCACCACGTAGGAGTTGGTGATGCCCACCGCCGCAATCAGGTAGCCCCCAATGGCCGGCCCCAGCACCGCCGACCCTTGGTAAGTAGTGCTGTTCCAGGTAATGGCGTTGGGCAGCAGCGCCCGGTCGGGCAGCAGCTGCGGCATGAAGGAAAACAGCGCCGGCCCCATAAAGCCCCGCGCCAGCCCACTCACAAAAATCACCCCGTACAGCGGCAACGTGTACAGCGAATCCTTCGCCAGCAGGTGAATACCGTAGGGGCTGGCGAAGCCGGCCAATGCCGCCGCGCACAGCACCAGCACCGCCAGCGCCACCACCACAATGTTTTTGCGGCGCATCGAGTCAGCCACGTACCCGGCATACAGCGAAACCACGATGCTCGGCACGGCCTCCGACAGGCCAATCAGGCCCAACGCCAGCGGGTTGTTGGTGAGGTGATAAATCTGCCAGCTCACCACCAGCCCCTGGATGCGCGTGGCCACCGTGAGCAAGGTGCGGGCCGACACCAGCCGGCGAAAATCGGGGACGCGCAGGGCCGCGTACGGGTCGTGGGCCGGCGAAGAATCAGCAGATGGCAGCATAGAACAAGCGCAAAACCGCCTGTCCGGCGGCCAGCGGCAAAGGTAGGCCCGCCCGGGCCGGGTGGGGCTGGTTTTGGCGTACGGTTTCGCTTACCTTGTGCCTTCCCATTCACTGTGCTGCCCCGCCCGCTCATGCAAGACTTCGGCCTGGAAATAACGCCCCGCCCCGACTTGCCGGCCATCGTGGCCCGCTGGCAGCGTGAAATCACCGAATCTGAGTTGCAGCACGGTTACCTCGGCATCCTCGCCGCCGGCGACGCGCTGGGCTGCTGGCGCTGGCTGCTCGACCTGCGCCGCCGCGAGGAGCTGGCCACGCCCGCCCTCACCGCCTGGGTCAACGCCGAGTTCTTCCCGAAGCTCCTGCGCCGCTACTCCGCGCCCGTCCGCATTGCCTTCCTCGTCTCGCCCCTGCGCGCCGCCACCGAGCAGTCAGCCAGCTCCGTAGCGGCCATCAGCGCCGCCGCCCGGCCCGAGCAGGGCTACCAAACGGCCCTATTTACCGACGAAGCCACCGCCTACCACTGGCTCGCCCAATGAGCATTAACTCAGTCGCCCCAAATTTTATACGCCCATCGGAAACTTTTTTTCAGAAAAACACCTAGACAATTCCCCTCAAAAATGCCCTAGATGAAGTTTTGAGGAAGGTTGCTTGAAATTCCCAAAAAGATTCTGGCATTTTTCCACCAATGCCTATTGCGGAAGTGGATTCCATTTCTCTACATTTGGTCTGATTCTAGCGGGGTAAAACCTACCGCCGCCCGTCGCTCCCAATTTTTTTCTCGGTAACTGCATACTATGGCCTAAAGCTCTACGTTCCCCTATTCCGTAGCCCTTTATGGACCTCATGCAACCGAGCGACTCCGCGCTCATCTCGCTCTACCTGGCTGGCCAGGAATCCGCCTTTGCCATCCTGCTGGAGCGGCATCGCAGTCGTGTGTTCACGACCATTCTCCTCATCGTGCGCGACGAGGACGTGGCCGAGGACCTGATGCAGGATACGTTCATCAAGGCCATCCACACCATGAAAAGTGGCCGCTACAACGAGGAGGGCAAGTTTGCGCCCTGGATTTGCCGCATCGCGCACAACCTGGCCATCGACTCGTTTCGGCGCGGCAAGCGCGTGCCCCACATCAGCCTCACCGACAACGAACGTTTAAACAACACCCTGACCATTGCCGACGACGGCCCGGACGATATTCTGGCCCGGGAAGAAACCCACACCCGCCTTCGGGCGTTAATCCAGGAACTGCCCGCCGCCCAAAAGGAGGTGCTGCTCATGCGCCATTACGGCGATATGAGCTTCCAGGAGATTGCCGACGCCACCGGCGTGAGCATCAACACGGCGCTGGGCCGCATGCGCTACGCGCTAATAAACCTGCGGAAGAAGATGACCGCAAATTCCCTGCATCACTATGATTCAAACCTTACCCCATTCGACACTGCTCCAGTATGTGTACAACGAATTGCCGGTTGAAAGGCAGCGCGAGGTAGAGGAGGCGTTGCAGCACGACCCGGACTTGGCCGCGACCTGCGCCGACCTCCTTTTGGCCCAGCGGGCACTCGACGGCGTCCGTCGCGAACCGCGCCCCCAAGCCTCCGAGGCCATTTTGCGCTACTCGCGCACCTTCTTGAGCAAGTCCTGAGCCCCTTCAATTTTTTGTGGCGGCCGCTCCACACCCCGCGCTGGCGCGGGTAAGCGGTTCGTCAACCCAGTATGTACGGTCATGCTGAGCGTAGCCGAAGCATCTTTACCGCAGCAGTAATCCTGTCGATTGGATTTACTATTGCGGGCAAGATGCTTCGGCTGCGCTCAGCGTGACCGTTTTATTTTTGCTTGATTTACTCTCCACCGCATGACTCGCGCCGACCGATTCCAATACTTCCTCGACTACTTCACCACCAACTTCCCGGAGCCCAAAACCGAACTGGAATACAGCAACCCGTATGAGTTAATTGTGGCCGTAGTGCTCAGCGCCCAATGCACCGACAAGCGCGTGAACCTGGTGATGCCGCCGCTGCTGGCACAGTTTCCCACCGCCGCGCACCTCGGCGCGGCCTCTGCCGAAGAGATATTCCCCTTCATCCGCAGCGTCTCCTACCCCAACAACAAGGCCAAGCACCTGGCCGGCCTGGGCCGGATGCTCACCGAGGATTTCGCCGGCGAAGTCCCCAGCCAGATTGATGAGTTGCAGCGCCTACCCGGGGTGGGCCGCAAAACGGCTAATGTAGTGGCCTCCGTCATTTACAACCTGCCCGCGATGGCAGTCGACACCCACGTTTTTCGAGTATCGCACCGCCTGGGCCTCGTACCGAAAACGGCCACCACACCCCTGGCCGTGGAGAAGGCGCTGGTGCGTTATATCCCGGAAGAGCTTATTAACAAGGCCCACCACTGGCTGATTTTGCACGGACGCTATATCTGCGTGGCGCGCTCGCCCAAGTGTAGCATTTGTCCATTGGCCCCTAGTTGCGCTTACTTCGAAAAGCATTTCGGCAAGTCCCTGGCTTATGTACCCATCCCGGAAGCATAGCGCTAAGCTGCTAAAAACGTGCTTTTGGCAGATGTTTTAGCACACAAAGTTCAATCACTAGTTCTAGAAAGCACAAAGACCTTCTGCTTGAGCACAAAGTCAATTGGCAGCGACTTCCAGTATCCGCTGCACCTGCGTGGCCATTCGTTGGCGGTCGAATTCCTGCGCAGCTAAAACGCGGCCATTGGCCCCGGCCTGGGCTAGCATTTCGGGCTGGCTCAGCAGGCGCTGTAGCTGTGCGGCCAACGCCGGCGCATCGCCGGCCGGCACGTACCAGCCGCAGCCGTGCTGCTCCACCAGCGCCTTGGTCCAGCCCGCATTAGTCACCAGTACCGGCGTGCCCACAGCCAACGAATCGTACAGCTTCGCCGGCGAGTTAGAATCCAGCACCGGCAGCCCCAGAAACGAAACCACCGACATATCAGCCAGCGCAAACCACTTGAAAACCTCGTGCCGCGCCTGCCCCCGTACCAGCCGGATGCGCCCCGGCCAGCGCGCTGCCGCCGCCGCAATCAGCGGCTCAAAAAACCCGTGGCCCAGGAACAGCCACACCACTTCTGCATCGGTCACCGCCATAGCTTCAGCCGCCGCAACAAGCGTTGGGATGTCATTAGCCCGCCCAAAGGTGCCCGCGTACAGCACCACCCGCTTCCCCGCCAAGCCCTGCTCCTGCCGAAGATGTGCCACGGCAGCCGGTATGGCGCGGGCCACCAGTTCCAGGTCAGTGCCATTGAGCACGGTGGTCACTTTCGCAGCCGGTATGCCTAAATCCGTCACATAGCGCGTCATATCGGGTGAGAGCGGCAGGATGTGCCGGGCACTTTTATACAGCCGTTTTTCCAGCTGATAAAGCTGGTGCCGGGCCAGCGCCGTGGGCACGGCTCCCATCGCAATAGGGAACGACGGCCACAAATCCTGCACCTCGAATACCCACGGCACCCGCCGCCGGCGCGCCACCTGCGCCGCCGCCCAAGCCGCAGTCAGCGGCGTGCTGATGCCCCAAATCACGTCCGGTTTATCAATTCGCAAGCCCTCACGTACGGCCCAGCCTGCATACTGCGCGAAAGCCAGCGCCCGCCGCGCCGGCCCCATTTTATTGTCATACCGCACGTCAGCTTCACGAATTTCCACCCCTTCCGGCACCCAGGGAAATTCCTGCGTCAGGCGCTGGCTCTTCCAGGCGGGCGTGGTCAATAGCGTCACCCGATGCGTCTTGGCGATGTGGGCAAGCAGCGTGTAGTGCCGGCTGGTGGCCGGGCAGTCCGGGTTGGTGTGATACTGGCTGAAAACGGCGATGTGCATTCTGTAATGAATGCTACCGTTTGGGCCGATAGTGCGAGTCGTTGAGAATGCGCTGGGCATTCTTCTCGGCCATCAGGCGGCCCAGCGTCACGTCGGGATGCTCAGCCACGTACTTGCGGATGATTTGCAGGCCCACCCACTGGCCCACGCGGCCGGGGCAGGTTTTGTCGATTTCGGGCACGTTGGGCCGCTCGCCCACGTACTTCTGGAGTAGGAACGGCGTGGTATTGTAAAGCAGGTTTTTCTCCAGAAAATGGCCCCACACCCGGCCTTCGTTGGCATCCAGCCCTACCATCTCGCGCCGGGTGTAGCCCATCAGCACCGAATCGGGGGTGCAGGGAAGTACCAGACTGGCGAAATACAGCGACTTGCCGGCGTGTACCATGGCATCAAGCATGGTATTGGCGGTCAGTTCGTGCTTGTTGTACTTGCTGGCCACGTCCTGAGCCAGCAGCGGCATGAGGCCTGCTGGCGTGTAGCGGCGCAGCATGTACTGCGGCAGGTCTGGCCGCTTGCTGGCCTTGGGGCCGATAAACCAATCGAGGCTCATCACCAGCAGACTATCATTCACATAGATATCTTTGGCTAGAAAGCCACTGACGTAAGTGACCGTGGGCGGCACCCGAAAATCGGGGAAGTAGTAATGCACCCGCCGGAACATCTCGCCCAGATTGTGGCGCAGCGCGGCGCTGTCGGGGAAGGCAGCGGCGGTTTCGCGGCCCACTTGCTGCAGGGCCGGGTTGGTAGCCAGTTTCACTAGGCTGCTATCCAGTTGCTTCTCCGTAGCGGGCTGGCGCTGCAAATAGTACCGCGCAAATGACGGGTTGGCATCCATAAACTGCTGCGCCTGCGCCGGGGTCTTCAGTTGGAAGAAAGCCGGTTCCAGCCGCCTCACCCGCATGGGCACGGCAGCGGCATCCTCGGCCGCGTCGGGGCGGCAGCCTTCGGCCGGACCGCTTTTGCAGCCGCTAAAGCCGAGGCTTGCACCTAAAAAGAAGGGCAGCCACCGCCGCCAGGAAAAATTATTCGTATTCACGCACGTTACTTTGAAGTAAAATTAGCCAAAACCTGTTGGCCGTCGGCTGTTGCCGATGGCAATCGAATGATAAACCCGTATGAAAAAACTACTGCTCGCGCTTATTACACTCGCCGCTACCATTGGCAGCGCCTCGGCTCAGGTCGAAATCGGCCTTAAGGTTTCGCCATCTATCACCAGCCTGCGGGCCGAATCTACTTCCACCAATGCCTTTGGCAGCGATGGCAGCCAGTTTGGTTTTGGCGGTGGCCTCGTAGTCGACTATTTCTTTGGTGAGAACTACGCCTTCAGCACCGGCCTGCTGCTTACAGGCAAAGGAGGAACGATTTCCTACACCGATGTACTGCCTGGCAACCGGACAACGGTAATCAAGCAAAAAATAACTGCTCAATACTTAGAATTGCCGCTTACGGTAAAGCTTTTCACCAACGAAATAGCCCCTGCTACCCGTATCTACTTCCAGGTTGGCGGCTCTTTGAACGTGCCGATTGGCACGCGTGTCAACGAAAGCAAATTTTATGTTGACCCGGCTACAAATACCGAAAACAAAGCCAGCGACTACGTCTACTTCTTCGATGCGGATGCCTTAGTAGGTGCCGGTGTGGAGTATCAGTTGGGCCAAAGCACGAAGATTTTTGCCGGTCTGGGCTACCACCGCGGCCTCGTCGATATTGACCATTACTTCGAGCGCAAACGTGATTTTAAAGACGTTACTATCAAAAACAGTTCGTTTGGCTTAGACCTAGGTATTAAGTTCTAATATTCCGTTAGTTAGTCCACAAAAAAGCCCCAGCTTCTCACGAGGCTAGGGCTTTTTGTTGAGTCAAACCGTTGCTGAAGCAGGCGGATTTAATCCACTATTTCAACCTCGCGGTCCTGCAAGCGACTCATGGCGGCAGCCGACGAGCGCAGCTGGATTTCCTCACCCCGCTCATCTTCGATGCGGTAATCGGTGAGGCCTAGGCTGCTGTCATTCACCACTTTCACCCACTTGTAATACTTCAGGTACCATTTCATCTGGCGCGAAATCAGCCCTTTGGTGTAGTAAGCGTACAGGAACGGGTGTACCGACAGCGTGATGCCCGACTGATTCTGGTTCACCAGCAGGTCGTCGATACTGTTGTCGATATCGTCCGTCACTTGGATGGAGGCCGAAATCTTGCCAGTGCCGCCGCAGGTGGGGCACACCTCGCCGGTCACAATGTTCTCAGCCGGGCGCACCCGCTGCCGGGTGATTTGTAGCAGGCCAAACTTCGTGATGGGCAGCACGGTGTACTTCGCCTTGTCGAGCTTCATCACGTCGCGTACGGCGTCTTCCACCTTTTTGCGGCTTTCCGCCGAGCGCATGTCGATGAAGTCGACCACAATGATACCGCCCATGTCGCGCAGGCGCAACTGCCGGGCCACTTCTTTGGCCGCCAGCATGTTAATCATCAGCGCAGTAGCTTCCTGGTCGTTTTCCTGGTTGCTCTTGCTGCCCGAGTTCACGTCGATAACGTGCAGGGCTTCGGTGTGCTCGATAACGAGGTAGCCGCCACCGGGCACAGTCACGGTCTTGCCAAACAGCGTTTTCAGCTGTTTCTCAATGCCAATGTGCTCGAAAATCTTGATTTTCGAGTTGTGCAGTTTCAGCAGGCCGAGCTTATCCGGCGCGATTTTTTGCAGGTAGTCCCGCATCTCATCGTACATCGCCGGGGCATCCACGGTGATGCTGTCGAACGACTCGTTCAGCATATCCCGCACCATTGATGAGGTGCGGCCCAACTCGCCGAGGACCTTATCGTTGGGTTTGGCGGTGCGCAGCGTGCTGTAAAGCTGCTCCCACTTTGCCACCATATCCTGCATGTCCTTGTCAAGCTCAGCCACTTCGCGTCCCTCCGCCACGGTGCGGATGATAACACCGAAATTCTCGGGCTTGATGCTGGCGATGAGCCGTTTGAGACGGTCACGCTCGCCCTTGCTCACAATTTTTTTGCTGACGCTGATGGTGTTCGAAAACGGCATCAGCACGAGGTAGCGCCCGGCCATCGAAATGTCGGTGCTTACGCGGGGGCCTTTGGTCGAAATTGGCTCCTTGATGATTTGAACAACGATTTGCTGCCCTTTCTTGAACACGCTTTCCGCCTTCCCCACTTTTTCGAGGACGGGTTCAAACGTGAATTTTTCCAGCCCGGCGCTGGGCGCCCGGCCGCTCTGTACCGTGCGCGCCCACTTCGTGAAGGAAGGGAATTGCTCGCCAAGGTCGCCGTAGTGCAAAAACGCGTCTTTTTCGTAGCCAATGTCTACGAACGCTGCGTTCAGGCCGGGCATCACCTTTTTCACGGTGCCCAGGAAGATGTCGCCTACTGAGTAGTTGGTGTCGTTGCGGTCGAAATGGTATTCAATCAGCCGCTTGTCCTGCAACAACGCTATTCGCTCGCCTTCCTGAGTAGAATTAATGACTAATTCATTACTCAAAGCCTTGATTTAGTTAAGGTAACCTGCCGGTAATGCCGTCGAAGGCCTACCCCGAAACCGGCAAAGGGAAGCCAGAACCTGACGGCTCTGGCTTCCCTCGCGAGCCACGGGAAAAGCATCTGGCGCGGCCCCACTCGGGAGGCTACGTGAGAGATAGGCGGCTGGCTCCCTTCCCGTTAGGAAAACTGCCGGCCGCCGCTACGCCCCGTGAGGCTTACTTCTTCTTGTGACGGTTCTTGCGCAGGCGCTTCTTGCGCTTGTGAGTGGCAATCTTATGACGCTTTCTTTTTTTACCGCAGGGCATGATGCTTGGGGGTTAAATTGGTGATTGATTGTGTCGTAGCTATTTCAATTTGGCAATTTCCTCGTCTACCGAAGCGGCCAGCGCGGGGTCGTTGCTGAGGCTTTTGGCGGCGAGGAAGGCTTGTTTGGCTTCTTCCTTGGCACCAGTGCGGGCCAAAGTTACGCCGAGGTAAAACTGTCCGTTCACATTTTTCGGATTGACTTTCACCAAATCCTGAAAACGCTTCACGGCTTTGTCGAACTGGTTGCTTTGCACCGCGAGTATCCCCATGTTGTACAGGGCTTTCTCGTTGCGGGGGTCGGCTTCCAGCACTTCGCGCAGATAGGTGACGCCCTGCACGGGGTTTTCGGAGGCCATGTAGGCCATGCCGAGGTTGGTTTTGGCGTCGAGGTTGCCGGGTTGGTCCTTCAACACCTTGGTGTAGAGCTCCCGCGCCTTGCCGCCGAGCAGTTTCACCCGCTCGTCGGTAGCCGCAAAGCTAAACGCCTGGAAGTAGGCATCGGCAGCTTGTTGCCAGTGTTGGGTGCTGGGCTTGGCCAGGGCTACCTGCTCCAGGTAGTAGCCAGCGCTATCGAAACGCTCCACGTCGTTGTAGCGGCGGGCCAGGGTGGTGGCCACCGTAGCTTTAGCATCGGGCGTGGCAGCGGCCTTGTACTCGCCTAGCAACCGGGCCAGTTCCTGCCGTTGGGCGGGGCTGGTGGTGGTGTGCGGGGCGGCGTTGGGGCCGTTGTTTTCGGTAGCGGTGGCGGGTACCGGCCCCGAGGAAGCCTCGGTTTTGGAGCCGTTGGTGGCCATGCCGCCGCCGTCACGGTTGGCCGTGGCGGCAGCATCCTTGCTCAGCTCCGATTTGCTCTCTTTCGGCTTCATGATGCCCTTGGGCAACACGTATAGCCCGCCTACCAGCGCGAGTGCGGCGGCGACGAGTACCAATTGATGCGGAGCGGTGCGAGTAGTAGCCATTAGCTGAAAAAAGCCGGCCGCCGGGCTTTCCCTTGCGGAAAAGACACCGGCGGCGCGGCCGGCAATTCATTGTTGTTAAAAAACTGGCAGGCGGTTAATCCATCCATCAGCTTCTTAACAAACAAAATTAGGCTTTGGCCGCAACGGCTTTCACCTTCTTGCTGTTCTTAATCTTAGCCACGAAGGTTTTCGACGGCTTGAAGCTCGGGATGTAGTGCTCCTCGA
>JAQBNT010000133.1 GCA_028288445.1 Hymenobacter sp. | reverse complement strand
CCCATCAGCAGGTCGTAGCTGCGCTGGCAGATGTCCTTGCGCCGCTCCAGCGTGTCGGCCTGGCCGTCTTCGTCGAAGGCCATTACCACCATGGCCGCGCCGTACTGGCGCACCGTGCGGGCCCGCGCCAGACACACTTCCGGCCCGGCCTTCAGCGAAACGGAGTTGACGATGCTCTTGCCCTGCACGCACTTCAGGCCGGCTTCGAGCACGCTCCACTTCGAGGAGTCAATCATCACCGGCACCCGCGCAATGTCGGGTTCCGAGGCGATGAGGTGCAGGAAGGTGGTCATCACCTGCTCCGAATCGAGCATGCCCTCGTCCATGTTGATGTCAAGCACCTGCGCGCCTTCTTCCACCTGCAGGCGGGCCACGGCTAGGGCTTCCTCATAGGCACCCGTGCGGATAAGGCGGGCGAAGGCGCGCGAGCCGGTCACGTTGCAGCGCTCGCCCACGTTCACGAAAAGGCTCTGCTCAGTGATGCCGAACGGCTCCAGACCGCTCAGGCGGGTAGCCGGCGGAATGGCGGTGGGCAGCTGGCGGGGCTGGTATTTCTCGGCCAGCTTGCTCAGCTCCGCGATGTGCTGGGGTGTGGTGCCGCAGCAGCCACCCACCACCGTCACGATGCCTTCCTTCAGGTACTCCTCCACCAGCGCGGCAAATTCCTGGGCTGATTCGTCGTAGCCGCCGAAGGCGTTGGGCAGGCCGGCGTTGGGGTAGGCGGAGATGTGGACGTCGGAAATGCGGCTCAGCTCCTGCACGTACTGGCGGAGCTGGTCGGCTCCGAGGGCGCAGTTCAGGCCCACGCTCAGCAGCGGCAGGTGGCGGATGCTGTTCCAGAAAGCCTCCACCGTCTGGCCCGAAAGCGTGCGGCCCGAGGCATCGGTGATGGTGCCCGAAATCATGACGGGCACCACCCGGCCGCCTTCGTCGAAGAACTTCTGCACGGCGTAGAGCGCGGCTTTGGCATTCAGCGTGTCGAAGATGGTTTCGATGAGCAGGGTGTCCACGCCGCCGTCTACGAGGCCGCGCACCTGCTCCAGGTAGGCGGTGGCCAGTTCATCGAAGGTCACGGCGCGGAAGCCGGGCCGGTTGACATCGGGCGATAGGGAGGCGGTGCGGTTGGTGGGGCCCACCGCGCCGGCCACGAAGCGCGGGCGCTCGGGGGTGCTGTACTCGTCGGCGGCCTCGCGGGCCAGGCGGGCCGACTCGTAGTTCAGCTCATACACCACGTGCTCCAGGCCGTAGTCGGCCTGCGCGATGGTGGTCCCGCTAAAGGTGTTGGTTTCCACCATGTCGGCCCCGGCGGCGAAGTATTCGGCGTGGATGCCCTTGATGATGTCGGGGCGCGTCAGGCTCAGCAGGTCGTTGTTGCCGCGCAGGGGCTTGGGGTGGTCGGCGAAGCGGGTGCCCCGGAAATCCTCCTCCGTGAGGGGGTGGCGCTGAATCATGGTGCCCATCGCGCCGTCAAGAATCAGCAGGCGCTGGCGGAGTAGCTCGGGGAGGCTGTAGCGCGAAGCGAAGGCTTCGCGCGCCGGGGAAACAGTGGGCAGGGCAGGGGCGGAGACGGACATTTCTTTTCTGGGTCGAATAGCTGCGTAAGCGCGTATCCAGAAAGAAACCCATGCGGCGAAGCACGGTTCCGGCTGTCATCTTCTTTCACCAAAAAACGCGGTGAAACGGGAGTTGGCACCTACTCGTGGTAGGTTGCCAAGACGTCATCGGGCCCGGTCCCTCGGTCTTTCTGGATAGCAGCGTAGGGCGAAGATACAACCGAACGGGGGTTGCGGCGCAAGCGCCGGCAGTTGCTACGCCAGCACCGCCAGCCCCGCTTCGCGGTACTGGGCCAGCAGCTCGGCGGGGGCCTGCTGGTCGGTGATGAGCGTGCCCACCGCGGCCAGGGGCGCAAACTGGAAGTACTGGTCGCGCTCCAGCTTGCTCGAATCGCAGAGCAAATACACCTGACTGGCCGTGGCCGCCACCGCCCGGTAGATGGAGGCTTCCTTTTCGCTGTTGGCACTCAGGCCGCGCCGCAGGGAGAGGCCATCGACGCCCATAAAGGCCTTGTCGACCTGGTAGCGCTGCAAATGCTCCACCGTGACGGCCCCGTGCGTGGCCTGCCGTTGGGCATCTACTTCGCCGCCGGCCATCACCACCTGCACGGCCGTGCCGGCCAGCTCAAACAGCACCGGTAGCGAGTTGGTGACGACGCGGATTTTGCGGTGGCGGATGAGCGCGCACAGCGGAAACGTGGTGCTGCCGCAGTCGATGAAAATGGTGTCGCCCTCGGCCACATGGCGGGCGGCCAGCCGACAAATGGCTTCCTTCTGCGCGGCGTGGGCGGTGGTTTTGGCGACGAAGGCCACCGGGTGCTTCGCGAGGCCGGGCCGCACGGCCCCGCCGTGGGTGCGCAGCACCAGACCCTGCTCGGCCAGCAGGGCCAAATCGCGCCGGATGGTGATGGGCGTGGTACCCAATTGTTGGGCGGCCTCAGCCACCAGCACGGTGCCGTGCTTCTCCAGGGTGGCCAGTAAGTGTTGCTTGCGCAGTTGGAAATTCATCGCCGTGGCGTTACTTGTTCAAAACAATCGCAAAGAAACAAAAACGAACAGTAACGAACTTTCGCCCCCTGTATGAACGAACGAATCCGCATCCGCGAGCAGCAAACCTTGTCCGACGACTGGTTTACGCTGCGCAAAATCACCTTCGACTACCAACGCAAAAACGGCACCTGGGAAACCCAGTCCCGCGAGGCCTACGACCGGGGCAACGGGGCCGTTATCCTGCTGCACGACCCCGCCACCGACCACGTCATCCTGACCCGGCAGTTCCGCCTGCCCACCTTCGTGAACGGCAACCCCACGGGGATGCTCATCGAAGCCTGCGCCGGCCTGCTTGACGATGAGCACCCGGACACGGCCATCATCCGCGAAACGGAGGAGGAAACCGGCTACCGCCTCACCCACGTCGAGAAGGTGATGGAGGCCTACATGAGCCCCGGCTCGGTCACGGAGCGCCTGTTTTTTTACCTGGCCGAATACTCGGCGGCCACCGAGCAGCACGCCGGCGGCGGCATCGAGGAAGAGGAAATCGAAGTGCTCGAAATGGCCCTGCCAGCAGCTTTGGCGATGGTGAAAACGGGCGAAATCCAGGACGGCAAGACCATCATGCTGCTGCAACACCTGCGGCTGCAGCAGCTACTAGCGTAGGGCCGCCCGCCTTGTCGGGGCCGGCTCTCGGGAGTACCGGAAGCGCATCCCGCCTCGGTGGGGTTGGCTTTCGGAGTTCCGGAAATGCATCCCGTCAAGTCGGGGGCAGCTTTTGGAAGTCCGAAAGCGCATCCCGCCTCGGTGGGGTCGGCTTTTGGAAGTCCGAAAGCGCATCCCGACAAGATGGGATAGGCTTCCGGACTTCCAAAAGTGGCTCCCGCCTTGTCGGGGTCGGCTTTTGTGATTTCTAAAAATGGACCGGAGCGAGGTCCGATGCCCTTCCGGAGTACCAGAAGGGCATCGGACCTCGCTCCGGTCCATTTTTGAAACTCCGGAAGGGCC
>JAQBNT010000114.1 GCA_028288445.1 Hymenobacter sp. | reverse complement strand
AATGCCCGGCTTTGCGAAACCTCTTTTTTGTGTTGTTGAAAGCTAACCCGAGCTACGCGCGCGGCTGTTCCAGGCCGGGCGCGGGTTGCGCGTCGCCTTCCTTGCCCAGGTCACGCGGGGCGTAGCCGTAGGGGTTTTCGGGGTCTTTGCCGGCCCGCCACAGCACCCAGATGCCGATAAAAATCAGCGGAATGCTCAGCAGCTGGCCCTGGTTGAAGAGGTGGCCGTTCTCAAAGGCTACCTGATTTTCCTTCAGGTATTCGCCCAAAAAGCGCTGCGTGAACAGCAGCACCACAAACAGCCCGAACAGCTGCCCGCGCGGGGTGTGCTCCTTGGTGCGGTTCCACATCGAGTAGAGCACTATGAGCAGGAAAATGCAGAACAGCGCCTCGTAAATCTGGGTGGGGTGGCGCGGCACGGCCATCAATGTATCGGCCGTAACTGGCTGCCCGGCAATATGCATTGGATAAGCATAAGTCCCATCTGATTGGGCAACGCGGTCAACCAGCGCCGCGCCAGCGGGTAGGGGCTGGGTGGCGGGCAGCAGGTGCTCGGTATCGCGCGGGAAGGTGAAGGCCCAGGGCGCACTGGTGGGCTTGCCCACGATTTCGGAGTTCATCAGATTGCCGGTGCGGATGCAGGCCCCGCCCAGCGCCACCACAATCACAATGCGGTCGAGCACCCACAGGTAATCGAACTTATTGTTGCGCGCAAACAGCCAGCAGGCGAACAGAATCCCAATGGTAGCGCCGTGGCTGGCCAGTCCGCCCTGCCAGATTTTGAACACCACCATGGGGTCCTTCACTAGCTCATCAAAATCATAAAACAGCATATGCCCCAGCCGCGCGCCCACAATGGTGCCGATAAGCATGTAAATCGTAATCACATCAACCCACTGCGGCGACACCCGCTCCGACCGGTAGATATGCGTGAGAATAAACGTGCCCACCACGAAGGGCAGCATGAAAAACAGCCCGTACCAGCGCAGCGTGACCGGCCCGAGATGAGCAATGATGGGGTTGACGTTCCAAAGAATAGCGTCGAGAAAAGGAAGCATGCGAACGAAAATGAAATAGAAGGTCAAAGGTACTCAGCCCCCGGCTTGGCGCCGGGCAGCAAAAAACGTAATTCCCGGCATTGGCAACGCAAGCGCAATCAGCGCGGGGCGGGCGCGCTGGCCGCCACTGGCGCGCTCCCCGCCGCCGCGAGAGCCGTGTCGTCGCCGCCCAGGAGCAGCACCATGGCCCCGAGCAGCAGGGCGTAGGCGGGCCGGCGTACCCAGCCCGGCCGCCAGGCGGGGTGGGTGGCGGTAGCCAGCCGGGCCTGCACACGGGTGTAGAAAAAGGGCCGGGGCTGCGCCAGCGACTGAGTGCGCAGCTTCCCCAGCAGGCCCTCCCATTCCTGGTCGCTATCGGGGCGGATATCAGATTCAGACATGGCGAAAAGACGGTTGAACGTGTTTGCGAAGGGTTTGCCGGGCGCGGAATAACAATGATTCGACGGCGGCCACGGTGGTGCCGAGCACGGCCGCGATTTCCTCGTAGCTCAGCTCCTGCTCGTGGCGCAGGGTGAAGGCCACCTGCTGTTGGTCAGGCAGCCGGGCAATATGGGCCAGCAACAGCTCGAACTGCTCCCGGCCTTCGAGCAGCGTGAGCGGGTGGGCGTGGTCGGGCGGCTCGTGCAATACTTCGTTGCCGAAGCCCAGCAGGCTGGTGAAGTAGGCGAAGCGCTTTTTGGCCTGGGCCCGGCGGCGGTTTTTCAGGGCCCGCGAGGTAGCCAGGCGGTAGAGCCAGGTGCTCAGCGCCGCATCGCCCCGAAACCGGGCAATGGTCTGGTAAACCTCCACAAAAACTTCCTGGGCCACGTCCTCGGCTTCTTCCGGGTTCCGCAACAGCGAATACACGGTGCGGTAGACGCGGCCCTGGTAGCGGTCGACCAGGGTACGAAACGCAGCTTCGCTTCCACGTTGCAGCTGTGCTACCAGCTCGGCATCCGCATCGATTGTCGGCGCAACCGCTTCGGCGCAAGCCGACGACTCAGAAATTGAAAACAGTGGAATAGCGCAAGTCACAGAACCCGGGACTGAATGTTGGTAAGACGTCTTTGCAGCTTCCGCAGCGGCTCAATGTTGCGCTTGATGAGGTTACGAAACGTTAGGACCACTCAACGCGAAAAACTTGCGCCGGCCAACGCATATTTTCCACACTACACTAACCAACCATATCAAACCCGCAGCTTTTCATATTCTGCGGGTTTCGTGTTATTGACCCACGTCGGAGCAGGCACTACAGCGCCGCCAGCTCCTCGCCGAACCCGCCGCTGAGAATCGGAAACCGCAGCCAGGAACGCGGGTCCACGTTGTAGTCATCGAGGTGGAAGCTGGGCGCATACCGCTCGCGCTTCCACTGGTTGCGGCTCCAGAGGGTATAGAAACGCCGCACAAAGGCTTTCAGCTGCTCGCGGTCGAAGCCCGTTTCTTCGCCTTCCAGCGTCGCCAGCACCTGGCTTGGGCTGAGGCGGTTGTAGAAGGCCAGCCGCTCGATGCGGTTGAGCAGAACGTAGGGCATGAGGTCGCGCTCGTCGGTTTGCTTGTCTTCCAGCGGGCGCAGCTCGGCGGTGGGCTGTAGGGCGTTGACGTGGCGCAGGGCCGGGTAGCCGAGTTCGGTTTCGGCCCAGCGCAGCCACTTTTTCACGAAGTCCTTGTCCACACCCGCGATGGGCGAAATGCTGCCAGCCGTGTCGCCATCCATCGTGCAGTAGCCGACACTGGCCTCCGAACGGTTAGAAGTAGTAATGAGCAGGCAGTTCTGCACGTTGGCCAGCAGCCAGATGGCAGGAGCCCGCACACGCGCCTGAATATTTTGCAGCGCCAAATCGTCGGTTTGCCAGGTGAGTTCCCGGCCCAGCGCCCCCTGGATTTTGCCCACGTAGCCGGTTACTTCCTCATCAATCTCCCAATTGAAGAACCGCGCCCCAATGCTATCCGCCAGGTCTTTGGCCGAGTTAAACGTGTCATCCGAAGAATTGACGGTGCCTTGGTAAGCGCACGTCAGCAGTTGCCGCACCAGTTGCTGATTGGTGCTCAAGTCACTTTCAGCCGCCGGAGTTTCTACCACCTGAGCCGCACTGCCACCCGCCCCAGCCTGCTGTACCACCGTCTCACTCGCCGCTGGGAAGCAGCCGCTGCGCCGCTTGAATTCCTCCAGACCTAATTCTTCCACGCCCAACCGTACCATTTCGGCCACGCCCACGGCGCAGAAGCACGAATCGGCCCCGCCGCTCAAGCTCAGCACGAAGCCCCGGCTGCGCGCCTTGCGCAGGTAGTCGAACAGCGCCAGACTCATGGCCTGGTTCAGTTCCTTGTATTCATCGGGTGCGGGCAGCGGCACAATTTCCGTCGCCGGTTCCGGCTTGGTCGTGAAATCCACGTCCACCCACTCTATATCCACTTCCTTGAAGCTCAGTAGCTGATTGCGCTTCAGCAAATGCCCATTACGGGCCACCAGAATTTCGCCGTCGAAGATGATGCGGCCGGCCTCGTTGCCCAGCAAGTTGGCGTAGAGATACGTGCAATCAAACGTACGTGAAGCCTTCATCACCAACTGGTAGCGCACGTCGGTTTTGCTCATCGCAAAGTGACTGGCCGAAGGGTTCACAATCAAATCCACCTTGCCCATCAGCCGGCAGGCGGGCCGCACATTATCGGCCCGCCAGGCATCCTCGCAAATCTCGAAGCCGAAGCGCACGCCCTGGTGCTCAAAAATGAGGTCGCCCAGCGGCCACGTCTCCCCTTCCCAGCTCACGGTGCCCGTTTCGCCCGCCACCCAGGGCGCAAAAAACCGCGTCTCGTAATGCACGCCGTCATTGGCCAGAAACTGCTTGGCCGCGAAACCCAGAATCTGGCCGTCGCGCAGCACCGCCGCGGTGTTGTAGGTGCGGCCCGGCAGGCGCACCGGCAGCCCCACCACCACGCAAATCCCCTGCGTCCATTCGCGTACCTTTTGCAAATGGGCCAGCGCCGCCTCGGGCATCCAGTCGCTCAGAAACAGGTCTTCACAGGCGTAGCCGGTCAGGCACAGCTCGGGCAGGCACAGCAGCTCCACGCCTGCGCTTTTGGCCTGCTCAATGGCTGTTTGAATGTTCCGCAGGTTGTTATTCCAATCAATGGGAATCTGGTTGAGGGCGGCTCCGGCAATACGCATGACGCTTCGCTTAATGAAGAATTGGGAATGAGGAATGAAGAATTGGGCTTCTTGGAGTTACAACGGCCCAATCGGAGTCGTGTTTCCATCAGGCTGATTTATCCATCAGCCCGACTCCAGTAATTCTTCATTCCTCATTCCCAATTCCTCATTAAGCGCAGCGCTAAGCCACGCCCAGCTCCGTCAATGCCCTTTCCGCTGCCAGCTGCTCCGCCTGCTTCTTGCTCAGGCCCATACCGGTGGCGATGATTTCCTCATCCAGTAGCACGTTGGCCGTGAATTCCATCATGCCGCCCGGCCGGGCCTCGCCCGTGATGTCGTAGCGCAGCACTTTGCCCTGGCGCTGCGCCCATTCCACCAGCTTGCTCTTGAAGTTGGCCGTGGTGGTGGTGAGCGTATGCACGTCCACAAAGCCCTTCACAAGCCGCGTGAGGATGAATTTCCGGGCCGATTTGTAGCCTAAATCCAGGTACACCGCCCCTACAAGCGCCTCCAGCGCGTTGCCGTTTACGGAGCGCGAGCGGGCGGCGCGGCCCTGCGCGGCATCCAGCTGCACCAGCCCATCGAGGCCCAGCTTGAGGGCGATGCCGTTCAGGCTTTCGCGGTTCACGATGCGCGAGCGCACCTCCGTCAGAAAGCCTTCCTGCTCGTAGGGGTACTTTTTGAACAGGTATTCGGCCACCACCGTGCCCAGCACAGCATCGCCGAGGAACTCCAGCCGCTCATTGGTCTGGTGCTTGCCAATAGCGGGCTGCTGCCGCACCGCCGACGAGTGCGTGAAGGCCAGCCGGTAGAGCCGGGCATTCTTGGGCGTCTGGCCCGTCACGGTGGCTACCGCCTGCCGAAACGCTTTATCAGAAGCAAAAAAACGGGAAACGAAACCGAGCAAAGGGAAGGATTTTAAAGATTCGGCAGCAAAGAAAGCCCAAAAAAGAACGTCATGCTGGGCGTAGCCGAAGCATCTCTACTGCAATACTAAAATCAAACAGGATGATTAGTTGCAAGGTAAAGATGCTTCGGCTACGCTCAGCATGACGTTCGGAAAACTGTTCGCTGACAACGTCAACCTACAGCTTGCGGAAAATCACTGACGTGTTGTGGCCGCCGAAACCAAACGTGTTGCTCATAGCCACGCGCACCTCGCGGGGCTGCGCCACGTTCGGCGTAAAGTTCAGCGCCTGGTTTATTTCCGGGTCGGGCGTATTCAGGTTGATAGTTGGGGGCACCAGGCTGTTCTGCATGGCCAGCAGGCAGGCTACGGCCTCGATGCCGCCGGCCCCGCCCAGCAGGTGGCCGGTCATGCTTTTGGTCGAGGAAATGTTCAGCTTCTCGGCGTGCTCGCCAAAAACCTGCTCGATGGCCTTGATTTCAGCTCCGTCGCCCAACGGCGTGCTGGTGCCGTGCGTGTTGATGTAGTCTACGTCGGTGGTGGTGATGCCGGCATCGCGCAGGGCATTTTTCATCACCAGCACCACACCGCTGCCGCTGGGGTCGGGCGCGGTGATGTGGTACGCGTCCGACGACATGCCGCCGCCAATCAGCTCGGCATACATTTTAGCGCCGCGCGCTTTGGCGTGCTCGTATTCTTCGAGCACCAGCGCACCGGCCCCTTCGCCCAGCACGAAGCCGTCGCGGTCCTTGTCATAAGGCCGCGAGGCCGAAGCCGGGTCGTCGTTGCGCTCGCTCATGGCCTTGAGGGCGTTGAAGCCGCCCACGCCCGATTCGGTGATGGCCGCTTCGGAGCCGCCCGTAATTACCGCATCGGCGAGGCCGAGGCGGATGTTGTTGAAGGCCGCAATGATGGCGTCGTTCGACGAGGCGCAAGCCGACGTGGTCACAAAATTCGGCCCGCGGAAGCCGTTTTTGATGCTGATGTTGCCCGACGACGAGTCGGCAATCATACGCGGGATGAAGAAGGGCGAGTACCGGGGCGTCCCGTCGCCGCGCTCAAAGGCGAAGCATTCTTCCTGCAACGATTTCAGGCCGCCGATGCCGGAGCCCCAAATCACGCCCACCCGGTCCTTGTCCACGCCGCTTTCCAGCAGGCCCGAGTCGGCGATGGCCTCATCGGCTGCCACCACGGCGAACTGCGTGAACAGGTCCATTTTGCGGTGCTCCTTGCGGTCGAAGAAATTGTCGGCTTCGTACCCTTTCACCTCGCAGGCGAAGCGGGTTTTGAACTTGGTGGGGTCGAAGCGCGTGATGGTGGCCGCGCCGCTGGCGCCCGTGCGCAGGCCTTGCCAGTAAGCTGGGGCAGTATTGCCCAGCGGTGTGATGGCTCCAAGGCCGGTAACGACAACCCGTCGGATGGACGACATAAGTCAGGCGCCAGAGGCGCGAAAGGTGAAGCGGGATGAAACAGCAAAACCGGCCGGCGGCTAGCCGGCCGGTATGCGCAGAACTTAGGTATTCATTCCAGGCAAAACGCGGAAATCGGGTAAAGACTATTTACGCAAATTGCTCGTATTGCTCAGAATGAGGGAAAACTACTTAGCGTGCTCTTCGAGGTAGCTGATGGCCTGGCCCACGGTACCGATGTTCTCGGCCTGGTCGTCGGGGATGCTCACGTTGAATTCCTTTTCGAACTCCATAATCAGCTCGACGGTATCCAGCGAGTCGGCACCCAGGTCGTTGGTGAAGCTTGCCTCGGGGGTAACCTCGGAGGCTTCAACGCCCAGTTTATCAATAATAATGGCCTTTACTTTTTCTGCGATTTCAGACATTTCCGTGGGGGTTTAGGGAAAACTACTGCGCAAAGTAACGAGAGAATTTTCATCTAACCCACGGCCGCGCTTCTGAAATGCGGGTACAACATTATGGCGACGGCCCGTTGCGGGCCGTAGCTTTGCCGCTTCCCGCCCGCGGGTGCCCCTTTTGTGGCCGCTATGAAAACTTTCACCCTGGATGTTGACTACGAGTGTGACTTCGCCCTGTTCGGGCTGGTGAGCAGCACCCGCGACTATACCTTGGCCTGGACGCTGAACCGCGCCCTGCGTCTGCGCCTGGTCAAACAGCCCGAATTGCTCCTGAACCTGTTCAGCCAGGGCCGGCTGGTGTTCACGCACTATTTATACGCCACCGAGAGCCTCACGCTGCGGCTGCTGCGCAACCGCTCCATCGCCCCGTCCAGCCTCAAAAAGCCCTACCTGGCCCCCGACATCAAGGAATACGACTACCTGCTGGCCGTGACCAACGGCAGCGGCCACCTAGGCGATGACGAGTTGCTCCAGCGCCTCACCGCGCTCGATGCCGTGCAGTACGCCTGCCAGTTCGACCCAAATTCGCTGAAGTATAAGGAGAACCTGATGCTGTGATTGCCGGGGCTGGCGCAGCGCGGCAGGCTGCCTTGTCACAATAAACCAATGCGCCAGCAAGCTCAACAAGGCCATAAACAAACGTTTGCCCCGAAAAACTCGTGTCAAGTACGGCGGCCAACGGTAGGCTTTTCGGTTAAATTAAACGACTTTTGCAGCGACGGGTGCCGTGGCCAGCCCCGCCAAAGGCCCAGGCTTGCGCGCCGCGCCAGCGTCCCCTTCTGCTTTAAGGAGGGGAGTTTTTTTGTCCGACATTTCATCCCAACGCATGGAAACCCCCAATTCATTTAACAAAACCAAAATCGTGGCCACCGTCGGCCCCGCTTCCAATACGTATGAGCGCCTCGGCATTCTCATGCGCGAAGGCGTGGACGTGTTCCGGCTCAACTTCTCGCACGGCGCGCACGAGGAGCACCTGTCAGTTATTAACACAGTGCGGCGGCTGAACAAGGACATGCGTACTTCGGTGGGCTTGTTGCAGGATTTGCAGGGACCGAAAATCCGCCTGGGCGAGGTGGAGGGCGGCGGCGTTGAAATCAAGGCCGGCGATAAAATCAAGCTGGTGTGCGGCGAGAAAGAAATCAGCACGGCCACGCGCCTGAGCACCATTTACCTGGGCCTGGCGCGCGACGTGAAGCCCGGCGACCAGATTCTGATTGACGACGGCAAGATTGAGCTGAAGGTGCTGGCCACCGACCGTGACAAGGAAGTGGACGTGGAGGTGATTTACGGCGGCCTGGTGAAGCCCCGCAAAGGCATCAACCTGCCCGACTCCGAAGTATCGGCCCCATCAATGACCGAGAAGGACATCGAAGACCTGAAATTCGGTCTGGAGCACGACGTGGATTGGGTGGCCCTGAGCTTCGCCCGCAAGGCCGACGACATTCGCTTCATCAAAAAGCTGATTGCCGACGCCGGCAAAACCACCCGCGTGGTGACCAAGATTGAGACGCCCGACGGCCTGCGCAACATCGACGAAATCATCGCCATCACCGATGCCGTGATGGTGGCCCGCGGCGACCTCGGCGTGGAAGTGAAGATGGAAGAGGTGCCGATGGCCCAGAAAATGATTATCGCCAAGTGCAACGCGGCCGGCAAGCCCGTCATCGTGGCTACGCAGATGATGGAGTCGATGATTACGGCTCCCCGCCCCACCCGCGCCGAAACCAGCGACGTGGCCAACGCCGTGCTCGACGGCGCCGATGCCGTGATGCTCTCGGCCGAAACCGCCGTGGGGGCCTACCCCGCCGAGGTCATTCGCTCGATGGTGGGCACCATCCTGAGCGTGGAAAGCCGCAGCCCGCAGTTGTTCCACAAGTGGTGGCCCGTCGACCCGAAAGGGACCAACTTCATGGCCGACAGCATCCTGTCGGCCTCGTGCCACTTGGCCAAAAACACGGGTGCCAAAGCCATTACCGGCATGACGCACCGGGGCTACACGGCCTTCCAGCTGGCCAAGTACCGCCCCAAAGCCAACATTTTCATCTTCACCGACAACCGCCCCCTGCTTACAGCCCTGAGCCTGGTGTGGGGCGTACGCGGCTTCTACTACGACCGTCTCGTGAGCACCGACAGCACCGTGGCCGACATCCGCTACGTCCTCACCACCACCGGCCACCTGGAGGCCGGCGACGTGTACATCACCACCGGCTCGATGCCCATCCAAGACAAAGGCAAAGCCAACATGGTGAAGGTGAGCATCGCCTAAATTATACCGCCGGTCAGTTGGCCGGATACGAAAAGAGCCCGCTGCGAAAGTAGCGGGCTCTTTTTTGTGGTGATAATCGGGCTATTCGTGGGTCAGCTTCCAAGTAGCGCTAGCGCCATCGGGGCCGGTGAGGTGCAGGATATAGAGGCCGGTGGGCTGCCCGGCCAGCGGCACGGCCACGGCCGACTGGCCGGCGGGCACCGGACCACGCCACACGACGCGGCCCAGCGCGTCGGTGAGGCGTAGCACGGCACCGGGACGGGCGGGCGTGGCCAGCGTGAGCGTGGCGGCTTCGGCGGCGGGGTTGGGGTGCAACGTAGCGATGGTGGCCGCCTGGGCAGCGCGGGTAAGCAGCAGGTTGGCAAAGTTGGTGGGGCTGCCGCAGGTGTAGAGCGCACCGCTGCCGGGCAGCGTACGCCGCACATAGGTCAGCCCAACATCAAAAGTCTGCAAGTCGCCTAAGCCACTGATGCCGGGTGTGGCGCTATTGGCCACGCCAAAAGCCTGCTGCCATCCCAGGTAATCGATACCAGGCAGGTACTGGTCGGCCGGAATACCGGTCTGATTACCGTACACCTGCTGGTAGCGTAGCTGCACCGGGCTCGGGCACGACGTTGCTGACCCGCCTGAAGACGTACCAATAACCCCCATACCCATCACCAAAGCGCCTGAGAAAATCCCTGCGCCGTACTCGCCGGTAAGAAGTGGTAATGCCGGAAACTGCCGGGATTTGCCGGTGCGTAACGAAAACGCCCAGCGTTTCGATACCACGCTGCCAGTAGCAGTGCCGGGAACACCGCAGCCAGGATAACTACTGGTTTGGGTACGCATCTGCTCCTGAAAAGTAAGGACCAGGCTATCCGCCGTCAGTTGCCGCGTCAAGAAACGCCGCAGCTTAACGCCGTTGGAACATTGAATTGCGGTCAACGTCAGGGGGTCCCACACGTAGCCCAACTCGTCGCCGGGCATCATGCCAAATAAGGTGGGCGGATAGTAAGGGGACTGCGCCAACGTCTGCGGCGCTTTACTTGCGGCCCACGAGAGCGCCGGGGTACTGCCAGCTGGCAGGCTAAGCCATTGTGGTCCTTCCAGCAGGCCTGTTTGGCGGCCCACTCGAATCACCTGGCCGTTGTTTAAGGTAATGACAGCGACCGAATCGGGCACGCCTTGCACGGTGCTTAACGTTCGACTGGTGAGCGTGGCCGTAAGCGCGGGCTGACTGCTGGCGCTCCAGGTGCTGCCCACAGCTACCCGCGGTAGCAGCCGCAAGCTGGCCGTGGACGTTGCGCTCTGGGCTTCGGGGTTGGCCTCCAGAAAAAACTCAGCCGTACCCGGCTGCCACCGTAGGCGCGCCCCAAACAGGTTGTTGCGGCTGCGGTAGAAAGCGGTACGGCCCGAGGTAACCACTGTGCTTCGGAGCAGCCGATTGAAGGCATACACCGAGTCGCCCCCGGCCGTGACGTAAGCCGAATCGACCCGCAGGGTGTGCGCATGAGGAAGCCCGTTGACGGGCTGGGGGTTGGCGTAGGTATAAATTAACCCCGGCCGAAACGGCCGCCACGCCTGTTGCGCACAGACACCCAAGGCAGTAAACGAAAATAGCGCGGCCAGTAAAGGCCGCGCCCAAGCGTAGGCGTGTTTCATTGTTCGGGGGTAGTTGATGTGGAATAATGCTCCTAAGGTAAGCATTCAACCTCGACTGACCCCGAATAAACCTATGTTTCCCTGCCAGGAAACCTATTCACACGCAAAAAGCCCTGCTCAAAATTGAGCAGGGCTTTTTGTAAGGAGCGCGAGACCAGACCTTGGGGCGGCGCAGTCTGGCCTCGCTAGGCTCGTCTCGCACTAAAGCGCGTTGACGAGCTTTGTCAGCTTGCTTTTGTTGTTAGCAGCTTTGTTCTTGTGGATGATGTTCTTCTTGGCCAGACGGTCCAGCATAGAAGTCACCTTCTTCAGCAACTCCTGGGCGGCCGTTTTGTCGGTCGTCGTACGGAGCTTTTTGATAGCCGTGCGGGTGGATTTGTGCTGGTAACGGTTCAACACGCGCTTGGCTTCGTTGCTGCGGATGCGTTTGAGGGCCGACTTATGGTTTGCCATGAGCAGGAAATATATAAGAGCGTTATGCTTGAGTTCTGTGTTTGGGAGGGCAAAGGTACGAATTGACCTGACAATTTCAAACCCTATCGTCAAAAATCTTGAACCAAAGCGTATTCTATTGAGCAGGAAGGATTTTTATCATATCTGAAATCCCCAATCCTCATTCCAATTTCATTTTAGGGCCTCTAAATTAGTATGCATGCCGATTAGGTGCGAACTTTACCAGTACTCCCATCCCACCCAGCGCGCCCTGCCACTTCCTAGCCCCTCCGTGCCATGCCGCTCGTTGCCGAATCCCATTATCAGTCGCCGTTTTATCTGTTTAACGGCCATTTGCAGACCATCGTGCCCAGCCTCTGGCGCACGGTGCCCGACGTGGCCTACCAGCGCGAGCGACTGGAGCTGCCCGACGGCGACTTCCTGAACCTGGACTGGAGCCGCCTGCCCGAACACCAGCCCACCAAAGGCCTCGCCATCGTATCGCACGGCCTTGAGGGCGACGCTTCGCGGCCCTACGTGCGGGGGATGGTGCGCGCCCTTAACCGCGCCGGCCTTGATGCGCTGGCCTGGAACTACCGTAGCTGCGGCGGCGAGATGAACCGCCTGCTTCGCTCCTACCACCTCGGCGATACGGAGGATTTGGACCTGGTGCTGCGTCACGCGCTGGCCACCGGCCGCTACCAGCGGGCCTACCTGCTAGGCTTTTCGGCGGGCGGCAACGTGACGCTGAAGTACTTGGGCGAGGATGCGGACCGCGTACCGAGCGAGGTGAAACGGGCGGCGGTGTTCTCAGTGCCTACTGATTTGAAGGCCAGTTCAGTGCACATTGGTCGGTTGCAGAATCAGGTTTATATGCGCCGCTTTTTGAAGACGCTAAGACAAAAAATTCGTGACAAAGCCGCACTCATGCCGGGGCAGGTTGATTTGGAAGGCCTGGAAGAACTGAGCAACTTCCCGCAGTTCGATGACAAATACACCGCGCCCATGCACGGGTTCGATTCGGCCGAAGCCTACTACCAGTACGCCAGCTCCGGCCGCTACCTCAGCGGCATCCGGGTACCCACGCTGCTGGTAAATGCCCAGAACGACCCATTCCTACCGGCTTCCTGCTACCCGCGGGAGACAGCGGCTGATTCGCCCTTCGTGTTCCTCGAAACGCCGCCGGAAGGCGGGCACGTCGGCTTTGCCGAGAGCAGTGGGGAGTATTATTCGGAGCGGCGGGCGGTGGCGTTTCTGACGGCGGAAGTACCGGCGTAGATACCGCCGGCCATTGCTGCGTTGCGCTGCGCTCTCACTAGAGAAGCGACTACTTCGCAGGCACGAAAACCACCTTTTTCGTCTCGTAGAATTCTTCGCTGTAGAAGTCGCTCAAATCCGTGACTTTGGTTTTCAGGCCGGATTCGGCAATTTCTTCGGTCAGGTCGCCGCCTTTGAGGTAATATAGGCCGGAGCCGGGCGCGCCCTGGGGCTTGAAGCGGTGGGCAACCCAGGGGTGGAAGGTGGCGAGGCGGGCCACGGCGCGGCTCACCACGAAGTCGTATTTGGCGCGTACCTGCTCGGCGCGGGTTTGCTCGGCGGTCACGTTGTGCAGGCCCAAGGCGGCGGCCATGAACTGCACGGCCCGGATTTTCTTACCAATGCTGTCCACCAAGTGGAAATGCACCTCGGGGAACATGATGGCCAGCGGCAGGCCGGGCAGGCCGCCGCCAGTACCCACATCAAGCACGGCGCTGCCTTTGGGGAACTGCACCACTTTGGCAATGCCCAGCGAATGCAGCACGTGGCGCTCCGTGAAATTATCCATGTCGGGGCGCGACACGAGGTTGATTGCTTCATTGGTGGCCAGGAACTCGGTTTCGAGCTGCTGGAAAAGCTGGAGCTGCTGCGGAGTGAGTTCGGGGAAGTAGTGCTGCAAAATGTTCATGGGTGCAAAGGTGCGAAGGGTGGGCGGTTTCGTCCCATTCTGTTTCACCTGCACAAAAAAAGCCCCGACTTGCGCCGGGGCTTTTTGCTTAAATAATCTGCTTGGTGTGCTTCACCATGTCATAGAGCAACTCGCGGGCGCGGTGCAACTGGGCTTTCACGGTGCCGAGCGGGGCTTTGAGCTCGGTGGCGATTTCCTCGTAGCTGAGCTCGTCGAAATAACGCAGCGATACGAGACGCTGGTACTTATCGGGCAGGCGCGACACGACGTGGCGCATGATTTCGATTTTCTGGTTGCGCACGGCGTGTTCGGCCGGGTTCAGGTCGTTGTCGCGGAAATCGATGGTGATTTCATCGCCGTTATCGACCTTGATGGCCGAGTCAATCGACATGGTTTTGATTTTATTCTTGCGGATAAAATCGATGCAGTTGTTGGTGGCAATGCGGAACAGCCAGGTACTGAAGGCGTACTCCGGGTTGAACTTGTGCAGGTTGCGGAAGGCCTTGGCGAAGGCTTCGATGGTGAGGTCTTCGGCATCGTCCTGGTTGCGCACCATCTTGAGCACCACATGGTATACGGGCTTTTTGTAGATGTGCATCAGCTCGGCATAGGCCTTCTCGTCGCCGTGGTCCACGGCGGCGCGAATCAGCTTAAAGTCGTGCTTTGCTTTGGCTGAAAACTGCTTTTGAATGTCTTGGTTGTTTACTTCCATCGAAGGGTGCGGTTGAGGAACAGCGAGATTCCCAGAGCCAGGTATTGAACAAAATAAACCGCATCGAGTACCGGCAGGAGCCCGACGATTACGGGCTGGGCGAGGCGGCGGCTCAGACGTGCATACACGGCGCTCACGAACAACGTTCGGAGAAGCCATACAACTGCCAAAGATACCCAATTGTTTGGCGAAAAAACTAGCACAACGGTGGCCAGATAGAACAACATATTGGCCAGCACGAAGGTGCCGACCCGCAAACGGTCGGCCAAGCAGTAGGCGCGGCCGGCGGAGAGGTGCCGCCGCTTCTGGCGCCACCACGCCGCCCAGGTTTCGGCGGGCTCGCTCAGGGTGTGGGCTGAAGGGTCGGCCACCACGGCTACGCGCTGGTGCTGGCGCACTGCGTCTTGCACCAGCAGGTCGTCATCGCCGGAAAGCTGGCGGATGTGCGAGGCAAAGCCCTTCGTGGCCGTGAAGCAGGCGCGGGTGTAGGCCAGGTTGCGGCCCACGCCCATGTAAGGCCAGCCGCGCCAGGCAAAGCTGAGGTACTGCGCGGCGGTGAGCAGCGTTTCGTAGCGGATGAGCTGATTGAGGAAACCGGGCGCTTCGGTGTAGGCCGAGAAGCCGAGGACGAGGTCGGCCCCGTCTTTCTGGGCAAAGCCGCGCTGCATGAGGCGCAACCACTGGTTGGTGGCCGGGATGCAGTCGGCATCGGTAAACAAAAGGCGGGCGTAACGGGTGGCCTTGATGCCAAGGGTAAGGGCATATTTCTTGGGCGCAAAGCCGTCGGGCGTGCGGCCGATGGTGACGAGGCGCACGGTGGTGGGGTAATATTGGGCCAGCTGCTGGGCGTACAGATAGGTATCGTCCTCGCTGCGGTCGTCGATGAGGACGATTTCGAAGGCGGCGGGGTAATCCTGCTGGAGCAGCAGCGGCAGCAGGCGGCGCAGGTTGTCGAGTTCGTTGCGGGCGCAGACGACGATGGAAACGGGCTCGGCATCGGGTCCGGGCGCGTCGGCGGGGGCCTCGGGGGCGCGCCGGGCGAAAGGCCAGAAGAAATACGTGGCGTAGAAGAGCTGTACCAGCACGCACGCCAACAAAAGCCAGAAAAACGGGGACGTGGGTACGGGTGGAAGCAACAAAGCAGCGGATACGAATGAGCCCGCAAAAGTACGGGGCGCGAAACGGGCGGGTTACCTTTGCAAACTGTAGCGCGAACAGAACGTCATGCAGAGCGCAGCGAAGCATCTTGCCCGCTTCGTTGCAATCAACATTGATTACTACTGCGGTAAAGATGCTTCGCTGCGCTCTGCATGACGTTCTTATAATAACGTTCTGATAGCCTACGCTTCCCAAGAATGACCTTCGACCTCCTCGCCCAAGACCCCGCCACCAAGGCCCGCGCCGGCCGCATCGAAACGGCCCACGGCACTATCGAAACGCCCATTTTTATGCCTGTGGGCACGGCCGGTACTGTGAAGGCCGTGAGCCAGGCCACGCTGAAGGACGACGTGCAGGCCCAGATTATCCTCGGCAACACCTACCACCTCTACCTGCGCCCGGGCCTTGATGTGCTAAAGGCGGCGGGCGGCCTGCACAAGTTTAACGGCTGGGACCGGCCGATTCTGACGGATTCGGGCGGGTATCAGGTGTACTCGCTGAGCAACACCCGGAAGATTAAGGAGGAGGGCGTGAAGTTCCGCTCGCATATTGACGGCAGCCAGCATTTGTTCTCGCCGGAGGGCGTGATGGACATTCAGCGCGTGATTGGGGCCGACATCATCATGGCTTTCGATGAGTGCACGCCCTGGCCCTGCGAGTACGACTACGCCGCTCGCTCCCTCGACATGACGCACCGTTGGCTGAAGCGCTGCATCCAGCGTTTCGACAGCACCGAGGGGCTGTATGGCTACCAGCAGGCACTTTTTCCGATTGTGCAGGGCAGCACGTTCAAGGATTTGCGCATCCGTTCGGCCGAGTTTATTGCCGAGCAGGGCCGTGAGGGCAACGCCATTGGCGGGCTGAGCGTAGGCGAGCCGGCCGAACTGATGTACGAGATGACCGAGCTGGTGTGCGACATCCTGCCCAAGGACAAACCGCGCTACTTGATGGGCGTGGGCACGCCGGCCAACATCCTCGAAAACATTGCCCTGGGCGTGGATATGTTTGACTGTGTGATGCCGACCCGCAACGCCCGCAACGGCATGCTGTTCACCACGCAGGGCATCATGAACGTGACGAACCTGAAATTTGCCACCGACTTCACGCCCATCGACCCGGTGCTGGAGGGTGCGGCCAGCAACTTTTACACCCGCGCCTACGTGCGCCACCTTTTCCAGTGCCAGGAGATGCTGGGGCCGCAAATTGCCTCGGCCCACAACCTCACATTTTACCTGTGGCTGGTGAAAGAGGCCCGCAAGGAAATCATCGCCGGCACGTTTGGCCCCTGGAAAGAGCGCATGGTGAAGCAGCTGATGACAAGACTTTAATTAATGAAGAATGAGAAATGAGGAATGAAGAATTGGCAATCATGCCGTTCGATAGTTCTTCATTCCTCATTCTTCATTCTTCATTAAGAAAAGAATGAATATCCTCGACAAATACATCATTAAGAAATTTCTCGCCGCGTTTTTCTTCTCGGTGGTAATTCTGGTGACGGTGATTTGCGTGATTGATTTCACGGAGAAAAACGACGACTTTATTCAGCATAATTTGCCGATGTCGAAAATTATTTTCGGCTATTACATTTATCTGTTTCCGTATTTCGCCAACCTGCTTTCGCCAATTACTATTTTTATCGCCGTCGTATTTGTGACGGCGCAGCTGGCGGCGCGGACGGAAATTGTGGCGATTCTGGCCAGTGGGGTGAGTTTCCGGCGGCTGATGCTGCCGTATGCCATGGGTGGCGCGGTGGTGGGGCTGATGATATTCGGGCTGATTGGCTGGGTGCTGCCCATTGGAAATAAGTCGCGGGTAGCGTTTGAGCGGGCGTATATCAAATTGCCCTACCGGTTTCAGGGGCGCAATGTGCACATCAAAATCGGGCCGCGCAGCTATGTGTATATGGAGAGCTATGATAACACGAGCAATATCGGCTTCCATTTCGCCCTCGAAACCGTGGACAGCACCGTGCTGCGCCGCCGCCTCACGGCCGATGCCATCAACTGGGATTCGACCAAGCACGTCTGGCATTTGTCGCCGCAATTGATACGCACCTTTAAAGGCGCGCAGGACGAAACGCTGAAATCCGTGCCCGCCCGCGACACCACGCTGAACCTGTTTCCGAAGGACTTCGCCAGCACCTACAAGCTGGCCGAAACCCTCACCCTGCCGGAGCTGAATGCCTATATCCGCACCAAAATTGAGCGCGGGGCCGACGACACCCAACTCTACCTGAGCGAGAAGTACGAGCGGTACGCCTACCCGTTTTCCATCGTTATTCTCACGCTGATTGGCGTCACGCTCAGCGCCCGAAAGTCGCGGGCCGGGGTGGGCGGGCAGATTGCGCTGGGCTTCGTGCTGGCGTTCGTGTTCATCATTTTTGTGATGCTGAGCCGCAACCTGGCGCAGGTGGGCAGCCTCTCGCCCCTGGTGGCCGCGTGGATACCCAGCACCATTTTCTCAGTGATTGGGCTGGCGCTGTACCGGTTTGTGCCGAAGTAGACAGCGTGGATTTTCTTTCCAAGAACGTCATGCTGAGCGCAGCCGAAGCATCTCTACCGCGCAAGTATTCAGTTGGTAGAGATGCTTCGGCTGCGCTCAGCATGACGTTCTTTTTATTCTAGTTTCCCCTTATGCTCCGCGACTACCTCAAGCTCCATTTTATTGTGCTCCTGTGGGGCTTCACGGCCATCTTGGGCAAGCTGCTGACGGTGCCACCGGTGGAGTTGGTGTTCTGGCGCACACTGCTGGCGGCTTCGGGGCTCGCGGTGCTGCTAGCGGGGCGGCAGCTGCCCTGGCGCGTGTCGGCGGGGCAGGCAGTGCGGCTGCTGGCGGTGGGCGCGCTGGTGGCGGCGCACTGGATTACCTTCTTTCTGGCGGCGCGGCTGTCGTCGGTGAGCGTGTGCCTGGCCGGCCTGGCCACGCTGGCGCTGTGGACCTCGCTGCTGGAGCCGCTGTTGCTGTGGCGGCGGGTGCGGGGCTACGAGGTGGGCCTGGGGCTGATTACGATGGTGGGCCTCTACCTGGTGAGCCAGGCCGAGCTGGACCAGCTGCTGGGCTTGGGCGTGGCGGTGGTTTCGGCCGGGCTGTCGGCGCTGTTCAGCGTGCTGAACTCGAAGCTGATTAAGACGCACCCGCCGCTGCGGCTCACGTTTTATGAGATGCTGGGCGCGTGTTTGAGCATCGTGCTGTTCTTCCCGATTTACAGCCATTATTTCACGCAGGGGCAGGGCTTGCAACTGGCGTGGCACGGCTACGACTGGCTCTGGCTGCTGCTGCTGGCGGGCGTGTGCACGGTGTACGCCTTCTCCACATCGGTGGAATTGATGAAGCGGATTTCACCCTTCGCCGTGAATCTGACCATTAATCTGGAGCCGGTGTATGGCATTTCAATGGCAGCGGCCATCTACTGGCTGCACACCAAAGGACTGCTGCACGCGCCCCAATTCAACGGCGAGCGCATGAGCACGGGCTTCTACATTGGCACGCTGCTCATCGTGCTCAGCGTGCTGATTCACCCGCTGGTGGCGCGGCTGATGAAGGATAAGGAGCCGGATTTGGAGCCGGCGATGCCGGTTTAAATATTGCTAAGCGGCCAGCGCCGGGCTCATTTGCTCTCTGCTAACCCAGACGCTCCCGCCGGTTCGGCGTACTTCGCAAATGCCTTTTGCGCGGGTATAACAGGTTTGCGAAGCTTTGCAAACCTGTTTTGCAAGCCCGGAATGCCTTGTGAAGCTTCGCAAGACTGTTTTGTACGGGCGAAAGGCATTTGCAAAGCTTCGCAAACCTGTTTTACCCGCGCAAAAGGCATTTGCAAAGCTGTGGCTGGGGAGCAGCCTGCTTCTGGCCAAAAATTGGCGTTGAGCGGCAATTACAACACGCCCTGCCACACGGTGTACGCTGCCGGCCACGTCATCACCGTGGGCTGCCCGCTTTCCCACAGCCCGTACACGGCCGAACCGGAGCCCGACATGCTGGCGTAGGTAGCGCCGGCCGCGTAGAGTTGCTGCTTGATTTCGGCCAGCATGGGGTAGCCGGGCGTGAGGGCCGTTTCAAAATCATTGCTGACCGTGGTTTGCCAGGTACTCATAGGCTGGGCCAGGGCTTCGCGCAGCGGATGCTTCGGCGGCTGTGGGGTGATGCGGGCATACGCCTCGGCGGTGCTGATGTGGAGGTTGGGATACACGACCACGCAGGAAATGCCTTTCAGATTCAGCTCAATTTCCTCGAATACGTCGCCCTTTTCTACGGCCAGCACGGGCTTGTTTTGGATGAAGAAGGCGCAGTCGGAGCCGAGGCGGCGGGCGTAGCTTTCCAGGGCTTCAACGGAAAGCTTGAGGCTGAACAGGTCGTTGGCGGCTTTGAGGGCGAAGGCTGCATCGGCGGAACCGCCCCCCAAGCCGGCTCCGATGGGTACGATTTTGTGCAGGTAAATCTGCACGGACGGCAGTTCGGGAAGGTCGGCTTGCAGCAACTCGTAGGCCTTCAGGCAGAGGTTGGTGGTGGGGTCGCCGGGGATGGGGCGGCCGGTGAGCGTGAGGCTGGTGGCGGCCCCGGCGGGCGCGGGCAGCATTTCCAACGCATCGGTCCAGGGCAGGGGCACGAACACCGATTCGAGGGTGTGAAAGCCGTCGGGGCGGCGCTGGGTAACATAGAGGCCGAGGTTGAGCTTGGCGTTGGGGAAGGTGAGCATGGGCGCTTCGCTTAATGAGGAATGAGGAATGAGGAATGAGGAATGAGGAATGAGGAATTCCCCGTCAGCACATTGCTGCGCGCGGCAGCAAAAGTACCGCAAGGCAGCACGGCCTACTTTTGTATATGCCTGCGGCAATTCTTCATTCTTCATTCCTCATTCCTCATTCCTTCTACGCCCGCCACGGCAAGCGCCTGCTCGACCTCGCGCTGGCCGGGCCGCTGCTGCTGCTCACGCTGCCGCTGCTGGTGGGCGCGGCGGCGCTGACGGCGAGCCAAAACCGGGGGCGCTGGCTGTTTCGGCAGGCGCGGCCGGGGTGGCACGGGCGGCTGTTCATGCTGTATAAGCTGCAAACCATGACCAACGCCCGCGATGCCGACGGCCAGCTTCTGCCCGATGCCCAGCGCCTGCCGCCGCTGGGCCGCTGGCTGCGCGCCACCTCGCTCGATGAATTGCCTCAGCTCTGGAACATCGTGCGCGGCGATTTGAGCCTGGTGGGGCCGCGCCCGCTGCTGCCGGAGTACCTGCCGCTGTACTCGCCCGCGCAGGCCCGCCGCCACGCCGTGCGTCCCGGCCTCACCGGCTGGGCGCAGGTGAATGGCCGCAACGCCATCAGCTGGGAGGAGAAATTTGCGTTTGATGTGTGGTACGTCGACCATCTGTCGCTGCGGCTCGACCTGCTGATATTGTGGCGCACCGCCGGGCGGGTGCTGGGCGCGCGCGGCATCACCGCACCCGGCGAGGCCACTACGGCGGCATTTCGGGGCAGTCCGCCGCTGCCGCCTTCTTCGTAATGTATTTCTTATGACGCAACTTTTCTTTTCTGATTACGATGTGACCGAAGCCTTGCCCCCGCTGGTCATCTTCGGGGCGGGCGGCCTGGGACGCGAGGTGCTGGTGCTGCTCCAGCAGCTGAACGAGGCCCAGCCAACCTGGCTGCTGCGCGGCTTCTACGACGACCACGCCCCCGCCACGCCCACCGTGGGCGGCCTCCCCTACCTCGGTACCAGTGCCGACCTTAACGCTACTGCCGAGCCGCTGGCCGTGGCCGTGGCCGTGGGCAGCTCGGCCAACCGGGCGGCCGTGGTGGCGCGGCTCACGTCAGCGCATCTGAGCTTTCCCGGCATTGTGCATCCGGCGGTGGCGCTGGGGCCGGGGCAGCGCATTGCGCTGGGCGCGGGCTGCATCATTCAGCAGGGCTGCATTCTCACCTGTGATATTTCGCTGGGCCGCTTCGTGCTACTCAACCTGGGCTGCACCGTTGGCCATGATGCCGCGCTGGCCGATTTTTGCTCCCTGATGCCGCATGCTAACGTGAGCGGCGCGGCGCGGCTGGATAGCGGCGTGTACCTTGGCACCAATGCCACCGTTATCCAGGGCGTACACATCGGGGAAAATACCATCCTCGGGGCCGGCGCGGTGGCCGTGCGCGATTTGCCGGCGAATGTGACGGCCGTGGGCGTGCCGGCTAAACCAGTTGGATAATGAAGAACAATTCAGGCTGTCATGCCGAGCGCAGCGAAGCATCTTGCGCGCCACCAGTAATTCTATCGAGTGGAATGCGTTGTGCGGTAAAGATGCTGCGCTCGGCATGAAGTTCGACCATAACAGCTATTAACTGATAATGCGTAGTCAGGATTACGACCGTCTCTACCTCTCCCCTCCCCACCTCGGCCGGCACGAGCTCAACTATGTGCACAAGGCCATCGAGGACAACTGGGTGTCCCCAGCCGGCCCCAACATCACGGGGTTCGAGGCCGACATCTGCGCAGCGGTGGGCGTGCCGTATGCGGTGGCGCTTACGTCGGGCACGGCTGCCATTCATCTGGGGCTGATATTGTTGGGCGTGGGGCCGGGCGATGAGGTGCTGTGCCCCTCGTTCACTTTCGTGGCCACGGCCAACCCGATTGTTTACCTCGGAGCCACGCCGGTGTTTGTGGACAGCGAGGCCGAAACCTGGAACATGTGCCCCGAGCGCCTGCGCGAGGCCATCGCGGACCGCATTGTGAAGGGCCGCAAGCCCAAAGCCCTCATCCTGGTGCACCTCTACGGGATGCCCGCCAAGCTGCCCGAAATCCTGGCCCTGGCGCAGGAGTTTGACATTCCCATTCTCGAAGACGCGGCCGAGGCGCTGGGCTCGGAGTGGCAGCAGCAGCCGCTGGGCGGCTTCGGGCAGGTGGGCGTGTTTTCCTTCAATGGCAACAAGATTCTGACCACCAGCGGCGGCGGCGCGCTCGTGACTTACGACCGCGCCCTGGCCGAGAAAGCCCGCTTCCTGGCCACCCAGGCCAAGGACGACGCGCCCCACTACCAGCACTCCGAAACCGGCTACAACTACCGCCTGAGCAACATCCTGGCCGGCATTGGGCGGGGCCAGATGGAGCTGCTGCCCGAGCGCGTAAAGCGCCGCCGCGAAATCTTTGCCTGGTACCGCGAGCACCTCGCCGCCGTGCCCGGCCTCACGGTGGCGCTGGCCCCGGAGCCGGCCGGCAGCCGCTCCAACCGCTGGCTCACCACCATCCTGCTGTCCTCGCCCGACCCCGACAACGGCGCGCCCGCCCCCATCCCCGAGGCCCTGCGCCTGCACCTCGAAACCCGCAACATCGAGAGCCGGCCGCTGTGGAAGCCACTGCACCTGCAGCCGCTGTTCGCCGCCGCGCCCATGTACGGCGGCGCGGTGTGCGAAGACCTGTTTGCCCGGGGCCTGTGCCTGCCCAGCGGCACCGCAATGGGCGATGCCGAGCTGCGCCGCGTGAAAGAGGCCCTGACGGAAGCCTTGTAGACGCGGCGACCGGCCATATATTATGGGCTGATAAAGCTTGGGTTAAGGTTAGTAAAACCGCGTTGAGGACGTTGATAGCCGGGGTACCTTTGTGTTCAAGAGGGAAAAAAGCCGGCCAATAACGTCTGTGGGTGGACCAGGCCCGGCACCATTTCTACCAATTATGCTTATAACTATCTGGCAAAATAGCTAATGTAGTCCGCGTATCGTGACCTTATTCTTATAAACGAAAACAGCCCCAATCTGCAAATTGGGGCTGTTTTCGTTTATAAATGGGTGAATATCCGGCCAGCTTACTCGGCTGGGGCGGCCTCCTCGGAGGCCGCGGCCTGGGTGGGCTTGGCGGGCTGCTTCCGAGGGGCGGGGCGACGCACCGGCGTGGCGGCACGGGACTTGGGGGAACGGGCGGCCGTGGTCGTCCCGGCCGTTTCGGACGCGGCACCGGCTTCGGGTTTCTGCCCGGCGGCTTTGGCGGCCTGCTTCGCTTGCTTGGCGGCCTGCTTAGCTTGTTTGCGGCGCTGTTTCACCAGTTCGGCGGCCAGGCGTTTCATGGCCTTGGCCACGCTTTTTTGAGGTTTTTCGGCCTGGTCCTCGCTGGTACCCAGGTAGGACTGCAGGGCAAGGGCCAGCTCGCCGGTCAGGGCTTTGCGGGCACGCTTGGCGGTGAGGGGCGTGGCGGCGGCCACTTTGGCCGCTTTGGCCTGCTTGCTTTGCTGCTTGGTGAGCTGCTTGGCCAGCTGGCGCAGGGTTTTGGTCACGGCTTTGGAGGGCTGAGCGGAGGCATCGGTGCCGAAGTGCGGGGCAACGACTTCGGCCAACTGGTCGGCAAGGATTTTCTTGGACATACAATTACTAAAAATAAGGCCGGCCCGCCAGATGGTCGGGCCATTGAAATAAGCATTAGCGAAATATCGGCAGCACCACGGTCAGCACGGCCGTAAGAACCATAGCAACACTGATAATTAGGCTGTCGCGCGGGGGTTGTTCCGCTGATTCTATGGGACAATATTACGCAAACGTTATCCACCCTTCATCGTTTACGGCTCCATTTCAATGTTATCATTTGCCGGCAGGCCCCGCCCGCGTGGCTATCCGTCGGCAATGGGCTACCCTAGGGGCTGGCTTGGTGCCCGGCCAGGCAGCGTACCATTGTTAATCATTTGACAGCACCCGGCCGGGTAGTGGCAGGCGTATTTTTGTGGTAGCCCGCCTCTGGTGGCGGGCCCCCACTTTCCGCACTCCGTTATGGTGATGCTCCGCCTGTTGTGGCTGATTACGCTGGGGCTGGCACGGCCGGCCGCTGCCCCGCCCGCCCACACGTACCGGGGGCTGGTGGTCGATTCCAGCCATCGGCCACTGGTGGGGGCCAGCATCATTGCCAAGGGCACCCACAGCGCGGCAACCACCAATTCGGAGGGCCGGTTTGAGCTGCTGCTGCCGGCCGGTGCTTATGAGCTACTGGTGGAATACCCCGGCTACCTGGCCCCACGCACCCTGGTCGGCCCGGCCGACTCGGTGCTAACGGTGGTCATGTACTCTACCCGGCCCCGCACTACGCGGCGCTAGCAGGGCACGGTTGGGGTGCGGGCCCGCTCCGTAGGAACCGACCGGGCCACGGGCGACGCGGAGCTGCGCCGCGTGAAAGAGGCCCTGACGGATGCCCTGGCGCGAGCTTTCTAGTTCGCCCGCCCTTCCCTGCTGGCGGACGCGGGCAGGCCATCATCACCACGTTAAACGACAAAAGCGCCCCCCAATGCTACACGTCGGGGGCGCTTTTGTCGTTTAACGGCTTTCCAGATATTCGGAAAAGCCGGGTTGCAGCAGTTCCAGCAAACGGGGGCCGGGACTGTGTCGCGTCAGGAACTTATTGCTTGAGCAACTGGCTCGTGCGCAGGTAGCCGTCTTCGTCGCGCAGGCGGATGAGGTACACGCCGGGCTTCACGTCTTTCAGGTCGAAAGACTGGTTGGTGACGCCGGTTTTCACCAGGCTGCCGGTGATGGTGTAGAGCGAAAACGCCTGCTTGCTCTTCCAGGACACCGTCACTTCATCGGCCGCCGGGTTCGGGTAGACCTTAATGGACAGCCCATCCAACTGGTTGCGCGTGCCCAGGACATACGCGGTGCTCATGTAGTAGATGTTCGCGGTTACGCCTTTGGTGATTTGGTGCGCCCCGGCCGTGAGGGGCAGCGAGAGGCGGCCCGAAGTCACCGTCTGGTTCACGTTGTCGATTTTAACCGCGCCACTGAAGGCATCGTTGAATACCAGCGTGAGCGTAGCCGCTGCCGTGGTGGTGAAGGCCACGTTCGTGGACGACTCCAGCTTCAGGCACTGCGTCAGGTTCAGGCCGTTGTAAACCACCGTGCCCTGCGAAGTGGAGAGGTTGCCGGTGATGGTGTAGAAGGTGCTGGTGTTGCCGGCCACGGTGAAGTTGTGCACCATGTCCGAAGCGGTGCCGCCGCCCGTGCCGCCACCGCCGCCGCCGGTTGTGGGCGGCACAATGCCTTGCACCGAAACCAGGCCGGTGGTGTAGCCGACCAGCGCCGCTTGCAGCGGGATGTTGACGGAGGAAGAAGCGTCGTCAACCGCGTTGTTGAAGGTCCACTGGAAGTCGCCGCCCTTCACGCGGCCCGAGTACAGCATCGTGTTGTCCCGGGCCGCCGTGGGGCCATCCGGGGTGTAGGTGTACATGACGGCCGTGTTGGTGTCGAAGTTGTTGTAGGCGTTGCGGCCGTAGGCCGACAACACGGTGGCGGGCACGGTCTGGGTGCGGGTAGTTACCACGTAGGCATCGAAGTCAACCGTGGAGTTGGGGTAGCCGGTGGCACCGTAGGGCACGAAGCGCGTCTGCCCGGTCATGTAGTTATCGAAGGCCTTGATGGTGCCGCCGTCCTCGTTGGAGAAGATGGGCATGTTGGTGTAGTCGTTGCGCTGCGTGGCCGGGTTGAAAACGTCCGTGCCCTGCATCGACGTCAGCATGGGGTACTTGCAGTTGCGGAAATAATTGCCTTCCATGAACACAGAGGAGCCTTCCGTGGAGCCGGAGCCGTACTTGGCGTTGCCGTCGTAATAGTTGTTGTAGACGTGCGCCGAATAAAACCGAACGCGGGGATGGCGGGAATCCGAGTGGTCGTACCAGTTGTGGTGGTAGGTGATGTACAGGCCCTGCGTGGTGCCTTCGCTCAGGCCCAGCAGGTTGCTCTTGCCCGAATCCCAGAAGTGGTTGTAGGAGAACGTGACGTAGGTGGACTTTTTGCAATCCAGCGCGCCGTCGCCCTTCACCTGGTCGGCGGCGCTGCCCGCGTGGCCGTAGAAGTAATCGCAGTTGTGCACCCAGATGTAGTCGTTGTCCTGCTGCAGGCCAATGTTGTCACCTTCATCGCTGTCGGTGTTCATCGTGCCGATGTTGCGGATTTCAATGTTGGAAGACCCTTTTATCCGAATGCCGAAGCCATCGGCCACGGCATCGTTGCCCACGCCTTCGAGGGTGATGGCCCCGGTGGCCAGGTTGTTGTTCTCGATGACGAGGTCGCCGCCCAGCATGTAGGTCAGGTCGGTGATTTGGCCGATGAAGCGCACGAGCAGCGGCCGGGAATCCCGGCCTTTCTTGAAGCCGTCGAGGATGGTTTGCAGGCCCACGCAGGGGTTGGTGGTGGCCCCGGTCACGTTGAGGGACACCGTGTTCTTGGTGCTTTGGGTGATGTAGAGGATGACGGCGTTGGTTTTCACGGTGCCGTTGGTGTTGTAGGCCCCCGGTACGTGGCCGTTGCTGAAGGCAAACCCGGTGCGGTCCTGGGCCAGCACCGTGAGGGAAGTGGTGACGGTGGCGGTGCCTTCGACGCCCGCGATTACGGGCGCGATTTTGAGTGTGTACGTGCCGGGCGTCAGGCCCAGGGCATCGGCCCGGTAAAAGGTGCCGTAGTTGCGGATGAGCTGGTCGTCGAGCTTCTGATTGACCAGGCCGGCCCCGGTGTAGTACACGTTGTAGCTCTGCGCGCTGGCAATGGGCTGCCACCGCACGTAGGCGGTTTCCAGCCAGCCGGAGGACTCCAGCAGGGTCAGCGACTGCGCGCGCAGGGCCAGCGGCGACAGCAGCAGCAGTAAGAATAAGGAGAACAAGTGCTTCATAGTCGGAGCGGTTTTGGGTGGGTGATGGCCGCGGCCATCGGTGAGAGGTCTATACAAACCTACCCGCTAAGCTTCAGCAAATGAGTATATAGTAAGGCCTAAGCCCGAGTATAGTTGCGCAAACGTTCCCGGCATCGTTGCCGAGAGCCATAACTTGGTGGCTTACCGCATAGTTCTGTGGGCCGGAAACGCGGAAGGTGTCTCGGATGGGGCAGTTATGCGCACGCCAGCCGGGGCACTCGCTTACCGCTTATGCAGGTGGATGGACTGGCCCACCAGCTTCCACTGGCCATCGACCTGCTCCAGCAGCCGGAGTTCCTCCTGCTCGGCAGGGGCTCACCGATACTGGGTGCCGGGCAGCAGCCAGAAGTTTCCGGAAAGGAGTCTTTTTCTGTTTAATCCAACAGCCACTCAAGCAGGTGCTGGTTGGGCAGCCAAAGGACTGCCATGTAAGCCCCAATGCCCAGCACGCCTAGTCCTGTGGATACCATGTTGCGGCGCAGCTCTTGCCGGGCCATTGCGAGCAGGACGGCTGTACATACGCTCCAAGCCCAGGTAGCGTATACCCCAGCGATGAACAGACCGATTACTACCCCATGCACCACGCCCCAGCTCTCCGGGGTGGGGTCTTGATAACCGGGCAGGCGGCCCAATTGCCAGGCGACGCGGGAAACCAAGACCGTCATGGCCAGTAGCCAAGCAAAAGGCAGCAACCCCAGCCCCCGGTGCAGGTAGCCCAGCCAACGGGCAACAGAAGCGCGTGTCATCATAGACCAACGGGAAATAAAAACGCGTATTCGGAGCCCTCTCACGTCCGGCATCAATGCCTAACCAAAGCGAAGTAGTACAAGCAACTATTCAGCCAAACGGGCCCATTCATGCAAGGGTGGGGCTGGCCCCAACGCCTTACTGGCACTCCTGGAACGTGATGGCCCCGGTTTTGGCCAGGACCACGCTGCGGCCGGGGGCCATGTAGCGGTGCAGATAGAAATAGCAGGTCACCGGGCGTTGGAGGCGGTCGTTGCGGCGGATGGCGGCCACGGGGTATTCCAGCGTGAGCGTGTCGTGGCGGGCCGTAACCGTGGCCTGGCCCTGCACGCCGTCGGAAAAGGTCATGCGCGGGTTGGTGCTTTGGAACTTGATGGACACGGAAAAGCCGTAGGCCGACTGCTCGGCATCGGCCAGGTGGTAGGCCAGCTTGGCCCGAATCACCGACTTCTCGGTGAGGGTGGCGCAGGGGGGCTGGTTGAGCGTGAGCAGGGTAATGGCGTTGCCCGAGGGCGCTTGGGCGGCCAGCAAGGCCGTGAGGCCGGCCAGGGCCAGCGCGGTGCACCCGGCACCGCAGCAGAAACGTGTCATAAGGCGAGCCGTTGGGAAAGGGAGTGCGAACCACGCACGGGCAACGACCGGCGAAAGGTACTTCGCGGGCCGGGTTCGGCAACGGCCCCGGTGGTGTTCTCTCCTCCCTGGCCCACTGGATTTGTGCGTTCACGAAACGCAGCCCGGCGGGCCATTTCGTAACCGTTGATTCGTAAACGCCTCCGGCTCTGCGGTGGCTCCCTGATACCGGGTGCCGGGCAGCGGCCAGGAGTTCATGGAAACGGGTCTTTCCTGAAGCAGGAGCGGCTAACACTGCTGCTGCCGGCCCCCGTTTAGTCCGCGTACCACTCCCCAACGGGGGAGAAAAACACGGCGACAATAACGAGGGCTTGCAGGAGTAGCAACACGAGCAGTTGCCCCAACCCCAGGTGCCTTTTTGCTAGCAGCAGGACCGTGGCGACGAGACACACGGGCCATGCCACCACGGCCAGCGAGGTCAGCAAGTCCGTCAGGGCCCGGTGTGTGGTGAAGCCGAACGTTTTGGGGTCGGGATTGTCAAACCGTGGAAGCCGGCCCAGCGCGGCGGCGCAACGCGCATAAAAGCTGTAAAACGCTACCAAGACCGCCGCGCACACGCCGGCGTATACAATGAGGAATCTTCTGACCAGCGTTACCATGCGTTGCTTGGGGAGGAGGCACTTGCGCTTCGGGCACCCGCGCCGGCCTTTCGGCAAGGCAGCGAATGAAGATGCCAGTTATAGTTAAACGGTGATTTGATTCTCCGCTGGCGCGCGTCTGCGCCGTGGGCCAGCGGGCGCATTGCTATTCAATCCAACAGCCACTCAACCAGGTGCTGGTTGGGCAGCCAAAGGACTGCCATGTAAGCCCCAATGCCCAGCACGCATAGTCCCGTGGATACCACGTTGCGCCGCAGCTCTTGCCGGGCCATTGCGAGTAGGATGGCCGTGCAGACGCTCCAAGCCCAGGTGGCGTATACCCCAGCGATGAACAGACCGATTACTACGCCATGCACCACGCCCCAGCTCTCCGGGGTGGGGTCTTGATAACCGGGCAGGCGGCCCAATTGCCAGGCGACGCGGGAAACCAAGACCGTCATGGCCAGTAGCCAAGCAAAAGGCAGCAGC
>JAQBNT010000107.1 GCA_028288445.1 Hymenobacter sp. | reverse complement strand
AAAAAACAGTTAAACAGACTAAATGACTGTAACTTAATCTGTTTAACTGTTAAATTGACTGGGCTATCCTTGTTTAATCGAAGCCATGTCGATTACGAAGCGATATTTTACATCACCTTTCAACAATCGCTCATAAGCTTCATTGATATCCTGAATGTTGATCATTTCTATATCGGATACGATGCCGTGTTCGCCACAGAAGTCGAGCATTTCCTGCGTCTCGGCGATGCCGCCGATGAGCGAGCCCGCGATGCGGCGGCGCTTGCTGATGAGGTTGAAGGCGTGGATGTGCGGCGCTTCGGTGGGCACGCCCAGCAGAATCATGGTGCCGTCGCGGCGCAGCAGGTTCACGTAGGTGGCCAGGTCGAGCTGGGCCGATACCGTGTTGATAATGAAGTCGAAGTAGTTACCTACCGACTTCAGCTGCGCCTCGTCTTTGGTCACCACAAACTTGTGGGCCCCCAGCTCTTTGGCATCGGCTTCCTTGTTGGGCGAGGTGCTGAGCACAGTGACTTCGGCCCCCATGGCGGCGGCGAGCTTCACGGCCATGTGGCCCAGGCCGCCGAGGCCCATCACGCCCACGCGGTGGCCGGGGCCCACTTTCCACTGGCGCAGGGGCGAGTAGGTGGTGATGCCGGCGCACAGCAGCGGGGCCACGCGGGCCAGGTCCAGCTTCTCCGAAACCTTGAGGGTATACTTCTCATCCACCACAATCTGGCTGGAGTAACCGCCATAAGTGGGTAAGCCGCTCCCTATTTCGCGGCTATTGTAGGTGCCCACCATGCCGGTGGTTTCGCAGTACTGCTCCAGGCCGTCCTGGCAGCTGGGGCAGGTGCGGCAGGAGTCCACCATGCAGCCCACGCCAGCCAGGTCGCCCACTTTGAAGTTCTTGACGTGGTCGCCCACCTGGGTAATGCGGCCCACGATTTCGTGGCCCGGCACCATCGGGAAGATGGAGCCGCCCCACTCGTCGCGCACCTGGTGCAGGTCGGAGTGGCACACGCCACAGAATTGAATGTCAATGAGAACATCGTGCGCACCTACTTCGCGGCGCTCGAAATTGAAGGGAGCAAGGGGGACGTTGACGGCCGGGGCCGCGTAAGCTTTCGTTGGAAGCATCTTGGGGGAAGTTATTTGATAAAAAGAAAAAACAGAACGTCATGCCCATCTGGCGTCCGCGCAGCCGAAGCATCTCGCGGGCAGCAATCAAAACCGTTTCAACGATTGAGTTACTACCCCACGCGAGATGCTTCGGCTGCGCGGACGCCAGATGGGCATGACGTTCTATCAAAATACAAGACCACATTAACCGACCGGCTCGGGCAAAGTTTGCGGCAGCGGCGTTCCGGCCAGCGTTTTGCCCACCAGCTCCCGCATGCGGCGCAACGACTCGCGGGCAAACTTGCGCTGGAGTATCCGCCCAAACAGCTTGAACCCCACCCAGTAAAACGGGTTGCGAATCTGGCCGGGCTGCGACACGGCGTGGATGCGGAATTGCACCGCGCCGGTGGTCAGGTTTTTGTGAATGGTGAAGTCGATTTGCCCTTTCTCGAAGTGGCCTTCCAAGGTGCGGTAGCCGTAGCCCCACACCCGCTCGGAGCCGCCGGGCGTATGGCGGGCTTCTTCGTCGGTCACTTCGCTCACGCGCACGCCGAAGTAGAAGTTGAACACCAGAAAGTGGGCCCGCAGCACCATAATGCGCTTTTCGAGCGGCATCTGGGGGTCGAAGTACCCGGTGATGAGGTCGGGCGGCGGGAAGGCGTAGCGGCGCAGCACGTCCTGGGCAGCGGCGAAGGAGCCGGCCGCTTCGGGCGGGCCGGGAGCTTCGGCGGGCAGGTCGGTGGCGTAGTCGTCGATGCGCCATCCGGTGGCACTGGTGTACTCGTTCTGGCGCGAAAAGTCGTAGTTGACTTTGGCGTTGGCGTAAGAATCGATGCGGGCGCGGTACTGCTCCCAGGCAGTTGGCTTTGCCGAGACAGGTACGGCGGCAACTTGGTTAGTCATGGCGGGTGTGTTGAACGTGGCCGGATTCGTCGTGCCGGAAGGTTTCAACCACTACGTCGCCGAGGGCCTGGCCGCCGCTGGCCGCCGCCACGCGCCGGCAGAACTCCGTCCAGGTGGCTTCCTGCATCAGCTTGCCGCCCCCGATGGTGTCGTAAGCAAAAGCCACCAGCCCATCGCGCGAGCGGGCCGAAGAACGGATTTCAAACCGCAGTACATCGGGCGACTCGTCCAGATAATGCGTCTCGAAGCGGATGCGGCCGGCCTCGGGGTGGCCTTCGAGGGTGATGAACTCGAACGACGTGGCGCTGACTTCGGTGACGCGCACACTGCCGTTCCAGGGGCCGAGAATGGTGATGTGAAATTCATCGCCCACTTTAATTGGCCCGTCGTCGCCTTCTTTCTTTTTAAAGTTGGCCAGCGCATCGGGCGAGAAGCGGGGCACATCGGCCTGCACCTCGGCCATGAGCTGGGCGGGCGATTTTCGGGCGCGCTTTACATCAATAAAATAGCGGCGCTCCAGCAGCGGGCCGGAGCCGGTGGAAGCGGGTTGTTCAGAGTGCTCAGAGTTGGAATCAGACATGGCCGACGAAGAAACGTATGGCCCTCATACGCCCCCCACCGCCGTAAGATGCTACAGTCGGGCTTTTCTGATTGTAGTCCCCACCACCTCTTCGCTCCTACCTTTTAACTCCTAACTCAAACAAATGGCCTATTACCGCCCGCCCGGCCCCCCACCCGACCCCGCCCTCGTCAAAAGCCTCACCGAGCAGCAGCACGAAATGCGCCAGCGCGTGCGCGCCGAGCCCCTAGCCCACGAGCCGCGCCTCATTGCCGGCTGCGACTCCTCATTCCCCACGCCCGACACGATTCTGTCGGTGTTCGTGGTGCTGAAATTCCCCTCGCTGGAGCTGGTCGAAAAAGTGTACAACTACGGCCCCGTGGATATGCCCTACGTGCCTGGCTTCCTCTCCTTCCGCGAAGCCCCGAACGTGATTCATGCCTTCGCCAAACTCGAAAACAAGCCCGATGTCATCATGGTCGACGGCCACGGCATTGCGCACCCGCGCCGCATGGGCATTGCCGCGCACCTGGGCGTGCTGCTCGATATGCCCACCTTCGGCGTGGCCAAGCAGAAGCTGACGGGTATTTTCACGGAGCCCGGAATTGAGCGCGGCAACATTGAGCCGCTGCTGGATGCAAAATCCGGCGAGCTCATCGGCGAAGTCATTCGCAGCAAGGACAAGGTGCTACCGCTGTTCGTGAGCCCTGGCCACCGCTGCGACCAGGCCACCGCTACCCGCCTCACGCTGGCCTGTCTGCGCGGCTACAAGCTGCCGGAACCCACGCGTCTGGCCGACCACTGGGCCGAGCAGTTCAAGAAGGAAGTGCGTTAGCGTTTTCGCACAGCGTTAAAGAGCGGACAAAGGGAGTTTCACCGAGGTAAAGGCTTGTTGGAGCGAGGTCAGGGTTTCGGCCGTATCGGCTGGCAGCTTCAGCAAGCTGGCCACGGCTTGGAATACGGCCTGTTTTCCTTGCGCCTGCGCCAGAATTCCCGCATCGACCGGCAGTTGCTGCGACTTGGAGAGCTTCTGGCCCGCCGCATCCGTCAGCAGGGGGTGATGAAAAAACTGAATGCGCGCCGAATTGAAAGCTGCAGTTTCCGAAAGATGGCTGGCCAGCCACAGTTGCGCGGCCGTGCTGGCTTGCAAGTCCAGCCCACGCACAATCAGGTTAGTGCCGAGGCGCAAATCATCCACCACCGACGCGACCTGATACGCCGCTACGCCATCTTTCTTGCGAACCACAAAGTCCGGCATCAGTGCGCCGAGCGGTACGCTGGTTTGGCCCTGCCAGCCATCGGGAAAGTTGATTTCGGTGCCGGCCGGAACGTGCGCCCGCCAAGCTGCGCCCGGCGTTTCCAGCGCAACGGCGGCCTCGGTCCCACTGGTTCGGGTGCGCTGGCTGGCCTGTACCAGGCCTGGCACCAGCGCCAGCCGGCGCAGCACGCGGTTGTAGTCGGGCAGGTGCAGTAACTGCGAGTGGTGGCGCAGGAAGTCATCGGGGCCGCTGGGGCCGTGGTTGTAATCAATGCCCAGCCAGTCGATGACGCGGAAGATGTTATCCAGGTAGGCCGGGCGCAGGCGGGCCCGGTCCAGGTCGTCGATGCGCAGGTGCAGCGTGCCGCCGGCCTGCCGCGTGAGCAGCCAGGTGAGCACGAAGTTCACGGCGTTGCCGAGATGCAGGTAGCCACTGGGCGTGGGCGCGAGGCGCGAAACGACGGATTCGTTAGGCTGCATCAGGCCAGCAAAAGCTCCATCTGCACGTCGGCCCGGGCGTAGGGCGATGGGTTGGGCTCGGCCAAGTCCTGAAAGCCCAGCTTGCGGTACAGTGCCAGCGCCGGAGCCAGCTTCGAGTTGCTTTCCAGATACACGCGGTCACCACCCAGGTCGCGCACCCGCTGCACGGCCGCCTGGCCCAGCAGGTAGCCAACCTGCTGGCCCTGCGCGGCGGGCGAGACGGCCATTTTGGCCAGCTCGTAGCTGCGGTCGTCGGCAATTTTAATCAGGGCACAGGTGCCCACTACCTGCCCGTCCACCTCGGCCAGCAAGATGCAGCCGCCCGGGGCAAGAATGTATTCTTCGGGATGGTCGAGGGCCTTCAAATCGGCGGGCTCTAGGGTGAAATAGTGCGAAATCCACTCCTCATTCAACTGCCGGAAAACGGGCTGGTCGCCGGACCGGAAATCGCGCAGCGTCAGGGGCGAGGCTTCGGGCGGCGCCCACGCGGCTTGTTGCAGTACCACGCGGTAGCCGTCGGGGTCTTCAAAGGTGCGGCCGTGCGCGTCCCAGTACGGGTTATAGGAGGGCACCGGCGCGAAGCCGGCGGCTTCCATGCGCTGCACGGTGGCCTGCCACTCCTTGGCATCGGGCAGGTAGAAAACGAGCAGGTTGTCGGCTGTGGGAGCGCGGCCGACGAGATGGCCGGGCTGGTGCGTGAACTCCAGATGGTACGGGGCCTGCGGGTGGCCCAGCATGAGGCCGTCGAAGCCGTTGTGGGCGGTGAAGGAGGCGAGTTGCTGCAGGCCCAGGCCGTCGCAGTAGAAGCGTCGCAGGGCGGGCAGGTTGTCGGTGGGCCGGGCCACGCGCAGGATGGGGGCTGCCATTGGGAGCGGATGAGGTGAGCGGCAAAGTTCGCCGCCAACGGGCACAGGCGCACGGCCGCAAAGGGGGCCGGCCGTAGAAGTTGCACAAAAACGGTGGTGCCTTCCTAGTCCGTGCGTAAGTTTGCGGTCAATTTGCGGGTGGGTTCCCCCACCCTGCAACGCGCCCAACCCGCCTGCTGATGCTGACTGCTGTACTGCTTTTTCTCCCTTTGGCCGCCGCCCTGCTGCTGCTAGTCGTTAAGGGAGCCGCCGCCCGTGCCCTCGCCTTCGGGGCCTCGCTCCTCGAATTCGTCATCGCCGCCTACGTCGCGTTCGACTTCACCCGCCACGGCTCGGCGGCCTACAACCTCGATTACCGCTGGATTGCGTCGGCCGGCATCAACTTCCACATCGGGCTCGATGGCCTGAGTTTGTTGATGGTGCTGCTCACTACGTTCCTGGTGCCGCTTATTTTGCTGAGCGCCTTCAAGCGCGACTACGACAATCCGTCGACGTTCTACGCCCTCGTGCTGTTTATGCAAACGGGGCTGCTGGGTGTGTTCGTTTCGCTTGATGCTTTTCTATTTTACTTCTTCTGGGAAGTGGCGCTGATTCCGATTTACTTGCTGGCCGGGGCCTGGGGCGGGGAGCGCCGCATTGCGGTTACGCTTAAGTTCTTCCTGTATACCGTGGTGGGTTCGCTGCTGATGCTGGCGGGCTTCGTGTACCTCTACCTGCAAACCGGGCCGGCCGCTGGCTCGCTGGCCCAGCATTCGTCGGAGCTCACGGCTTTCTATAACCTGAAGCTGAGCGCCTCGGAGCAGTCGTGGCTGTTCTGGCTGATTTTCGCGGCTTTTGCGGTGAAGATGCCCATCTTTCCCTTTCATACCTGGCAGCCCGATACTTATACCGAAGCCCCGGCTCCGGCTACTATGCTGCTTTCGGGCATCATGCTGAAAATGGGCATCTACGGCACTATGCGCTGGCTGCTGCCGGTGGTGCCGCTCGGCGTGAGCCAGTGGCAGAAGCCGGTTATCATCCTCTCGGTCATCGGGATTATCTACGGGGCCATTATCGCCATTCGGCAGCGGGATGTGAAGCGGCTGATTGCCTATTCGTCGCTCAGCCACGTGGGGTTGATGGCGGCGGGCGTGTTTTCGCTTACCCAGATTGGGTTGCAGGGCGCGGTGGTGCAGATGCTGGCCCACGGCGTGAACGTGGTGGGCATGTTCTTCATTGCCGATGCCATTGAGCGGCGCACGGGCACCCGGTTCATCCCGGACCTGGGCGGGCTGACGCGCCGCACGCCCATTCTTTCGGTGTGCTTTCTGATAATGCTGCTGAGCACGGTGGCGCTGCCGCTCACGGGTGGTTTCGTGGGCGAGTTCCTGCTGCTGGCGGGGGTGTACCAGTACAACGCCTGGGTGGGCGCGGTGGCTGGTTTGACTATTATTTTCTCGGCGGTGTATTTGCTGCGCATGTTCCAGCGGGTGATGCTGGGGCCGGATTCGGCGTTCTCTGAAACCATTACGGACCTGACTGGCGGCGAGCTGCTGGTGCTGGTGCCGCTCATTGCGCTGGTGTTCTGGATTGGCTTGTTTCCGAATACGTTCCTGCACATCTCGGAGCCGGCCGTGGCGAATATCCTGGCGCTGGTGGGCCGATAGTTTTTTTTGCGGGGTGAAGGACCTTATCACGCTCGCGCAGATTTGAAGTAGTAATCCAACGAAGCGGCCTTGATAAGGTCCTTCGCAAGCTCAGGATGACAGTTCGTAGCTGTTGTTCCGACTCCCAGTAAGCCCATGACCTCCATCATTCTCCTCTCCGTCTTCGGCATCCTCAACCTGTTTCTGGGCTTTTTGCGCTCGAATAAGGTGCTGCTGCCCGGTGCCATGCTGCTGCTGCTGGCCGTGTTCGGGGCCAACTACGCCGACTGGAACGTGGCGCACGCGCCCTACTTCAACCACATGCTGGTGGTGGACAACTACACGGTGGCCTTTACGGGCATTGTGCTGCTGACTACGATTCTGCTGCTGCCGTTTTCGCGCAGCTACGTGACGAGCGGCGAGCCGAATTTGGCCGAATACTACGCGCTGCTGCTGTTTTCGCTGGTGGGGGCCATCATGATGATTGGCTACGACCATTTGCTGATGCTGTTTGTGGGCATTGAGATTCTGAGCATCAGCATGTACGTGCTGGCGGGCAGCAACAAGCGCGACTCGCGCTCCAATGAAGCGGCGCTGAAATACTTTTTGATGGGCGCGTTTGCTACGGGCATTCTGCTGTTTGGCATTGCGCTGCTGTATGGGGCTACGGGCACGTTCTCGCTGTCGCAGTTGGGGGCGGCGGTGGCCGCGCCGGCCAATGCCAGCTTGCAGCCGATGCTCTACATCGGCATTCTGATGATGATTATTGGGATTGGCTTTAAGGTGTCGGCGGCGCCGTTCCACTTCTGGACGCCGGATGTGTACGAGGGTACGCCGACGTTCTTCACGGCCTTCATGAGCACGGTGGTGAAGACGGCGGGCTTCGCGGCGTTTCTGAAGCTGCTGGCGGTGGCGCTGCCGGCGGCGCAGGGCTTCTGGATGCCGACGATTCAGGCCATGTGTGCGCTGACGCTGCTGCTGGGCAACGTGGGCGCGGCGGCCCAGACGAATACCAAACGCATGCTGGCCTATTCGAGTGTGAGCCACGCGGGGTACCTGCTTATTGGGCTGGTGGCCAGCAAGGGCATCCTGACGGGCGATGCGGCCAGCGGCATTTTCTTCTACTCGCTGGCGTATTCCATTGCCACGGTGGCGGCGTTTGGGGTGCTGAAACTGGTGGCCGAGCATCGGCAGGAGGACCGGTATTCCGGCCTCAACGGCCTGGGCAAGACCAACCCGCTGCTGGCGTTTGTGATGACGGTGGCGATGCTGTCGCTGGCGGGGATTCCGCTCACGGGGGGCTTCTTTGGGAAGTTCTTTTTGCTGGCGGCGGCCGTGGGGCAGGGCTATATCGGGCTGGTGGTGTTCGCGGTTATCATGAGCATGGTGGGCTTGTACTACTACCTGCGGCCGATTATTGCCATGTACATGCAGCCGGCCCCCGAGGGCGCGACGCCGGTGCCGGTGGATGGGATTCAGACGGTGACGCTGGTGGTGCTGGCGCTGCTCACGATTCTGCTGGGCATTGCGCCGGGCTTTATGAGCGGGATTTTGTAATCGAAACACTTTGTGTGAATACAGAAAAAGCAGTCCAACGGGCTGCTTTTTCTGTTTATTTGGCTTTCCATACGCTGGCCCCTCGCTATGAATCGTGTCCTGCTACATCTGTGGCTGCTGTGCTTCCTCAGCGCTTTCAGCAGCTGTGCGGCCCGGCCGCCGCACGAAGCCGGCCCCTTCCGTCCCGGCGAGTTGGTGGAACTGACCAAACTCGACCCAACCATTCGGCTGGATATTCGCTACGCCACCAGCCACAATTTCATGGGCCGGATGCTGTATCCGCAGGCGCGGGCGTTTTTGCAGCGTCCGGCTGCCGAGGCTTTGGCGCGGGCAAATGCTGACTTAAAACCACTGGGCTACTGCCTGCTGGTATTCGATGGTTACCGGCCCTGGCGCATTACCAAACAGATGTGGGACCATACGCCGGCCGACAAAAAGGAGTTTGTGGCCGACCCGCGCAAAGGCTCACGCCATAACCGCGGCTGTGCCGTTGACCTCAGTCTATGGGACATTGCGACCAACAAAGAAGTTGCTATGCCCGGCGAGTACGATGAAATGAGCCCTCGCTCCTACGCCGCTTACGCCGAAGGCACCGCCGAGCAACGAACTCACCGGGACCTGCTCCGCAGCACGATGGAACGCCACGGCTTCACGGTGCTGCCCGCCGAGTGGTGGCATTTTGACTATCAAGGCTGGAAATCTTATCCAATTCAGAATATTCCGTTTAGCCAGCTGTAGTAAGGTCAACCGTATGGGTCCCTAGCCGACAGCGCGGCGCAGGACCACGCCAGTGACCCACCCGGCCAAAACTTTCTCTCCAGTTTCGCCTTTTTCTGGCGTAACTCGTTTCCCCGACCTGAACCCTGCTTCTTAACCCCCTCTTTTCTGATGAGCGCAACTCCCGCTTCCAAGCCTTCTTTTGGCATGATTGGCCTCGGTACCATGGGCCGCAACCTGCTGCTGAACCTGGCCGACCACGGCTTTGCCGTGGCGGGCTACGACAAGGCCGCCGACAAAATTGACCTGCTGGCCAAGGAAGGCGCGGGCAAGCCCGTGCAAGGCTTCTCGGACCTGGCCACGTTCCTGAACGGCCTGCAAACGCCGCGCGCGGTGATGATGCTGGTGCCCGCCGGGGCCATCGTGGACATCGTGATTGCGGAGCTACAGCCCCTGCTGGCCCCCGGCGACATCATTATCGACGGCGGCAACTCGCACTTCACCGACACCGAGCGGCGGGCGAAGGCGGTGGAAGCGGCCGGCTTCCACTTCTTCGGGATGGGCGTGAGCGGCGGCGAGGAAGGGGCGCGCTTTGGCCCCAGCATGATGCCCGGTGGCGACAAAGCGGCCTATGCGGTGATGCAGCCCATGTTTGAGGCCATTGCGGCACAGGTGGACGGGCAGCCGTGCGTGACATACATCGGGCCGGGCGCGGCCGGCCACTTCGTGAAAATGGTGCACAACGGCATCGAGTACGGCCTGATGCAGCTCATCGCGGAGACGTACGCGGTGCTGAAAACGGGTTTGGGCATGGACAACGCGGCCATCGGGCAGGTGTTTGCGCAGTGGAACGCGGGCCGGCTGCAGTCGTTTCTGCTGGATATTACGAAGGACATTTTCGGTTTCATCGCCCCGAATACCGACCATTTGCTGCTCGACGACATCAAGGACGAGGCGCGCTCGAAGGGCACCGGCAAGTGGACCTCGCAGGTGGCGATGGACCTGGAAACGCCGCTGCCCACCGTGGATACGGCCGTGGCCATGCGCGACTTGTCGAAGTACAAGGCCCTGCGCGAGCAGCTGGCGGGGCTGTATGGCCCGGCGGCCGGGCCGCTCTCGGTGGAGCGCGAGGCGTTCCTGTCGCAACTGGAGCAGGCGTTTTATTTCAGCATGGTCATCACCTACGCTCAAGGGATGCAACTGCTTTCGAAGGCCTCGAAGGACTTTTCCTACGAGTTGGACCTAGCCGAAATTGCCAAAATATGGCGCGGCGGCTGCATCATTCGCTCGGGCTTTCTGAACGAGATTTACAACGCCTATAAGCAGACTCCCGACCTGGCCCACCTGCTGCTGGATGCGCAGGTGCAGCAGCTGGTGAATGAGGCCGTGCCCGGCAGCCGCGCCGTGGTGGCCGCCGCTGCCACCGCCGGCCTGGCCCTGCCCGGCTACATGGCCTCGCTGAGCTACTTTGATACCTTCCGCACGGCGCGGATGCCTTCCAACCTCATTCAGGCCCAGCGCGACTACTTCGGGGCGCACACTTATGAGCTGATTGGCAAAGAGGGCGTATTCCACACGCAGTGGACGCCGGAGCACGAGGACGCGGCTAACAAGAAGGACACGAAAGTGGAAGAGCATGGCCCGGAGAAGGAGCCGGTGAAGCCGAATAACTAAGACCGTTATGTTGGATAGCACAGGATAAGGGAACGGTCATGCTGAGCGCAGTCGAAGCATCTCTACCGCTTCGTTGAGTCTGCTCAGGCGAAG
>JAQBNT010000104.1 GCA_028288445.1 Hymenobacter sp. | reverse complement strand
CAAATCTCCGCCCGCCTCGACCTCTCCACCCTCACCGTCCGCACCCACGTCAAGCACGTCTACCGCAAAATGCACGTCAACTCCCGGACCCAACTCCTGTCTCAACACCTCAGAGGAGTTATTTAATGACACCTGCCTTTCTGGCCTGCCTTCCCCTATTTTTAGATTCTTATGCCTTCTATAACTCCTACGCTGTACGCCGGCGATACCGTTACCAACCCTGGTTTTGCTCGTGCGGGCCTGGCTGAATACGCGGTAGTAATTGAGGTACTGACCGATGGCGCGGTCGAGCTAGATAATGGCCAAGTGCTGTTGGCAGATGTGCTCGTTCCAGTTGCTACTGGCGAGGCGTGGCTGCCCGTAACCGGGTTTGCCGACCGTTACCGGGTTTCCTCTCATGGCAAAGTAGTTAGCCTGCAATATAAGCGAACCACGCGGGCACGCCTGCTGCGGCCTTCAGGGGCAAGCCGTTATCCTTCCGTTACCTTGTGCTGTGAAGCGACAACAGCGCAGGTTGGCCTCAACCGCCTGGTTGCCCAGCACTTTTTACCCCCCCCCGCTGATGCCCGCCAGACCTTCGTGCTTCCCCGCGACGGCAATCACCTCAATTTACGGGTTGATAACCTGCAGTGGGTGTACCCGTGTGAAGTAGCCGACGGGGCTACGACGGCGTATTTGTATCATTCCGGCGAGCTACACCACAAAAGCCGGCTGAGCACGGCCGAAGTGGCGCAGGTGCGCCACCTCGCAGCGCAGGGCACCCCGCAAAAAACACTTGCTCAGCGGTTCAACATGAGTCGACCGGCCATTTCCTTAATTGTTAACTGGCACACACGCCGCTACGCATAGTAACGGGTGCCCGTCGTGAGCTGGCAGGAATTTCTGGGCAGATTTTGATGGATTGGTTTAAAACAGAAAAGCCCCGTCAGCAATACGCTGACGGGGCTTTTTGTGCTTCTCCGCTACCGCCGTGACGGCTGCGGCGCAGGTAGCGGGCGTTTCTGAGGGCGTGCCCCACTGCGGTGGCCCTAGTTGAACTCGTCCAGATACCCCAGCTCGCGGCGCTTGGCGGCGCGCTCCTTGGGGTCGCGGTACTGGGCATCGAGCAGGCTGAGCATGGCTTGCAGCACCTCCAGCACGTAGTCGTGCAGCGGCTCGCGGTCGGCAATGGCTTTGGTGACGCCCTGGGCCGTGCCGGTGGCCTGGCCGGTGGCCGTGGCGTAGGCATCGCGCAGGGGCTTCCAGAAGCTCACGCCGTAGTCGCGGCTGTCGAGGCCGGTGGCCTTGATGGCTTCCAGCAGCTTGTCGAGGGCCTTGAGGCGGTCGCCCTGGTCGGCGGGCAGGATGTAGGCGTCGTGGTAGGTGACGATGCCGAACTGGGCGTAGTGCTCCTTGGCGCGGGCCTTGGTGAACTTCTCGGCGATGTAGCCCTTCACGTAGTTCAGCCCGTCTTCCATCTTGGCGTCGAGGGCGCGCAGGTCGCCGCTCACCTGGGGGCGCAGCATGCCGGCCGTTTCGCGGGCCGTCACGGCCGCCTCGAAGTCCACGGCTTTGGGCGCGTACTCGGCCGCCGTGGTCCAGAGGAACACCAGTTGGGGGGTGGCGGGCCAGGCGTCTTTCAGGCGCAGGGCCAGGTCGGCCTGCCCGCGCAGGTCAGACGGAATGGTTCGGGTGGGCGTCGGGTCGTTGGGGGTAGGCGTGGGTTCCATTGGAAAAAGGAAAATGTGAAATTACTGCCGCTAAAGTAGCAGTATTTCTGGCACTTGCCCACGCCGGGCGGGGGTATTTCCTAGGCAGGCCGGAAATGGGCGTGGGAGCCCTACCTAGTTCCTAGGTAGGGCATAAACACAAGTTTGGAGCTTACCTAGGACCTAGGTAAGGCATACACGCAAGTTTGGGACTTACCTAGGTCCTAGGTAGGGCATAAACGCAAGTTTGGGGCTTACCTAGGTCCTAGGTAGGGCACAAACGCAGGTTTGGGGCTTACCTAGGAACTGGGGAAGCGGGAGAAGCGGCTGGGGGCTTGGTTGGGGTGCGGTGTGCTGGGAAAGCAAAATACTTTTGATGTTCCGGGACTTTTCACAGCTAAAAAACCCAGCCAAAACAACCGCAGAAACTGCATTCATTGTTCGGAAACGCCTAATACCACCGTCAAAAAAAGGACATTAAGCATTGTTCCCCTTAGTTGTTCTGCCCTTGCTGACACGCATACTTCGCTCCATCAACTACCTAATGAAGCCTTGCCATGAAATACGCCATTGTGTTAGTGCTGCTGTTTACCATAACCGCAAGTGCGCAAAAAGCCAGCCCCAAGGCAGATTCGGCTAGAACAGTAATTGCACCAACGCCATTCACCCACGCTGATACGGTACGCGCTTTACACAACTTATTTAAAAGCCGCCGGAATATAGGTAGGTGGTTCACGGGTAGCAGCGCCGGAATAATTGCCATAGCTGGATTAGGGACGCTGGCGGATAATAATGGACAAGGGAACGGCGGCTATTTTAATCCAGATGCTGGAACAATGTCCTTACTCTTTGGTATAGCGCTTAGCCCGTTTTGGATTCCTGGCACGATTACCTTATTCAAGTTCACCAAAAAGAAAGAACAATTTGCAATAGCTGAATTTGAACGCACGGGAAAAACAACTCATAATTTGCGCAGAAAATTATCAAGAAGATTCTTCAATTCAAATTACCGATTCTATAATTCTAACTAAAAATAGATTTGAATCAAAAAAGCCCCGCCAGCACAACGCTGACGGGGCTTTCCCATTCACGAAACCAACCGGAATTACACCGCCGGCATTTCCACGTTCTCGAATTTCACCACGCCGTCTTCCAGCACGGCTTCTACTACGGCATCTTTCGTCACGCGGCCCGAGAGGATATCTTTCGACAGCTCGTTCAGAATCACGCGCTGGAGCACGCGCTTGAGCGGACGGGCACCGAACTGCGGGTCGAACCCGGCTTCGCCCAGGTGGTCGAGCACTTCGCTGGTGGCTTCGAGCTGGATGCCGGCCTCGGCCAGGCGCTGCTGGATTTGCTTGAACTGGATGTCGACGATGCGGCGGATTTCCTTGCGCTTGAGCGGCTGGAACATCACGATTTCGTCGATGCGGTTCAGGAACTCGGGACGCATGTGCTGCTTGAGGCGGTCCACCACTTCGTCGCGGGTGCGGTCGACGACCTCCTCGTGGTTGAACTCGTTGAGGTCCTTGAAGTTCTTCTGGATGATGTCGGCCCCGGTGTTCGAGGTCATGATGATGATGGTGTTCTTGAAGTTCGCCACCCGGCCTTTGTTGTCGGTGAGGCGGCCGTCGTCCAGCACTTGCAGCAGGATGTTGAACACGTCGGGGTGCGCTTTCTCGATTTCATCGAGCAGCACCACCGAGTAGGGCTTGCGGCGCACGGCCTCCGTGAGCTGGCCGCCTTCGTCGTAGCCCACGTAGCCGGGAGGCGCGCCGATGAGGCGCGAGGTGGCGTGGCGCTCCTGGTACTCGCTCATGTCAATGCGCACCATGGCATTTTCGTCGTTGAACAGGTACTCGGCTAAGGCCTTGGCCAGCTCGGTTTTGCCCACGCCGGTGGTGCCCAAGAAAATGAATGAGCCGATGGGCCGCTTGGGGTCTTGCAGGCCGGCGCGGGAGCGGCGCACGGCATCGGAAATGGCCGCGATGGCCTCCGCCTGACCGGCTACGCGCTTGCCCAGCTCGGCTTCGAGGTTCAGCAGCTTCTCGCGGTCCGATTGCAGCATTTTGCTCACCGGGATGCCCGTCCACTTAGCCACCACTTCGGCAATGGACTCGCTGGTCACGACTTCCTGGAGCATGGCACCGCCGTCTTTGTTGGCGTTGGCTTCGTCCTGCAGGGTTTTCAGCTTGGCTTCGGCTTCCTGAATCTTGCCGTAGCGCAGCTCGGCCACGCGGGCGTAATCGCCCTGGCGCTCGGCCTGCTCGGCTTCCAGCTTGAACTGCTCGATGGCTTCTTTCTGGGTTTGAATCCCGGTCAGGACACCTTTTTCGCCTTCCCAGCGGGCTTTCAGGGTGTCGCGCTTGTCGTTCAGTTCGGCCAATTCTTTGCTGAGGATGGCTTCGCGGTCGCGGTTGTCTTCGCGGCGGATGGCTTCGCGCTCAATTTCAAGCTGCATGATGCGGCGCTGGATTTCGTCGAGCTCCACGGGCATGGAATTCAGCTCGATGCGGAGCTTGGCGGCGGCCTCGTCCATGAGGTCGATGGCCTTGTCGGGCAGAAACCGGTCGGTGATGTAGCGCGAGCTTAGCTCGACGGCCGCAATCACGGCATCGTCGGTAATGCGCACACCGTGGTGCAGCTCGTACTTCTCCTTGATGCCGCGCATGATGCTGATGGCGTCCTCAATGGTCGGCTCGTCCACCATCACGGCCTGGAAACGGCGTTCGAGGGCCTTGTCCTTCTCGATGTATTTCTGGTATTCCTTGAGCGTGGTGGCCCCGATGGCGTGCAGCTCGCCGCGCGCCAGGGCGGGCTTGAGCAGGTTGGCGGCGTCCATGGCGCCCTCGCCCCCGCCGCCGGCCCCGATGAGGGTATGCATCTCGTCAATGAAGAGCACAATCTGGCCGTCGGAGTCGGTCACTTCCTTGATGACGGCCTTGAGGCGCTCCTCGAACTCGCCCTTGTACTTGGCCCCGGCCACGAGTAGGCCCATGTCGAGGCTCATGATGACTTTGTCGCGCAGGTTTTCGGGCACGTCGCCGGCCACGATGCGCTGGGCCAGGCCCTCCACGATGGCGGTTTTGCCCACGCCGGGTTCGCCGAGCAGCACGGGGTTGTTTTTGGTGCGCCGCGAGAGGATTTGCAGCACGCGGCGGATTTCCTCGTCGCGGCCAATCACGGGGTCCATCTTGCCGCGCCGCACCTGCTCGTTGAGGTTCACGGCGTAGCGGTTCAGGCTCTGGTACTGGTCTTCGGCGCTCTGGCTGGTGACTTTGCGCCCGCCGCGCAGCTCCTGGATGGCGGCCTTCAAGTCCTTGTCGTTGAAGCCGGTGTCTTTGAGCAGCGTGGCCACGGCGTCCTTGCCGCTGAGGATGCCCAGCAGCAGGTGCTCGACGGACACGAACTCGTCGCCCATGTCCTTCATGGCGGCGTTGGCGCGCTGCACGGCGGCGGCCGCGTCGTTGGCGAAGTAGGGCGAGCCGCCGCTCACCTTGGGGTAGGCGGCCACAATGGCATCGAGCCTTGGCGTGAGAATGTTGAGGTTGGCGCCCAGCTTATTGGCCAGAAACGAGAAGACGCTTTCGTCGCTCTGGAAGAGGCCCTTCAGCAAATGGCCCGTTTCGATGGCCTGCTGCTGGTTGCCCCCGGCTATTTCGGTGGCCTTCTGCACGGCCTCCTGTGCCTTGATGGTGAAGTTTTTAAAGTCCATTTTGCTTAGTCTCGGTTAGGTACTTCGGGTTAGGAAGTTTGTACGAAGGGACTAGCAAACGGGGTGCGAGAGTGGTTTTTCGGACTTTTTGGCGGGGAGACGCAATTCTATACACTTTTTCAAAGCCAAAAAGTCATAACTCTATTTTGCAAGAATCATTTAAAATTTATGTCAGCGTCTGGCAGCATTCGCTTTATTCTCTCCTGCTCATCTTTATCGAATGAATAATTACCATTCATCCAAAATATTTCTACTTGTCTTAGTCTAGCAAAGCTATTGGGCATTTTAGACCGTTTCATAAACGCCATACCTACCCTGCGCAGATTCGGAAGGCCTTCAATAATATTAAATGTCGAATCCCAATTCAAAGCAGGCAAATCAGTAAGGCCTAACTGTTGCAGAGATTTCAACTTACCTAACTCAACTGGTAAATCAGTCAAAGGATTGGAGCTCAAATCCAAGTTGATTAACTGTTTTAGTTCTCCTATTTGGGGCTTAACATGCAAAATACAGTTGTTACTCAGCCCCAAAGTTTGCAGATTCTTCAATTTGTAAAGCGGCATTATACTCTGTTCTGTCAAGTTATTCTGCTGAGCTGTCAGGTTTTTCAAATGCTTGAGCTTACTAATGCTCTTGGGGAAGGAGCTGACATAATTAATCTCCATATTAATTTCTTCAATGTTCCTAAGCTTCTTTATGCTTTTAGGCACAATTGTCATTGAGTCTCCCCAAATGACAATGCGTTTCAGTTGAGGCAACATTGACAGTTCTGTCGGAAATATATTAAATTTATTATAACACAAATTGATTTGGTTGAGGTTAGGGAAATCGCCTTTTCTCAGGTTCAGTTTACTGATATTGTTATTAAAGAAGCTGACGTATTTCAGGTTCTTTAGTAACCTTACTGAGTTAGGGACTACTGAAAAGTTATTGTCGTCAAGCCATAGCTCTTCTAGACCTTTAAGGGCAGCTATCTGGACTGGTACATCTGATATTTTAGAGTCAGTCAGCCATAATGTCTTCAGGTTCTTCAACTTGCCCAAAACCTCAAAAGCCTGCACCAAGTCTAAAGTCGGATTCGAGCTTATATCAATTTCAGCAAGGTTGGATAGCTGTTCGACTTCCGTGGGCAAGCCCTTTAAACCTTTGTCGGACAAGTCTAGTGATTTCACACTCGCGGGAAGCACTAAAGCAGCTTCAATAGTATCGAATTTCTCTTCCTTATTGGATTGGCCTGATACTTTCAGTGAAAGCGTAAGCAACAGGAGTAAGAGTAGCTTCATTGGTCGATTGAGTGAATATTGAACCAGTGATGCTACATAAAGGGAAATTGCACACGCTATTTGGCGCATAATCAGAGAAGCTCCCGTTTCTTCAGCGGCGCGGGCAGCGGGCGGGGGGCGGTTGGGGGCAGAAGCGGTGGTATCGTTCCTGCGGCGGGGGCGTTACTTATCTCCGTAGTGGAAGCGGCAGGCCGCAATGCGCAATCCGTCTTCGGATGCTTTGTACACCAAACGGTGTTCGTGGTTGATGCGCCGCGACCAATAGCCGCGCAGGTCACCTTTTAGTGCTTCGGGTTGCCCGTGCCCGCGAAAGGCGTGCGCTGGCACTCCTTCAGCAGCGTGTTGATTTTGCGGAGGATGGCGCGTTCGGTTTCCTGCCAATACAGGTATTGCTCCCAAGCGGCTTCATCCCAGATAAGCCTCATGCGTCGATGAGGTCGTGTTGCACTCCCTTACCACTCTCCAAGCGCTCAATGGCATCCTTCAGGGCTTTTGCGTTGGCTGGGTTGCTCAGCAGATACTCTGTTTCATCCTGCGGCTTGGCTTTCGTGCGAGCTGGCGTGGCTTTCACAAACGGCAGGCTTTGCAGCAACTCCATCATGAAGGCCGCTTTGTTATCAGGAATTTCCAGCGTGATTTTCATACTATTCAAAACCACGAAGATTCTGCTTAGTTCCTGACGCCTGCCTCAGAAGCTTCAGTTTCTCTCAGCGGCGGGGGTGGCGGGTGGGGGCGTTGGGGGTGGGATGTCGGTTGGGGCTGCCGTGGGGCAGAAGCTGTGGTATCGCGCCAGCGGCGGGGGCAGCGGGCGGGGCTACTTATCGTCGTAATGGAATCGACACTGCACAATATAGAGCGTATCGCCGCTCACCTTGTACACCAACCTATGCTCCTGCGTGATGCGGCGCGACCAGAACCCTTTGCGGTCAGCTTTCAACGGTTCGGGTTTGCCCCGGCCAGTGAAGGGCGTGCGCAAACATTCCTTAAGCAGCTCGTTAATTTTGGTCAAGATAGCATCGTCAGCCTGCTGCCAATAGAGGTAATCCTCCCAAGCGTAAGAAGACCACGACAGGTTTATTGCTGCGGCCATTCGCGCACCGCTGTTTCGCCTCTTTCTACTTCCTCCATTGCGGCCAACAGGCGCTCACGGTTAGTGCGGGTACTCATCAGATACTCCGTGGTATCTAATGCGGCCTTTTTACCAGGCATCGGCGTGAGTTTAACGGAGGCAACGCGCCGGAGTAATTCCAGCACAAAGGCAGCGTCTTGGTCGGGGATTTCCAGCGTGTATTTCATACTATTCAAAACTACAAAGATTCCGCTTAGTTCCTGACGCCTGCTTGCCGCTACCATAGCAGCTGTAGTTTCTTCAGCGGCGGGGGCGGCGGGCGAGGGGGGTACGGTTGGGGCAGCCGTGGGGCAGAAGCGGTGGTATCATTCCAGCGGCGGGCGGCGCACGATTCAGAAACGCAAAAGGCCGTGTTGCACGCACCAGGAATTTATTTCCTATGCGTACAACGCGGCCCTAAGCTTCAAGGCAGTTGCTGAATCTATCCTAGTGATATACGGGCTGCCCTATACTTGACTTCCTACGCCAGCTGGCGGCCCGAACCCGTGCCGATGAAGCTGGCGCGGCGGAACAGCAAGCCCGCAACGGCCCACAGCGCGGCAAAAGCCCCATTCGCGCCCAGCACATTCACTAGGCCCACCTGGGGTTCGGCAGCAGCCCCGATAGGCTTCCAGACAAACAGCGCAACCGCAGTGACTACCACATAGGTAAGGGCGGCCGCGAACATGGCGTTGGACATTCCCAGCGGCCGGAAGCGCGCGACGAAAGCCCCGATGAGGGCAACAGTCAGTACGGTGCCGTACAGCAGGTTGGCGGGATTGTGCTCACTTCCCACCAGTCCTACCGCCCCATTTGCCCACACGAGTAGAAACCCGGCGGCTACCGCCACGCCAGCGGCTACCCGATACGTGGCATTGTCCCCTAGCCGCGCAATCAGCACAAACATGAGGCCCGAACCAAACAGCATAATGCCTGCGGCCACAAAATCGGACCCGGTCCAATTCACCCCAGTATCAAACTGCATGGCCACCAAGGGTATCAGCAATAGGAGCGCCGTGGCAAGCGCAATGCGGGCAATGCTTCTGGTGAGGGTCATGGCGTCGGGCTTGGGTTTATGAGTGGGTGAGAGAAACGTCTAAAATGGTGGGAAATGCCGGCTGGTACGGCTCCCGGTGCAGGCCATAGCTTAGGCTATGGAAAAGGAAACCAAGCGCAAAGCCCGGACCCAGCCTTCCCGGTGGATGTCACCCGTGTTATGGCAGGGTGAACAGGGACGACACAAAGAAAACAAAAGAACTTTGTATTGCAAAGTAATAAGGCAAAAAAATAATCACCTTCCTGAATCGTGCTCCACCGCAAAGCCCCAGCGCATGCGGTGTCACGGCACCACGGCTTTGCGGCAGCACGACCAGTTTTTCAGGCCAATGTCGTTTCGCTGCTTTCGGTTTGAGAGTAGCTATTTCTCATCGGTTGGCTCAGTCCACCTTTTTCTCGATTTTGTCGGCCAGCGCTCTGCGGGAGTGCAGCAAGGGCAGGTTTCTCATGGCAAAGCTTTTCACCGCCGGGTTTTCGGCGTTTTTGCTCTTTACCTCAAACATAGCGATGTCCAGCTTATGGGCTTTTTCCATCAGGTCCATGTAAGATTCGTCGAAGTCTTTGCTGGTTTTGTTCAGCATGCGGTCGGCCAGGTGCTGGTGCACGGGCAGCATGGTAGTGGGCAGCGTGGCATTGAGCCCCTTGGCCAGGGCTTGCAGTTCCTGGTCGTTGCGGGTGTGAAGGGCCACCATCATCTGCGCGAATTTTCGCACGTCGGGGCTGGCGGCCTGGTGCGCGGCCAGCTGGCCCACCTGAATTTCGAGGATGTTGCTGCTGCCCGCATCTATCAGAAACACGGGGTCGGTCATGGTAGAAAACGTGCCCATAAAAACCGCCAAATCGCCGGCCGGAACGTCGGCCGCCGCCACGCGGCCCACGCCGGTACCGGTATCGCTGGTGCTGGCCATAGCGGCCCCGTTAGCAGTAGCGGGTGGGTTGCTGGCAACGTCAGGGCTGGACGGCGTGGCGGCACCCACGCCCCCGGCGGCCGTGGCATCCGAGCTGGTTTTGGAGGAGCTACAGGCAACACCAACCAGCAGGGCACCCATTACCAGAAAATGAGGAATGGCTTTCATCGTTTTCATAGCGTTGAGGTTTTTATTAATATTAATAAATATACTTATTAGTATGTAAATTACACTAAAATCGCCCCGAAACCATCCGATGCATTTGCGTTCCCGGAAGCGTATTCCTGTGGCTGCTCCCACCCAATGGTTCAGCACGAGCAGAGCTGCTGGCGAAAGTGCACGCCGTGCGATACCGCGAGTAATGCACCGTGGCAGTCACGGGCGACGACTGCGCACAGCGGCGAGCTGCACCACGAAAAAATTGGTAGCAGCGCCAAATTTATTTTGCCGGATAACAATATTTTTTTGATAGAAGCCTAACTAAAGTGCAAACGTTTGTACCTCCTCTGAATGGCCCGGAGAACGTATGTAAGCCAACTACTTTCGGGCTATTCAGGAACTTGATGGAATATATTTCAGCATAACCATCCTCATTCGGCCTGAAAAATTTGCACTAAGCCGGGTACAATAAAACACAATTTAACCGTACTTTTGACTCACAATTCCCAACCAACATTTTCAAACAAACGCTTTATGAAAAAATCTACACTCAAGTTTGGCATCCTGCTGGCTTTCCTGTTCTCGGCCACCACGTCGATGGCACAACTGGCATCATACGGTACCATCGGTGTTATCGGCACGGCTACTAGCCCAACTGGTGCAGGCACCGGCTGGGACAACTCTATTGCGATGACCCAGACGGTGACCGGCGGCCACGACTGGACGATTACCATGCAGTTTTCGGCATTCGAGATGAAGTTCCGCGCCGATAATGCTTGGGCGAACAGCTGGGGTTCAACGGCCTTCCCGGCCAGTGCCCCCGGCGCTGTTACGTACAATGGTGCCAACATCCCGGTATCCCCGGCTGGCCGCTACACCGTTCGCTTCAACGACCAGAGCGGCGCTTACTCATTCACCCCTGCTCTGGCTACCAAATCGGCCAGCGAGGCTATCCTGAAAATGGCCGTTGCGCCGAACCCGGCTTCGGGCACGGCCAGCGTATCATACGAGCTGCCCGCTACGGCTACGGCCGCCATCACGGTGCAGAACCTGATGGGCCAGTCGGTGCGTCAGTTCTCGGCTGTGCGCCAGAACGCTGGCCTGCAAAGCCAGAACCTGCCCCTGCAAGGCCTCGCCTCGGGTATCTACCTGGTGAAGCTGGAAACGGGTGCCCTGACCCAGACCACCCGCCTGGTGGTAGAATAGTGTTTGCCGCCCGGGCCTGAAAAGGTCCGGCGCTTTGGCCGCCCCCGCCCCGCCCGGAAACGGATGGAGCGGGGGCGGTTTCAGTTACGGGCAGCCAGCACCTCGCGCACCGGCGTCCAGCGGATTTCGGGGTAGCGGGCGTTGTCGAGCGGGGTGAGCTTGGGCAGGCCCGTGAACATGTTGTGCAGGTACTGCATGCCCTGCCAGGGCGGAAACACGTCGTCGGAGGCGGGCATGAGGGTTTTGGTCACGCTTATCATCGTGCCCAGCACCCAGAGGCCGCCCACGCGCAGCAACTTGAAGGGCGTGCCGGTGACGGCGGTGGCGGCGGCTTGCAGGCCCCGGATGCTGGCCACCTCGCCGGCCACGCGCAGGTAGCGGGGCGTGGTGGGGTCGAGGGCGGCGGCGGCCGTGAACTCGGCGGTGTTGGCCGTGGTGGTGAAATCGAGGGGCTGGTCGGCATCGCCGTAGTAGAGCACCCGCTTCATCCCGAACAGGACCACCGGGGCCTGGCCGGTGAGCAGGTCGGTGAACATGCCGTTGAGGATGGACGTGGCCTGGATGGGGGCCTGGTCGAGCCGCTGGTTGAACTCGCGGCGCAGGTCGAGGTTGCGGTTGGAGCCGGCGGGGAGTTTGGTGTAGTCGATGCAGTAGTCGGACGGGATGAAGCGGGGCACGCCGGCGGCCACGGCGGCATCGAGCAGGCGCTTTTGGGTGTCCACAATCACCTCGCGCAGCCCGGAGAGGGCCGACACCACGCAGGATGCGCCCGCGCAGGCTTTGGTGAGGGCCGTGACGCTGTTGAAATCGACGGTGGCTATTTCGGCCCCGAGGTCCTGCAATTCCGTCACTTCGGGCTTGATGTTGCCGGGGCGCACCAGCGCCCGCACGGTGGCGCCGCGCTTCAGCAGCTCCCGGGCGATGCGGAAGCCGAGGTCGCCGGTGGCCCCGGCCAGCACGATGGGGGCCGACGGGAGCGGCGGGGTAGATACAGGGGTTGCCAAAGCGAAGCCGGGGATTTGCTGGGTGGAACCTCCCGGCGGGAGGCGGGGCGTTGCCAGCACGCCGGTGGCAAGCTACGCCCGAACCACCGTTTTCCGGCGGCGGGGGCCGGGCGCGCGGCTGGGGGTTTTGAGGCGGGCGGTGGTGGTTTGGGTAGCGCCGATGCCTGGTTGAGGAAACACTCACCAACCTGGTATTACCGCAAACGTTTTCGTAGATAAATCCGCTAACCTCCTAGCTTTTAGGCTAGGCAGGACAATACCTTTAGCCACTTGTTCGCCTTCGGTGGCCGGTTTCTGCCCGGCCGGGGTGCGCTGGCCGGGTGCGGGCGACGCTGATTCGCCGGCTGCCGGCCGATGCGGGCTGCTTTGGTTTCAGCCCCTGCTTTTTCTGGTTTCCCCTTGCCGCCGCTGCTTTTCGGCTGGCCGGCTGGCTACGTCCTTTTCGGCGGGGCCGGCCCCTGCCCTACCCTCCGCCATAATCAACCCAATTCCCACCCTGATGAAGAAACTGCTATCGATACTGCTGCTGAGCTGGCTGACGCTGGGCACCGGCCACGGCCAGGCCATTTCGCCCTACCTCGCGGGCCAGAACGCCTGGCTGCCCACGGCTCTGGGTTCCGCCGTCTACAACGGGCAGCTTGACTACCTGTGGCCGGTGGTGAAGAAGTCGAAGGTGCGCATGGTGCGCATTGGCGGCAATGGCGTGAACTCCAACCTGGTGACCAACGCGCAGTACATCGCGCTCATCGACTCCATCCGGCGCATCGGGGCCGAGCCGATGGTGCAGGTGTCGGAGGGGCGCGGGCGCTTCACGGCCACCCAGGCGGCGCAGGTGGTGCAGTACGTGAACGTGACGAGGGGCCGCAATATCCGGTACTGGATTATCGGCAACGAGCCCGATTTGAACAATACCGCGCAGCCCAACCCGGTGCCCGTGGCCGGCGTGGCGGCTTACATCAAGGCGTTTGCCTCGGCCATGAAGGCGGTGGACCCTTCCATCCTCATCGTGGGGCCGGAGAATGCCTCCTACGGCAGCGGCTACTTTCCCTCATTGGTGGGCGGGGCCAACGACATCACCGGCACCGATGCCAACGGGCGCTACTACATCGATGTCATCTCCTTTCACAGCTATGCCTTCAACGGCACGCAGACCCGCGCCGCCGTGCTGACGGCGGCCCAGACGCTCACCAATAACGTGACCAACCTGCTGGGCCTGATGGCGGCTGCCAACACCAAGAACAGCCGCACCGGGGCCAACGCCCTGCGCTGGGCCCTCACCGAATTCAACATCGACTACGCCAACCCCACGGCCAACACCGTGGAAGGCGTGGGCGTGCATTCGTTTCTGAACGGCCAGTACTGGGCCGAGGTGTTTGGGGTGGGCATGAAGTACGAGGGCGTGTCGATGCAGCCGTGGTCCATCCACGAGGGCAGCGGGGCGCGCGGGACGGGCGATTTGGGCTACCTGGACGGCCCGAATGCCGCCACCGTGAAGCCCCGCTCGGCCTACTGGCACGAGATGCTGGTATCGGAAAACCTGCACGGCACCAACCTCAACGCCACCGACAACCAGACCACGGTGAAAGTACTCAGCAGCACCGACAACGGGACCACCGCCGTGATGGTGCTGAACGAGAGCGACGTGACGGACTACGATTTCACGGTGCAGCTGGACGGGGCCACGGTGCCCGGCGCGGCGGCCCTGAAAATCAACGTGCCGGCCGGCATCAATGCGGCTTACAACGACAAAATCTACGCCCAGTCCACGCTGGTACTGCTGTTTAATGCGCAGGGCGCGCTGACGCGCAAGATTGTGTACTCGCTGCAACACGCGCAGCAGGCCCTGCCGCCCACGTACCGGAACCCCGGCTACAATGTGACGCTGGCGTCCTTTTCAGCGGACAAGACCTTTACCTGCGTGGCGCCCGAGGCGGTGAATTTTACGGCCTCGGTGCTGGGCGAAGCCACTTCGCTGACCTGGGACTTCGGCGCGGGGGCCACGCCGGCCACCGGCACCGGCCGGGGTCCGATTGCGGTGACCTATGCCACGGCGGGCAACAAGACCGTTTCGCTGACGCTGGTGAATGCCGACACCACCATTGTGAATACGAAGGTGAACTACCTGCCCGTGAGTACCTGCATTCGCACGCCCTACCCCACCACTACGCCCGTGATACCGGGAGTGGTGAAGGCCATTGAGTACGACAACGGCGGCGAGAACGTGGCCTACCACGACACGGAGGTGGCCAACCGCGGCACCGTGGCCGACCCCAACGTGCCCCGCCCCACCGAAGGCGTAGACACGAGCAACAGCGGCGAGGGCCTGGGCGAAGTGGGCTACACGGCCGCCGGCGAGTGGCTGAAATACACGGTGAACGTGCTGCGCACCGGCCTCTACCAGCTCCGGGTGCGGGTATCGACGGGGGCGACCTCTACCGGCTCGGTGCGGCTGCTGGTGAACGACGTGGACCGCACCGGCACGGTGGCCGTGCCCGCCACGGGCAGTTTCGGGACGTACCAGGACGTGGTTATCAACAACGTGTACCTCGAAGCCTCGGCCAATGCCACGCTCCGGTTCGAAATCGTGAGCGGCGGGTTCAACTTCTCGAAGCTGACCTTTACCGAACAGCCCCTGACGGGCATCGTGGTAAACCGTGCCTACAACGGCAGCGCTACTTCGGACGGCTCCACCGATGCCGTGGAACTGCTTGTGACGCAGGACCACCTGGATATTCGCGGGCTGATTGTCAAAGACTTTGAAACCAACCTGACCAGCGATACCGGCGGCAAGATTCAGTTCAAGGACAATGCTTTGTGGAAGGATTTGCGCGTGGGCACCACCATTGTGCTCCGGCGGCTGGCTTCGGGCATCACCGGCTATGCTACGGATACCGACGCGTCGGATTTCACGGTGGATATGCTGATGGAGAACACCACGTACCTGGCCGACCTGTCGGGCACCACGCAGAACTTCAACCTGACCAACACCGACATGGTGCTGCTGAAAACGGGCGCGGCCAGCGGCATCGATAACCCGGTTCATGCGCTGGTGTCCAACAACGGCAGCGCCAACGCCCTCTACACCGCCCTCACCGGGCCGAAGCTGGTATTTAATGCCGCCCTGGGCACGGGCGCGTTCCTCTACCCCACGAACCCGGCCCAAAGCACCGCCGACTACAACGGGACCGCCGCCGCCAGCAGCACCAGCGCCGCCCGCAACTGGGGCTACGGCTTTGGGTCGGGCAACATTGCCTACATCCAATTGCTGCGCAACCAGGCGTTCACGCCACCCACCATCGTGGTGAACCGCGTGTACAACTCCACCAACGACGCCAACGGCAACCAGGACGCCGTGGAGCTGCTCGTGATTCAGGACCACCTCGACCTGCGCAACCTGGTGGTGAAGGATTTCGAAGCCAGCAACACCACCGACAACGGCGGCAAGTACCGCTTCAACAACACCGCCTTCTGGAGCGACGTGCGCAGCGGCACCACCATCGTGCTGCGCCGCTTGTTTGGGCCCACCGGCTACGTGCAGGACACCGATGCGTCGGATTTCACCCTGGATTTGGTGATGGACAACGCCACCTACCTCACCAACCTGGCCACGACGCTTTCTTTCAACATCACGCAGTATGACATGGTGATGGTGAAAACCGGCACCGCCGCCGGCGTGGCCGGCAGCATCCATGCCTACGCCACCAAGGGCGGCGGCAACCTGGGCGTGCCCTCGTCGCTCTACTTATCGGTGGCGAGTGCCAAAATGACTTCGCCCGACGGTACCGACGCGGGCGGCGGCACCTTCCACTACCCCCTCAACCCCGCCCAGGATGCCACCGACTACAACGGGGCCAAGGGCGCGCTCAGCAAAAGCCCCGCCTATAACTGGGGCTACGGCTTCGGCCAGCCCAACATCGACTACATCCAGAGCCTGCGCAATGCCGTGACCGGCCCCGACCTGGTGGTGCCCGACGGCCTGCGCCTCACCGCCGGCGGCCCCTACAACAGCATCACCGTGCAGGCCGGCGGCACGCTCACCCTGCTGGGCGCTACCAGTGTGGCTTCGGAGGTGGTGGTGCAAACGGGCGGCGTGCTCAGCACCAACTGCAAGGCCCTGACCGGCGCGGCCACCTTCGAGCTGCAAGCCGGGGCCGAGCTGCAAATCTGCGAGCCGGCCGGCCTGGCGGCCACGGCGGCCACCGGGGCCGTGCAGGTCAGCGGCACCCGCACCTTCGACCCAGATGCTTCTTATACCTATAATGGCACCGCCGCCCAGGTAACGGGCGCGGGCCTGCCCGCCCAGGTGCGCAACCTCACCGTCAGCAATGCTCTTGGCCTGAGCCTGAGCCAAGGCGTCAGCATTGCCCAGGTGGCCCGCCTGCAAACCGGCAACCTGAGCACCAACGGCCAGTCGTTCACGCTGCTTTCCTCGGCCGCGGGCACGGCCCTGATTGACAACACCGGCGGCGTGGTAACGGGCGCGGGCACCATGCAGCGCGCCATCACGGGCGGCGCAACGGGCCTAGGTTACCGCCACTTCAGCTCGCCGGTGGCGGGGGCCACGTTTGCCAGCCTGGCTACCACAGGCTTCACGCCCACGTTCAATCCGGCCTACAACACCAGCGCCACGCCCGGCGCGGTGGCACCGTTCCCCACGGTGTTTGGGTACGATGAGGGCCGCATTGCCACGGTTACGTCCAGCTACGGGGCGTTTGATAAGGGTTGGTTCTCGCCCGCCGATGCCACCGATGTGATGCAGCCCACCCGCGGCTACACCGTGAACGCGCCCGTCACGGCCGCGCCCGTGGCCTTCACCGGCTCCTTCAACAACGCCGCCCAACCCTCGGGCACCCTCAGCCGGGGGACCGATGCCGACGCCGGCTGGCAATTGCTGGGCAACCCCTACCCCAGCCCCCTGGACTGGAGCACCGTGACCGCCGCCCAGCGCCCCGGCCTCGACGCCGCCGTGTATGTGTACCAGAGCACCGGGCGCTACGCCGGCACCTACCGCAGCTACGCCAACGGCGTGGGCACCTCCCCGCTGGTGGTGGCCGGCTCGGGCTACTTCGTGCGGGTGAGCACCCCCGGCACGCCTGCCGCCGTGAACCTGACCAACGCCAACCGCGTCACCACTTTCGCGGCGCAGCCCGTGTTCGGGCGCGGCGTGGCTGACAGCCGGCCCCTGCTGCACCTGCAACTAATTGGCACTACCCTGAGCGACGATGCCTTCCTGTACCTGCAAGCGGGGGCCACGGCCGGCGTCGATACCGAATTCGACGCCACCAAGCTGCCCAACCCCGCCGGCCTCGACCTGGCTACGCTGAGCGGCACCCGCCCGCTGGCCATCAACGGCCTGCCCCTGCTGGGTGGCACCGAAGTAGTGGTGCCCCTGCACCTGCGCGTGCCGCAGGCCGGCAGCTACCGCTTTGAGGTGGCTGACTTGGCCAATTTCGGCAGCAGCCCGGTGTACCTGCGCGATGCCCTCACGGGCACGCAGCAGCAGCTGGCAGCCGGCAGCACCTACGCCTTTGCGCTGGCCACGGCCACGGGCGGCACCGGGCGTTTCAGCCTCGTGCTGCGCCCGGCCACCGTCACGGCCACCCAGGCGGAGCTGAGCGCGGCCACCGTGAGCCTGTATCCGAACCCGGCCCACGGCCGCTTCACGGTGCTGCTGCCGCCGCTGGCGGGGCAGCGCGAGGTGCGCGCCACCTTGTTCAACGCGCTGGGGCAGGCGGTGCTCACGCGCACCATTGGCCTGAATGCAGCCGGGGCTACGGCCGAGTTTGCCACCCCGGCGCTGGCGGTGGGCGTGTACACGCTGCGCCTGCAAGCCGCCGGCCAGGTGCTCACGCAGCGCGTGGTGCTGGAGTAACGCCCTGAAATCAATGGATGTAGGGGCGGAGCGGTGCTCCGCCCGCCGTTGAACGGAAGAGGTGAGGCGGTGCGACCGGCGGGGCGGAGCACCGCTCCGCCCCTACAACGCCCAGCGTGTCCCCCGACCCGAAACGGTTCTATTTCTCCTGGTGAAATCATTTTCCGCCATTGCCGAAAGCTTCACTGCCATCCGGTTTATGCTTTCCGCCATCCGGTTTATGGTTTCCGCCATCGGAGAAAGCTTCTCCGCCATTGCCGAAAGCTTCACTGCCATCCCTTTCTTCTTCTCCGCCATCCCTTTCTTCTTGTCCGCCATCCCTTTCAGTCTTTCGGCGATGGCGGACAAGAAGAAAGGGATGGCGGATAACGCCAACTGAACCCCGGACACGCTTTTCTCCATGAGAAAAGCCGGTTTCCCATTGCCAATACGATGCGCACGCTCTCCATTTTCCAAATTCCCACATCTTATGAGACAAACAGTTTACTCCCTCGGGCTGGCCTTGCTGGCTCTCGCAACCACAGCGGCACCCGCAGCGGGCCAGGGCGTGCCCGTGAGCACCAGCTTTTTCGGCATTAACTACTGGAACAACCAGCCCAATGCCACCATCACGGCCGATTTGAAGCTGGCGAAGCTGAAGCTCTACCGCATTGGCGGGAACGAGCGAAACCGCAACACCAACCCGGCCCGCGACTGGACCGTGAAGGAAAACTGGCTGCCGCTGGTGAGCTACATTAAGACCAGCCTCAACGGCGAACCCCTGGTGCAGCTGTCCATCAACCTGACCGACGCGCAGGTGACCACCTGGGTGAACTACTTCGCGGGCCAGGGCGTGAGCTACTTCGCCATCGGCAACGAGGCCGACCCGGCCCCCGACCAGATGAGCATGACCGACTGGGTGACCAACAACCAGCCCTACCTGGGGCTGAGCTACTACGGTTTTCGGGACCGGTTCAAGGCCATTGCGCGCCTGGCGAAGCAGGCCAATAACAACTGCAAGATAATCGGGGGCGACTTCCGCCTGTTCTACGACCAGCCGATTTCGCTCTATTATTCCAACTTCATCGCCGACGTGGGCGACGAGTACGTGACGGTGGGCACCCGCAAAATCCCGCTGCTCGACACCTTCTCGTTTCATTACTACGACAGCCAGGGCAACCGCGAGCAGGTGCTGGCCAGCCGCTTCGACAGCATTCAGGGCTACCTGGATAATGTGAATACCACCCGCCACAACATCGACGCGACCTGGACCGACCTGCGCATGGCCGTGACCGAGGTGAACACCGAAGCCAAAGCCACCAGCCTGTGGAAGCCCTACGGCTTCACGGCCGGGCAGTTTGTGGCCACCATGACCAAGCTGGCCCTCGCCAAACGGGCCTTCTGCGTCACGCCGTGGAGCATTTCGGAAAGCAGCAGCAACCAGGGCAGCACCGATTTTTCGCTCTACAACGCCGACAACTCGCGCCGCTCCACCCTGCATCACTTCGCGCTGCTGAGCCAGAACCAGCGCGCCAACTACATGCCCGGCGACCAGGAAACCAACGCCAGCTACGCCAAGGACGACCTCGTGTTTCTGGGCCTGCGCGACAATACCGGCTACACCGTGCTGCTGATGAACAACTCCGGCACGGCCCGCACCTACAGCATCTCGCTGGATAACACGTACCGGGGCACGGCCTCGGCCCGCATCAGGCTGGAGGGCTACGCCGGCGTGTCTTCCGACCTGCGCACGGGCACCATCGACCCGCACATGAGCATTCTGTACCGCCTCACCCCGGCTGGCACCTTCGAGGCCAAGACCTACTACGACGACAACGACGCGGCCCCCGTGCTGCAACGCACCGCCACCGTGACGGCCGCCGCCGGGGCCGCCGCTGCGCCTGCCGTGGCCGTCTACCCCAACCCGGCCACCGCCAGCTTCACCCTCGACGGCCTGGCCGGGCCGGCAGACGTGACGCTGCACAGCCTCACGGGGCAGCAGGTGCTGCGGCAGCGGCTGGCCGCTACTGCGCCAGTCGATGTCAGCCGGCTGGCGGCGGGCACGTATTTGCTTACGGTGACCACCGAAACGGGCCAGGTGCTGCGCCGGAAGGTGACCCGGGAGTAGGAAAGCCATTGTCATCCTGAGCGCAGCGAAGGACCTTATCACGTTGGCAGCCGTTGGATTACCGCCAACTGTTCAGCCGTGATAAGGTCCTTCGCTGCGCTCAGGATGACAGCCGAAGCTCAGCCCTGCGCCGTGGACTGCCGCGCAAACAGCGTGGACTCCAGCACCACGCTTTGGCTGGGGAGCACGGCTTTCTTCTTCTCCACGGCGCGGAGGAGGATTTTGGCGGCTTCGCGGCCGATGTCGTAGGCCGGCTGGGTGATGGTGGACAGCGGCGGGTCGAGCAGGGCGGCGGCTTCGAGGTTGGAGAAGCCGATAACCTTGATATCCTGCGGAATGCGGCGGCCCAGCTCGTTGCAGACGTGGTAGGTGCTGATGGCCAGCCGCTCGACGGACGCGAACACGCCGTCGATGTCGGGCCGGCGCAGCAGCAGCTCGCGGATGAGGCCGACGTTCTGCTGGTTGTCCATCACGCCGTGTAGTATCAGGTCGGGGTCGTGGGGCAGGCCGTGGGCGGCGAGGGCATCGAGGTAGCCCTGGAGCCGGAACTGGCCGATGGAGAGGTTATTGGAAATGAGCAGGTGCGCGATGTGCCGGCAGCCGGCCTGAATGAGGTGCTCGGTGGCCTGGTAGCCGCTTTCGTAGTCGTTGGTGGTGACTTTGGCGGTGGCTACCTCGGCGCACACGCGGTCGAAAAACACGATGGGGATGTTGGCCTCGCGCAGGCTTTTGATGTGGGCGAAATCCTCGGTGCCGCTGGCCACGGACATCAGCAGGCCATCGACCCGGCCGCCCTTGAGGTGCTGCACGATGGAGACTTCGCGGGCGTAGTCGTCGTGGGTGAGGTAGATGAGGACGTGGTAGCCGGCCAGCCGGGCCGCCTCCTCGATGCCGTTGATGGCGAGGGCGAAGAAGTGGTTGGCTACTTTGGGAATGACCACGCCGATGGTCTTGCTGATGTTGCGGCGCAGGCTGCTGGCGTAGGCGTTGGGCTCGTAGTGGCGGGCGGCGGCCAGGGCGCGCACGCGGGTTTTGGTGGCTTCGGATACTTCGTGGCTGTCGCGCAGCGCCCGCGACACCGTGGCGATGGACATGTTCAGCTCTTCGGCCAGCGACTTCAGGTTCACGGGCGTCATGGTACGGGGGCGGCTTTGGGACAGAAAAAAGGGAATGCAGCCTTTTTTGGGGCTGCTGAATGTCTGGCAAGTTACAAAGCCCAGCCGCTAAGCACCCAAAACGGCCCGGTTTGCTGCAAACGTTTACGTAAATAAAGGCCTGCTATTGCATTAGATAGCAGATTACAATCCGGTAATTCGCAGAGCCAAGCCCCGATTTTAAGCTCCACCATTGAGCAACGGACTTGCCCCAGCCCCGATAAGCCCGCCCCTTGCGCGGTGCGCCGGCCGGCTTCTTTCTCTCTGTCACCAAACTCCCACCCCACTTATGATGGTCACTTTACGACTTGATTTCCGGCGCTGCCTGCGGCCCCTGGTGCTGCTCCCGGCCCTGAGCCTGGGCCTCGGCCTGCACCTGGCCTCGGCCGCCGACCTCCCCCGCCCCGCCCGCGCCGTGCGGGCCGACATTACCATTACGGGCCGCATCGTGGACGAACAAGGCGGGGCCATCCCAGGCGTCAACGTCATCGTGAAGGGCACCAGCAACGGCACCCAGACCGACGTGGACGGCCGCTACAGCATCAAAGCAGCCGACGATGCGACCCTGGTTTTCACCTTTGTGGGCTACACGCCCAAGGAGGAAGCCGTGGCCGGCCGCACGTCCATTAATGCATCCCTCGCCCCCGATGCCAAAGCCCTCGACGAGGTGGTGGTGGTGGGCTACGGCGTGCAGGAAAAGAAGCTCCTGGCCACGTCCATCTCCTCCATCTCGGCCAAGCAGGTGGAGCTGATTCCGGTGGCCTCGCCCTCGGAAGCCCTGGTGGGCCTGGTGGCCGGCGCGCAGATTACCGAGCCCTCCGGCGAGCCCGGCGCGGGCGCGGTGATTCGCATTCGCGGCCTGGGCTCGATTTCGGCCGGCAACTCGCCGCTCTACGTGGTGGACGGCTACCCCCTCAACAGCCCCGACAGCTACTACCAGATTCCGCCGGCGGATATTCAGAGCATCCAGATTCTGAAAGACGCGGCGGCCTGCGCCATCTACGGCTCGCGCGGCGGCAACGGCATCGTGATTGTGACCACCAAGCGCGGCGCGACCGATGGCAAAACCCGCTTCAACTTCTCGGCCAACGCCGGCGTGGTTGAGGTGGCCAAGAAGGTGGAATTGATGAACCGCGACCAGTACCTGGAGTACCTGCGCGAGTCGTACACGAACGGCGCGCGCGTGCTGCCGGCCACGCTGGCGGTAGGCGCGGCCGAGCTGCCCAACACCGACTGGCAGAACGAGATTTTTGGCACCGGCTCGCAGCAGCAGTACCAGCTGTCGGCCTCGGGCGGCACGGCGGCGTCGCACTTCTACATCTCGGGCAGCTATTTCAACCAGAAAGGCGTTATCAAGAACACCGGCTACGACCGGTTTGCCCTGCGCGCCAACTACGACGCGCAGCTGAGCCCCAAGCTGAAAATCGGCCTGAGCCTGGCTCCCAACTTCTCGCGCACCGATGTGAAGCCGATTTCGGGCAGCTACAACGGCGGCAACATCTCGGGCGGCGGCCCGGGCGGCGAAACGGCCATCGTGACGGCGGCCCTGATTCTGCCGCCCATCGTTCCGGTGTACCTCGCCAACGGCGACTACGGCGCCATCCGCAACTCGGGCTCGGGCGTGACCACGCCCGGCGACTTGCTGAACCCCGTGGCCACCATCGACCTGTACCAGGACCGTACCACGGCGGTGCGGGCGCTGGGCTCCACGTTCCTGGAGTTTGAAGTCATCAAGGGGCTGAACCTGCGCACCAACTTCGGCGCCGAAATGCTCAATAACCGCCGCGCCATCTACGTGCCGGCCACGCTGGGCACGGTGAACAACGCGGGGGCCAACCTCTCGACGCCCATCCTCAACAACATCGACGCGCGGCAGGCCAACGGCACCAACCTGAACTGGGTATGGGAAAATACGGCCACCTACAACCGCCACTTCGGCCCCGACCACAACCTGACCGTGCTGGCCGGCTACTCGGCCCAGCGCAACACCAACGAGAGCAGCACCGTGCTGGGCCAGACCGGCACCTACACCAACACGGCCATTGAGTACGCCACCGCCGCCGGGCAGCTGTTCGGCCAGGCCGGGTACAACGCCAACTCGCTGACGTCGCTGTTTGGCCGCGTCGACTACGCCTTCAAGGAGCGCTACATTCTGACGGCCGCGCTGCGGACGGACGGCTCCTCGCGCTTCGGCCCCGACAACCGCTACGCTACGTTCCCCTCGGTGGCCCTGGCCTGGCGCGTGGGCGAGGAAAGCTTCATCAAGGCCATTCCGACCATTTCAGAGCTGAAACTGCGCGGCTCCTTCGGCGTGACGGGCAACAACAACATCGGCGACTACAACTACCAGAGCTACCAGACGGCGGCCAACTACGTGTTCGGCAACGGCAACGGCGTGCGCAACTACGGCTTCGCGCCCAACGGCCTGGCCCTGCGCAACCTGGGCTGGGAAACCAACACCCAGGTGGATGCCGGTTTCGACCTCGGCCTGTTCAAGGACCGCATTTACCTGACGGTGGCCGCCTACCAGCGCAACACCACCGATTTGCTGCTGAACACCAACGTGCCGTCGGTGCTCGGCTACTCGTCGCGGGCCCTGGCCAACGTGGGCGAGGTGCGCAACCGCGGCCTGGAATTCCAGCTCAACACGGTGAACCTGGAGAAGGGTGATTTCACCTGGAACACCTCCGCCAACCTGTCCTTCAACCGCAACCAGGTGCTGGCGCTGTCGGGGGCCAATGAGCAGATTACGTTCGATGCCGTGTTTGGCTACACCAGTTCCATCCGGGTGGTGCCGGGCCAGCCGCTGGGCGCGTTCTACGGCTACCAGCAGGAAGGCATCTACCTCAACCAGGCCGACGTGGACAGCAGCCCCAAGTGGACGGGCAGCAACCTGGCCGTGAAGCCGGGCGACTTCAAGTTCAAGGACGTGAACGGCGACGGGCAGATTAACACCCTCGACATTGGCGTCATCGGCAACCCGTTCCCGGACTTCACCTACGGCCTGCAAAACACCCTCGGCTACAAGGCCCTTTCGCTGGCCTTCACGCTCCAGGGCTCGCAGGGCAACGACGTGCTTTACGCCGGCGACCGGTACACCTTCAACGCCCCCGGCGCGACCAATGGCCGCGTGGAGCTGACCAACCGCTGGCGCAGCCCCGAAAACCCCGGCGACGGCAAAACGCCTTATGCCACCACGGCCACCTCGCTGCGCACGGTTTTCAACTCCTACTTCATTCAGGACGGCTCGTTCCTGCGCATTCGCAACGTGACCTTGCGCTACAGCATCCCCACGGACTGGGCCAAGAAGGGCGGCCTGCAAAGCGCCAGCATCTACACCTCGGTGCAGAACCTGTACACCTTCACCAAATACGTGGGCTACAACCCCGAAGCCAACAACTACGGCAACACCACCAACCCCACTTATGGCGTGGACCAGGGCTCGTACCCGATGAACCGCACCATCACGCTGGGCCTCCAGGTTGGCTTCTAGCACGAACGAGAGCAGTCCATCGTGCTCCGCTACGCGTTGCCTGACGGACTGCTCCCCTCCTATCACTACTGACTAATTCCCACCATGACTTTCAATAAACTTTTCTCGGGAGCCGCCGCTGCCACGCTGCTGGGCCTGGGCACGCTGGGCACCACCTCGTGCCAGAAGGACTTCATCGAGCTGAACGACCCCACGCGCATCCCCACCACCGAGAGCTACACCGACTCGCTGAGCATCTTCAACGGGGTAACGGCCGCCTACTCGTCTATGCAGGACCTGTATGGCCGCTCGGGCGGCAGCCGGGGCATGTTCGTTTTCGGCGAAATCCCGTCCGACAACAGCTACACCGTGACCTCGGGCGAGCGCCTGAACGAGTTCAACGACTTCTCGCTGTTCAGCGACAACCCGAATATCCAGAACCACTGGCTGTTCACGTACCGCGCCATTGCCCGCTGCAACATCATCCTCAGCCGGGCCGGCGGCGTGAAGCTCACCGATGCCACCCGCAACCGCTACTACGCTGAAGTGCGCTTCCTGCGGGCCCTCACCTACTTCAACGCTGTGCGCGTGTGGGGCGCGGTGCCGCTGGTAACCACGGAAATCCAGGCCATCCCCGATGCCTACAAGTACGGCCGGGCCCCAATCACCGAGGTATACGCCAAGATTGAGGAAGACCTGGACTTCGCCGAAAAGAACCTGCCCGTGACGTACACCGGCACCACCAACCTGGGCCGCGCCACCAAAGGAGCCGCTACCGCCCTGCTTGGCAAGGTGCTGCTCACGCAGAAGAAGTACCAGGCGGCGGCCGACAAGCTGCTGCCCCTGGCCACGGGCACGACCTATGCGCTACAGGCCACGTACGCCAACATCTTCGCCACCAGCAACGAGATGAACAGCGAAATCATCTTCGCGGCGCGCTACACCAAGGGCACTTTGGGCCTGGGCAGCGCCTTCACCACCTGGTTTATGCCAGCCTATGGCACGACGCAGTCCACGGCGCTGCTGGGCGCGGCCTTCACCGGCCAGCAGTTCAACACCGTAGACCCCGACCTGATAACGGCCTTCACCGCCAGCGGCACCACCGATGTGCGGGCGGCCACGTCCTACGTGCTGCCCGTCGGTGCGGCCACCACGCTGGGCTACTACACCCGCAAGTACATCGACACGCCCACCAGCGCCACCGATGCCGAGAACGACTGGATTGTGCTGCGCCACGCCGACCTGCTGCTCATGTACGCCGAGGCCGTGAACGAGGCCACCGGCCCCAGCGCCGCCGCCCTCACGGCCATCAACCAGGTCATCCGCCGCTCGCGCGGCCTGCCCGTGGGCACCGCCAACGCCACCGTGGACCTGCCCAGCACCACCACCGCCGCCGCCCTGCGCACCCGCCTGGAGCTGGAGCGCCGCCTGGAGCTGAGCTTTGAGGGCCACCGCTGGTTCGACCTCGTGCGGACCGACCGCGCCATTCCGGTGATGAACGCCTTCTTCGCCCGCGCCAATTCTACGGTGCGTATTGACGGCGACGACCTGCTCTTCCCCATTCCGGTACAGGAAATCAACACGAACCCCATTCTGACTCAGAACCCAGGGTATAAATAGCCGATTGGTGAGTGTGGTGAGGTTTTAGGCCGCTCCGTTGGCTACTGCAATAGCTGGGCGCAGCCGCCTCACCACTTCGTCGTTTTGCTGGTTGCTTCTTCCTTCCCTATCCCGTTTGCTATGACCTTACGCCCCCCGTTGAAGATGCTGCTGGCTGCCCTGCTAGGGGTTTTCGGCCTCTTCACCGACCACGCCGCCCAGGCCCAAACCAGCCTGATTCAGAATGCGCCGGCCCGCCGCGTGCTCAGCCTCAACGGCAGCTGGAACTACATCATCGACCCCTACGAGAACGGCTTCTACGACTACCGCCGCGAAGCCTTCGACCAGTCGAAAACCGGCAAGGGTGGCTACTACGACAACCAGAAGCCCAGCACCGCCCAGGAGCCCGAGTTGATTGAGTACGACTTCGACCACTCGGCTGCGATGCAGATTCCCGGCGACTGGAACTCGCAGGACCCCAAGCTGCTGTACTACGAGGGCACCATCTGGCTCAAGAAGAGCTTCAAGATTACGCCGGTAGCCGGCAAGCGCTACTTTCTCTATTTCGGGGCCATCAACTACGAGTCGCACATTTACCTGAACGGCAAAAAGCTGGGCATGCACCGGGGTGGCTTCACGCCTATTCAGTACGACATCACCAGCCAGCTCAGCGCCACCGGC
>JAQBNT010000079.1 GCA_028288445.1 Hymenobacter sp. | reverse complement strand
CTCTACCTCGACATCGACTACATGGAGGGCTACCGCTGCTTCACCTGGAGCAAGGCGCACTTCCCCGAGCCCAAGCGCATGGTGCAGGAACTGGCCGCCGATGGCTTCAAAACCATCGTCATCATCGACCCCGGCATCAAGATTGACCCCGAGTATTCGGTGTATCAGGAGGGCATAGCCAACGACTACTTCTGCCGCCGCGCCGATGGCCCGCTGATGAAAGGCTCCGTGTGGCCCGGTCTCTGCAACTTCCCCGATTTCACCGCCCCCCGGGTGCGCGAGTGGTGGGCCGGCCTCTTCAAAGAACTCATCCAGGACATCGGCGTGAAGGGCGTGTGGAACGACATGAACGAGCCGGCGGTGTTCGAGAAAGGCACCTTCCCACCCGATGTGCGCTTCGACTATGACGGCCACGCGGCCTCGCACCAGAAGGCCCACAACATCTACGGCATGCAGATGGCCCGCGCCACCAACGACGGCGTGAAGCAGTTCAGCTACCCCAACCGGCCCTTCACCATCACGCGCAGCACCTACAGCGGCGGCCAGCGCTACTCCTCCGGCTGGACCGGCGACAACATCGCCAGCTGGGAGCACCTCTGGCTGGCCAACATCCAGTGCCAGCGCCTGAGCATCTCGGGCTTCAGCTTCATCGGCTCCGACATCGGCGGCTTCGTGGATACGCCCACCGGCGAGCTCTACGCCCGCTGGATTGCGCTCGGGGCCTTCCACCCGTTCTTCCGCACCCACTCCTCCGGCGACCACGGCGACCAGGAACCCTGGAGCTTCGGCGACACCGTGACCGACCTGGCCCGCCACTTCATCGAGCTGCGCTACCGCCTGCTGCCCTACATGTACACCGCCTTCTGGCAGTACGCCACCAAGGGCACGCCCATGCTGCGCCCGCTCACCTTCCTCGACCAGAACGACACCGAAACCTACCTGCGCATGGCCGAATTCGGCCTCGGCGACCACCTGCTCATCTGCCCCATCACCCAGCCCGGCGCCGACGGCCGCTGGATGTACCTGCCCCGCGGCGACTGGTTCTACTACTGGACCGACACGCCCCAGGCCGGCGGCAGCGAAGTCTGGGCCGCCGCCGACCTCACCCGCATTCCGCTCTTCATCAAGGCCGGCGCGGTGGTGCCCATGCAGCCGGTGATGCAGTACGTGGGCGAAACCCCCGTCACCGAGCTCACCTTGCACGTGTATTACAAAAACGGCACCGCCGAGAGCGTCCTCTACGACGACGGCGGCGAAGGCTACGCCTACCTCGAAGGCCACAAAACCGTGCGCCGCTTCACCGTCACCGGCTCCACCCAGGACCTCGTGCTCACCCAAGCCATCGAAGGCGACTACGCCCCCAGCTACGCCACCTACCGCGTGGTGCTGCACGGCGTGGCCGGCGCCATCGAAGTAACCGCCGACGGCCAGCCCGCCGCCGTGGCCGAAGCTGCTTTAGAAACTGGCCTGACGCTGCCCAGCCTCGTGGTGCCCGTCAGTTTCGGCGAGGTACGCGTGAACGTGGTGCCGGCAGGGGCGGGGAAGGTGGAGGTTACTTCGGCCGCTTAGGTTTCTTAAAGAATGAAACAGAAAACGCTCTCGAAAAACGTGCTTCCCATTCGTGGCAAGAGTTCGGTTGGTGGAATTATTCTGTTTCTCGTTGCGGCAGCATTTATGGTGTATTTGATATTCCCGAATACGGGAGCGTTTTTTGACCGTAGTGTAGCAAAAGGAACCATAGAATCTGTCAGCATGAATCAACTATCCGTTTCCTATGTAAATAAGCATGACCATCGGACGTATTATTTGAGTAGAAAAGTTGATTCACGCTTGGAACAATATGTGAAGAGCCATCCCACGACAATTGAAGTAATCTATTCGAAGTTTTTCCCAGAAAATGCAGTTTTGCCTGAAGTTGAGAATGACCGTTCGATATTATCTGCTGTAAGCATCCTAGCTATAATAGCAACCGCCTTTTTTGTTATTAAAGACGACCTGATGAAACACTTTTTGTAGTCAGTCGCTGACGTATGTATTTGATGCGTGACAGCAAATGCCCAAAACCACAACAAGGCACCCCACGGGGTGCCCTGTTTCGTTCCACCCCAACCGGCCGCTACGTCTGGGGCGGCACCGGGGCGGCGGGCGGGGCGGGCGCGTCCGTCACCACGTAGTCGGCGTACTGGCGGGCGTCGGTGGTGGCGTAGCGGGCCTTGCCGATGGCCCAGCTGCTCCCGCTGCCTTAGTTGCTTACAGCCGCTAAATGGCAAAGCGTCCGAAAAATGCCTTTTCGGCTTGCTGCACATAAAAATAACGGCTCGGCCAAACCAGCCGGGAATGCGCTCCGGGCCAGGCTACCGAACCAGTTGCGGCGGTTATGGCCGCGCCCGTATTTCGGCGTGGGGCTGCGTGCGCTGGTTCATCCACCGCCAGGCCGACAGCAGCGAGTAAAACACCTGGAAGTCGAATTGCTGGTCGAGCTGGGCCAGCACCTGGGTGTTGGAATAGGGCAGGGGCGTCTCGGCGTCCAGCAGCGCGGCAATGCCGCGCAGATTCGGACACTTTGCTTTGATGCCCGGAATCCACTCGTACTCCAGCCAGGTGCCGGCCTCGCCCCACTCGCCGCTCGACCCGCGCAAATCCTGGAACAGGCCCCGGGGCTGCCACTGCTGGTTGAGTTGCAGGCCGGTGTGGGCCGCGCGCACTAGCTCGTCGCCCGTTACGTGGCCGTGCCAGCGCACGTACAGCACTTGCGGACGGGGATAAAAGGTGTAGTCGGCCACCACCGCCCCGAACGAATCGTAGGTGGTGTGAACAGGCTGGGCCAGCGGGTGCGCCAGGGCCAGGGGTGGCGGCGGCCCAACGCCATCGAGTGGATGCATAAAATATATATTGTAAAACGAATATAATAGGAAATCGCGGTTGCCTGTGGCGGCAACGGGTAGCGCAGGCGCGTCCGTCACCACGTAGTCCGCGTATTTGCGGGCGTCGGTGGTGGCGTAGCGGTCCTTGCCAATGGCGCAGAGGGCGTTTGGGCTCACGAAGCGTTGGCTACTGAAGAAAGGTTCTGGTCAGGGGCAGTATATTCCGCCATTCATCCTTCCTCCCGTTATGAAAAGTGTATCCGCTTGCCTGCTTGGCGTGGCGCTGCTGGGGCTCTGCCTGACCGCTCAGGCGCAAACCACCCCCGCCACCCAACCCAAAAACCCGCCGGTAAAACCGCTGCCGCGCCCCAAAGGCGCAGCCGCCCCCAAGGGCAAAGCCTATAGCGCGCCCTTCATCAAGGACACCGCCGCCTTCCGGCGCTCCGGCCGCCCGGCCGATGGCCCCAACCGTCTCCCACGGAAATAAGCCAACCGGGGCCGTCAGCTTCGGCGAGGTGCGCGTGAACGTGGTGCCGAGCGGGGCGGGGAAGGGGGAAGTTGCGCCAGCTACTCCGGCCGCTTAAGTTTCTTTCTTGTTCCTTTCAGACACTATGATGAATGCAATTATTGCCTTAGCCATCTTGTGGAACGCGGCCTTTTTTGGGCCCACCAAAAAAGAGCCTTCGTCAACGCTTGTTGTTTCCTATGGTGCCGTTGGATGTACGTGTGCCCAATGGGTTATTAATACAAAGTCGCCCGTGAAATACCCGGAATACATCTATCTGGAAAGAGACAAGGCGACTCTTCCAGAGGCTGATGACTTATGGGACGGGAATAATATTCCACTACAACTTCGTGTAAAGGGATATTTTAAGCTGGGGAAAGGTGTCCCAGCGAGATTCACGACCGCGAGATACCTGACGAGAGGTCGCTCTGACCCGGCAAGAATATTCTGCTATACCTCCTTCACTGTTCTAAAAAATGGCCATCGAACCCGCTAAATCGTGAAAGAAGGAGCGACCCGATTCAACAACAGAGGTAAGGCCAATCCCAAAACCAAAACAGGGCACCAACAGGGTGCCCTGTTTCGTTCCCGGCCGCTACGCCTGGGGCGGCCCCGGGGCGGCGGGCGGCGCGGGCGCGTCGTCCACCACATAGTCGGCGTATTTGCGGGCGTCGGTGGTGGCATACAGGGCCTTGCCGATGCCGCAGAGGTCGATGAGCTCGGTGTAGAGCTTGTTGGCGGCCACGATGCGCACGTCGGCGGCGCGGCCCCGGGCGCTTTCGGCGTCCTGCTGCTTGCCCAGCAGGCTCAGAAAACTGTTGGCCGAAGCGGCCAGCTCCTGTAGCATTTCGGGGGTGAGGCCGGCCTGCTGGTACTCGCCCAGGTGAGCGGTGCCCACGCGCACCACCCGCAGCAGGCCCACGTAGAGCTCGGCCTCGGCGCCGTTGTCGAGGCCGCTGCTGCCAAACATCTTGTAGCTGGCCGTGCGCGCCTCGTGCACCGTGCCCACAATGCCCATAATGGCTTGCAACTGCGTCACGGCCTGGGTTTGCATGGCCTCTTTGGCCAGGGTGGCCACCTGCTTGGCGGTGTCCAGCTCGATGTCGGTGGGCAGGGTTTCGAACGCCGTGCGCAGGCCATCGAAGGCGGCAATGCGCGGGAGTGTCACGCCGCGCGGGGCCAGTTCGCCGGCATCGCGCACGAGGAAGTTGTGTTTGTCGAAGCTGACCTTAATCAGCTCGCTCTGGGACATGTGGAACAGGGCCACGGGTTGCGTTTGGCGCATCGTTAAAAACGGAAAAGGGGTACTGGGATAGACAATTCCCCCCAACCGCAGCCGGAGGCGTGCCGAAAGTAAGGAAATATTTGACAACCAACCCCCGCCCTCCGGCTTTCCCGCCCGAACCCCCCGCCGCTGCCTCCAAACACCCCGCCGGCCACTCCAACTGGCTGGCTGGCCGGCCCAAATGCTCGGCTGGCCTCTACGAACGGTCAGCGGGCCACTACGAACAATTAGCGGGCCACTACGAACAATCAGCGGGCCACTACGAACGGTCAGCGGGTCACTACAAACGGTCAGCGGGTCACTACGAACGGTCAGCGGGACCTCTTTTTGGCCATTCGGCCGGGGCCGTCGGGCGTTCGGGCGGGGGGGGCACCCGCACTGGCGGCACTGGCGCGGGTTTAGCGCCGCGTGCCTCGTGCCCAACTATGCCGGGCGGCGGGGCCTTCCGTGCCGCGCCCGCGGCCGGCCCCGCGCCGGGTGGCCTGTTCTATGTCCCCGAAATACCGGCACGAGGCACGCGGCGCTAAACCCGCGCCGGCAATGCCAGCAGCCGGGCATTGCTGACCTATTTTTGCGAAGCTAATCCGACCCAACCGCTGCTAACGCCCGCCCCGCCATGACCTTTGAAAAGCTCACCGACTACCACGGCAACACCGCCCTGCTGGCCGAACAAACGGCCCTGCTGGCCCCCAGCTACGACAAAGTAGAGTCGTTTGCCCTGCGCGGGCTGATTGAGCCCGTGCCCGGCATGGAGCACGAACTATACACCCTGCGCGACGAAGCCGGCCGCCTGGCCGCCTTCTACACCGTGGGCTACCACCACATCGAGCACACCCTGTGCTGCTACCTAGGCCTGAGCGCCGTGCGCGACGACTGCAAAGGCCAGGGCCTGGGGGCCCGCCTCTGGAGCGCCCACTTCGCCGACTGCCGCCAGATGGAAGCCCGCATGGGGCACCGCATCCTGCTCTACTTCATCACGGCCAGCCCCATTCCGTTCGCCTGGTTCACCCGCACCCTGGCCGAGCCCGCCCCCGACGCCCTGGGCCACTGCGACGACCTGGGCCGGCAGCGCCTGCGCACCATTGCCACGTCGCAATACCCGCAGGCCAGCTGGGAGGCCCAGGCCCCCTACGTGCTGCGCCGGGCGGTGCCCGGCACCCGGTATTCGCCCCTGGAAGAGCAGCGCCTGGCCGAAATCGCGGCGCAGGAGCCGGCCAGCCTGTTCAACATCGGGGAGCTCGATGAGCACCACGGCGACCGGCTGCTGGTGGTGGGCTTCGTGCCGGCCGGGTAAAAAGCGCCGGGAGCGCAGCGGCGTAGCCCCGGCCGGTGGCCCGCCCGCCTACGGCAGCTCCACGAAAAAGCAGGTGCCCTGGCCCTCCCGGCTTTCCATCCGCAGCTTGCCGTGGTGCTGCTGCACAATTTGCCGCGTGATGAACAGGCCCAGCCCGGTGCTGGGCTCGCCGGCCACGCCGGGGCGGGCCGAGGGGGTGAACTTATCGAACAAGGCCGGCTGCAACGCCTCCGGGATGCCGATGCCGGTGTCCTGCACCGCGAGCAGGGTGCGGCCCGCCCGCTCTTCCAGGCGCACCGCGATGCGGCCCCCGGCCGGGGTAAACTTCAAGGCGTTGCTCACCAGGTTGTCAATCACCCGCCCAAACGAGTCGGCGTTGAGGTGGGCCAGCACGGGCTGGGGCGGCAGCTCCAGGGCCAGGGCAATGCCTTTGCCCTCGGCCACCAGGCGGTGGGGCAGCAGCCGGTTTTCGAGAAACGCATCCAGGTTGGTGGGTTCCTTTTGGAGGTGGCGGGCATCGAGCGAGCCCAGGAACAGCACGTCGCGCAGCAGCTTGTCGGCATCGGCGCAGGCCTGGCGGATGAGGGCGAGGTAGTGCGTCATGTCCTCGGCGCTCTCGGCGGCCAGGCCGGTGGCGTCGGCCAGCTGGCGGCGCAGCAGGTCGGCCAGCAGCTGCACGTGGGTAATGGGCGTTTTGAGGTCGTGCGTGACGAGGTGCAGAATGGTTTCCTGCGCATCGTAAAGGCGCTTGAGGGCCAGCTCCATGGCCTTGCGGTCGCTGATGTCCTCCAGCTGGGTATAGCCCAGCTCCTCGTCGCCGTCGGGGAAGCGAATGGACGTGACCTGGCACCAGAACGAAGACCCGTCGCAGCGCACCAGGCAGGTTTCGAGCACGAAATGCCGCAGCTTGTGCGCCCACAGCCGCTCCTGCAGAAACTGCCAGTCGGCGCGGTGGTCAGGGTGGGCAAATTCCAGGATTTTGCGGCCCACCAGGTCCTGCACGTCGGGGCAGCCCAGCATGTCCACCACCGCCTGGTTGGCCTGGCGGATGGTCAGGTCGGGGGTAATGATTTTCTGGCCAAACGGCGAGTTTTCAAACACGGTGCGGAACCGGGCCTCGTGGCGCTCCTCGGCATCGGAAGCGGCCTGCTGCACCTGCGCCGTGGCCTGGGCGGTGCGCAGGCTCCGGTTTTCAGCCCGCAGGGCTTCGAGCTGTTCTTCCAGGGTTGGCGGCTTTTCGGTGGGGGAAGGCATGGCGGAAGGCAATGGGTGAAGGCAACGAAGCGCGAAGGTAGGCCCGTATCGGGGGCGGCAGGCGTAAGGGCGAAGCGGCGCTTCGCCCATCGTTGAACGAAATCGTCGAAACGGCGCAGACGACGGGCGAAGCGCCGCTTCGCCCTTACGCCTATTGACTCCAAAACGGCTCTACCTTCGTGCCCATGCCCGGCACCACCCTCCACGCCATCAGTATCTACCAGTTGCGCGTGCCGCTGCGCGAGCCCTTCGTCATCTCCCTTGGCCCGCTGCTGGCCGCCGAAAACCTGGTGGTGGTGCTGCGCACCGCCGACGGGCACGTTGGCTACGGCGAGTGCAGCCCCTTCCTCACCATCAACGGCGAGAGCGTGGACACCGGCTTCGTCGTGGGCCAGTACTTCGCCCCCGCCCTGATGGGCCGCGACGCGCTGGACCTGCCCGGCTGCCTGGCCGAGCTGGACCGCATCATCTACGGCAACAGCAGCATCAAGAGCGCCTTCGACATTGCCCTGCACGACCTTGCCGCCCAGCACGCCGGCCTGCCGCTCTACGAATTTCTGGGCGGCAAAAACGACAAAATCCTCACCACCGACATGACCGTGAGCCTCGGCCCGCCCGCCAAAATGCAGGCCGATGCCGTGCGGTTTCAGCGCGAAGGCTTCCCGGCCATCAAGGTAAAACTGGGCGGCAGCCTGGCCGACGACGTGGCCCGCATCCGGGCCATTCGGGCGGGCATCGGCCCCGCGCACCCGCTGCGCATCGACGCCAACCAAGGCTGGCAGACGGCCGATAATGCCATTGCCGTGCTGCAAGCCCTGGCCGAATTCAACATCGAGCACTGCGAAGAGCCCATCCTGCGCCAGCACTTCATGGCGCTGAGCCGGGTGCGGGCCGCCTCGCTCATCCCCATCATGGCCGACGAAAGCTGCGGCGACGAGCACGACGCCGCCCGCCTCATCCAATTAAACGCCTGCCAACTGCTCAACATCAAGCTGGGCAAGTCCTCCGGCTTCCACCGCGCCCAAAAAATTGCCCGGCTGGGCCAGGCCGCCGGCCTGATATTGCAAGTGGGCGGCTTCCTCGAATCGCGCCTGGGCATGACCGCCGCTGCCCACCTCGCCCTGAGCAACCCCGCCATCCACCACTGCGATTTCGACACCCCGCTCATGTTCACGGAAGACCCCGTGGTGGGCGGTATCCGCTACCGCCCCGGCGGCGTGATTGAGCTGCCCACCACCCCCGGCCTAGGCGCGACGATTGATGAAGCCTGGCTGCGCACCGCCCCACAAGTTCATTTCTGATGCAAAAGAGCCTTGTTGCTTGGGCATTGGTGGGGGCACTGGCCGGGCTGGTTCATCCCGCCGGGGCGCAATTTCGGCCAAATGCGCTGCGGCAGATGCTGCGGCACGATACCACCGGCCTGGGCCGGGTGCTGGCCCGGCCCGGCTACTACCGCCTGCAAATCAGCTACACCCGCATCCGGCGCGATGCGGCGGGCGTAGCCCATTTCAAAACCTCCGGCTACCGCGTGCGGCCCCGTGCGTATTTCTACCCGGCCAGCGCCGTGAAGCTGGCCGCTGCCGCCCTGGCCCTGCAAAAAATGCGCGACCTGAACGCGCCCTACCCCGCCCTCGGCCCCGATGCGCCGATGCTGACCGATTCGGCCTTCGCGGGGCAGACGCGGGCGCGGCGCGACACCAGCAGCGCCAGCGGCCGGCCCACGCTGGCCCACTACGTGCGCAAGGCCCTCCTCGTGAGCGACAACGATGCCTTCAACCGGCTCTATGAGTTTGTGGGACCGCAGGAGCTGAACCGCGAGCTTGCCCGTCTGGGCCTGCGCCACAGCCGCCTGCTGCACCGCCTGGCCGTGGGCGACCAGGAGCCCGGCAGCCGCCACACCAACCCCATCACCTTCTACGCCGATACGGCCGCCACGCAGGTCCTGCTGGCCCAGCCCGCCGGCTCCTACGCCGGCCCCTGGCCCCGGCTGGGCCTGCGGGGCGAGCACATTGGGGAGGCTTATCTGAAGGGAGCGCAGAAAGTGGCCGGCCCGCTGGATTTCACGCAGAAAAACGCGTTTTCACTGCCCGATTTGCAGCGCCTGCTGCGCATAATACTGTTTCCCGAAAGCGTGCCGCCCACCCGCCGCCTGCGCCTGCTGCCCGCCGACTACGCCCTGCTGCGCGAGGCCCTCTCGCAACTGCCGCGCCAAAGCCCGCACCCGCGCTACGACGTGGCGCACTACCCCGATACCTACGCAAAGTTTTTGCTGGGCGGGGGCGGCCTCGTGCCCCTGCCGCCGGGCGTGCGGGTGTTCAATAAAATTGGGCAGGCCTACGGCTTTCTCATCGACAACGCCTGCATCCGGGACGAAGCCCACGGCGTGGAATTCCTGCTCAGCGCCGTGCTCTACGTGAATGCCGACGGCGTGCTGAACGACGACAAGTACGAGTACGACCAAATTGGCCTCCCCTTCCTGCGCGACCTAGGCCGCCGCGTGTACGAGGCCGAATGCCGCCGCGTACTTCATGCCAAACGGCCGTAATAACCCCGGCTACTTCACCAGCAGGCGCACGGCGGTGCCGTTGCCGCGCACCACGTACAGGCCGGGGGCCAGGCCCACCAGCTCCAGCCGCAGCGCCCCGCTGCCGCCCTGCGTAGCCGAAAGCCGCACCCGGCCGGCCAGGTCGAGCACCTGCACCTGCTGGCCAGATTCGAGCCCCGCCACCGTCACGGTGCCGGAAGCCGGGTTGGGCCACACCTGCAGCCGGGCCGCCGCGCCCACGGCCACCGCCCGCACCGGCGACAGGCTTTCCGGCCCGTTGTTATCCAGCTGACGCAGGCGGTAGTATACCGTGGGGCCGGGGTAGGTGGCCAGCGCCGCGTCATCGAACTCGTAGCGGCGGGGCGTGCTGCTGCTGCTGCCCTGCCCCGCCACCCAGCCCAGGCGGCGGAAGGTGGTGCCGTCGGTGGAGGCTTCCACGGCAAAGCCGGCATTGTTTTTCTCCGATGCCGTGTGCCAGTCCAGGTGTGCCGTGGGGCCGTGGGCTTCGGCCGTGAAGGCGGTCAACTCCACGGGCAGGGTGCCAGTCAGGGTGATGTTGGCATTGTTGATGGCAAAAAACACGTTGTTCAGGGCCTGTATTTTGAAGCGGCCCTGGGTCGTGCTCACGTTGGGGAGCTGCACGGTTTGCGCCCCGTCGTTGGGGGTGCTGGCCAGCAGCACGGTGGGGAAGGTAAGGCCCCCATCGGTGGAGAACAGGACCTGCACGGCGGGGCAGCTCACGGGGGGCTGGTCGGTGCCCAGCACGCTCCAGGCGAGGGCATAATTGCTGCCGCCCGTCGCCGTGAGGGCCGCGCTGGGGGCCGTCACGGCAAAGGGTCCGGCCGCAGCCACGGCCAAAGTCACGTTGGCCCCCGCCACGCCGCTACAGTTGTCGCGGGCCGTGAGGCGGAAGTTGAGGGTACGAGCCACCTGCGGCAGGATTTCGCCCGGCGAAGCCGTGTTGGCCAGCAGCGAAGTCAGGTTCGGGAACGTGCGGGCCGGGCTGGCCACGGGCGCAAAGCTGCGAAACAGCGGCGGGCCGGAGACATCGGTAGCCGCGCCGGCCAGGCCGCTGGCATTGCCCAGGTCCAGCTGCTCCCAGGAGTAGGCGAGGGCGTCGCCGTTGGGGTCGGTGCCGCTGCCGGCCAGGGTGAAGGGGGTGCCCAGCGGAATGGTGTAGGTATTGCTGGGCGGCACCGTGACACTGGGCGGCTGGTTGCCGGTGGCCAGGAAGCTGCCGCAGGCCGCGCCTAGGCTGGGCACGATGGCGCTCAGGCTGCCGGCGTGGAAATAAGGGATGCCCGGCCCCACGTTATCCGGCGCGCAGCGCGAGTCATACGACATGATGGTGTTGCCCGCGCCCGGCTCAAAGGCCAGCACGGGGCTGCGGTTGCCGCCGCCGCAGTTGCCTTTGTCGCCATTGAACGTATGCTCGGAGCCGAGCTGGTGACCGATTTCGTGCGTGACCACGGTGGCCATCAGGGCCGCCGAACTGCCCGTGGACGCCCCGCTGGCTTTGTAGGGGGCGTAGCACGTCACATCTACGTAGGCAATGCCCGAGTAGCCGCCGCCGAGGTAGCCCAGCACATGCCCCAGGTCGTAGCCGCCCGCCCCGATGGCGTTGTCCACCACGGCCTGGTTGTCGTTGGCCAAGCTCACCACGTCGCCGTTGTCGTAGGGGTCGGTGGCGGCGTTGGTGAAAATCAGCTGGTCGGTATTGCCCACCAATTGCAGGCGCACGGCCAGGTCGCGCTCGTACACGGCGTTCAGCGCATTCACCAGCGTCACCATGCTGGCCAGGGTGGTGGCCACGCTGTTGCCGCCCAGCTGCTGGGTGTACTCGGCGGTAGCGGCCAGGGCCAGGCGCAGCACGCGCAGCTGGCTGCCGTAGGGGGCCGGCGGGGTGGGCGGGGTGCCCCCGGCCGGCCGCCGCGCCCGGCCGGGCACCGGCAGGGCCTGGCAGGCAAACTCCGGCAGCGCGTCGGGGTGGCTCTGGTAGCGGTTGGCAGTGCCGGGGGCGGCCTCAATACTGAGGGCGCTGGTGAGGTCCAGCACCTGGGCGTGCAGGCCGGCGGGCGAGGTTTCGAGGCGCACCGAGGCGGTGGGCTCGTCCAGTCCGTGCCCGGCGTAGGTCTGCAGCTGGGGGTAGCGGGCCGCCAGCGCTGGGGCCATCACCGGTACTTTGGTGAGGGCGAAGCGGTGCAGCGTACCATCGGGGTAGGGCAGCTCGAGGGTGACGGCGGCGGCGGGCTTGGTTTCGAGGGGGGCGCGGGCCAGGCGGACGGCCAGTTGCGCGGCATCGAGGGTAAACCAGCGGCCGGCGGTTTGCGTCTCGGCGCTGCCATTGCGGGCAGTCGGTGCCGGGGCGGGCCGCCACAGTGGAGCCGGGGTTTGGGCGCTGCCCACCCGGGCACCCAGCAACAGCCAAGCAACCAGCGCAAACGAAACCTTGCCGTGTCTAGAATTCATATATGTATCAAGCACAGTCAGATGTCAAGCGATAATTGAATAATTCAAAAATTGCTACTGCATTTTCACCCGCCAAAGCAGGGGTATTGTGGTGCAAAATACAGGTCAGAAAGCAAAATGATTCTGCGACTGCACCGCAAGGGAGCATTTTGGTC
>JAQBNT010000030.1 GCA_028288445.1 Hymenobacter sp. | reverse complement strand
CAAACGGGCGGCAGCACGGCCGCCTGGCAGCCCATCGCCGGGGCCACCGGAACCGTGCTGCTAACCGCACCGTTTACGGCGGCGACCAGTTACCGGGTGGCAGCCACCGCCAACGGGCTCACCACGTTCTCGGTGCCGCTCGCCGTGGCCGTGGGGCCCTGCCCGTGCACCCAGAACCTGATAACCGGCAACGTCTGTAACGCCGCCATCGTCGGCGTGAACCTCATCGGCCCGGGCGGTGCGTATCTGGCCGCACTTAACAGCCGCTGCTCGGGCAGCCAAGTCCCCTACGGCTACACCAATTACGGCCTGCAGCACGACTCGCTGCACACGACCGTTCTGCGGGGGCATGCCTATAGCCTGAACATCATTTACGCTTCCAGCACCTTTGGGGGCACCCCGGTGAGCGGTGTCTGGCTGGATTATAATCGGAACGGGGTATTTGAGGCCAGCGAATACACCGGGGTCATTCCGACGATATATGGCGGCCTGGGCGGCGGCTACTACTTAAACATCCCCGCCAGTGCCCCCCTGGGGCAGGTAACCATGCGCCTGCGCACCACCAACACCAGCACCATTGCCTTTGATGGCACCAAAGGCTGCGCTACCCTGACTTCCGGCGAAACCGAGGACTACGTGCTCACCATTGCCGACGAATGCCCGGTGCTGGCCCCCGACATCCTGTTCAACGGCGCGCTGGCCGGCCCGGTCCCCGCCGTGGGCGGCAGCCTGGCAATGCGCAGCCTGCGCGCCCTGCCGGCCGGCACCACCGTGCGCTGGTCCGGCCCCAACGGCTTCAGCTCCACCCTGGCCCAGCCCACCCTCACCAACCTGAGCAGTGCCCACACCGGCTACTACTACCTCACGGTCACCAATGGCAGCTGCCAGCTCACGGCCGCCCGCTACCTTAACATGGGCACGCCGGCGGCGGTGGCTACGGCTCAAAATGGCCTCACGGCCTCGCTTTACCCCAACCCTTCTCCCGGCCGCACCACCCTGCGACTGGAGGCCGGGGCCGCCCCTGCGGTGGAAGTAACAATTCTCAACAGCACGGGCCAGGCGGTGTGGCGCACCACGGCCCGCACCACCGCCGGCACCACCGAAATTCCGCTGGACCTGACGCGGCAGCCGCGCGGCCTCTACCTCGTGCTGGCGAAAACGGCCACGGGCACGGTTTGCCGCAAGTGGGTGGTGGAATAAGGGGCCCTTCTGCAGCACTTTTTACAGGCGCAAGCCCCTCCCGACAGCTAATTGAGTTGTGAGGCAGAACTAACCAGCCATGCTAATCTGGCGTGCGGAAGGGGCAAGGCAGAACCTTGAACAGCTATAAACAATTTCGGCCTAAACAATTGGGAATTGTTTAGGCCGAAATTGTTTATAGCGGCGGAAATGGTTTGCAGCAGCTATGCCTCCACCAGCCGGATGGGCAGCCGCGCCCCCGCCCCCGGCGCATCCACCAGCAGCACGATGGCCCGCTTGTGCCCAGCGCGGGCGTACCGCAGCGTCTCGGCCGAGCCGCCGCGGGCCAGCTTAATGGTCGGGTCCGGGGAAAGGGCCGCGTCGTAGTCGGCCTGGGTGCAGGCTACCAGCAGCACGTCGCACGCCCGCACGATGGCGAAGGCCGTTTCGGCAAACCGCTCGTCGCGGTCCGTACTGGTGCCGGTGATGCGGACCTCGCGCACGGCGGGGGCCTTCAGCAGATTTTCTGACCGGGCCACGCGGGCTTGCACGGCGGGGTCGGTAGCGGCCTCGTCGCCCAGCCGGAAGTCGTCGGGCAGGAAGAAACCAGCCGGTGCCGTGGGCAGGAATATCAGCTGCTGATAAGTGGGGCGGCCCCGCGCCGCTATTAGCTCAACAAACACGGTATCGGCCCCCAGCGCCAGCGACGAAACCCCCAGCAGCGCGTGACCGGGATTTTCGGCTGCCAGCTGGTCGAGCACCTGCGCCAGCGTGGCGCGCAAAGCCGCCTCGCTCCCCGGCGGCAGCACGCGCTTGCCCACGAAGCCAATGGCGAAGTCTTGCGCGGTTGATTCGTTGCTTGGGTGGGGACTGTCTGACATATTGAGATAAAGTAAATCACTGGGGCAGGAAAACCGGCCGCCTACAAGTAGCAGCCAGCGCGGGTGCCACCGCCGACAGAGACGGCCATGAGTCCTAATTACGGCTGGTTACGGTCCGGGTAGCAGGCTTTTATCAACCCTATTTCTCCACAAATAACCGACAAACGCTACCTTGCACCCCGGCTATATAGAAAACCCTACCCTAGCCGGCATACTGGCAGCTTTCGGCCGGCTTCTTTTCCAATTCTACCCGCCTTATGGCCGCCCTGCTACCCGAATTTGAGTACGATATTTTCATCAGCTACCGGCACAACGACAACCTGTTCGATGGCTGGGTGACCGAGTTTGTGGCCCGCCTGCAGGAGGAGCTGGCGGCCACCATCAAGGAGCGGCTGAGCATTTACTTCGACAAAGACCGCACCGACGGCCTGGGCGATACCCACATGGTAGGCCCCAGCCTGGCGCACCGCCTGCGCTCGTTTATTCTGATTCCACTCATCTCGCAGACCTACTGCGACACCACGCGCTTTTCGTGGCAGCACGAGTTTCTGCCCTTTCTTCAGCAGGCCAGCACCGACCGGCTGGGCCTGCACCTGCGCCTGCCCAGCGGCAACGTGGGCTGCCGTATCCTGCCCCTGCGCATCCACAACCTCGATGCCGCCGACGTGCAATTGCTGGAGCACACCATGGGCGGCCCGCTGCGCACGATAGATTTCGTGTACCAGGACCTGGGCGTGAACCGCCCGCTCCGCGCCAAAGACGACGAGCTGCCCCGCCCCACCGGCGGCCTGCTCTACCGCAACCAAATCAACAAAGTAGCCAACGCCATCAAGGAGCTGGTGGCCGCCGCCAAGCAGCAAAGCGCCCCCGCGGCAACGGCTCCGGCGGCCCCACGGCTGGCGGTTGCGCCGGCCTGGGCACCGCCAGCCGCGCCGGTAACGGAGGCAACACCAGCAGCTCCTGTTGCGTCGGGCCCGCCGGCCGCCGCGCCCGCGCCGGCCACTGGCCCGGTGGTGTTCCTGGCTTGGACCTCGAAGGAGCTGGCCGCCCGGCGCGAGGAGCTGGCCCTGGTGTGCACCAAGGCCGGGCTGCACGTAGTGCCCGCGTCCGATTGCCCGCTGGATGAGAACGAGTTCCGGCTGCGCACGCAGGAGGCGCTGGCATCGGCCGTGTGCGCGCTGCATTTGCTGGGCAACGAGTTTGGCCGCCGGTTTGAGGACGACGACGAGTGCTCCTTCCCCATGTTTGCCTACCAGGAGGCGCGGCGGCTGGCCGGCAGCCGGCCGGAGTTCCGGCAGTTTGTGTGGTACTGCCCCGACGAGGCCCTGGCCGTGAAACCCGCCCAGAAAGCCTTCGTGAACAATATTCGCAACGAGCTAACCGAGCAGTGCACCTTCACCAACGCGCCCAGCGCCATGCAGCTGGTGGAGGACCTGCGCAGCAGCCTTCGCCAGGCCGCCCCGCTGGCCGCCGCCATCGAAAAGGAGACGGATATTTTCTTTGTTTTCAATGAGATGGATTTGGAGGAAGCCAACGCCATCACCGACCGGCTGAGCGAGGAGTTTCCGCTGGAAATCCTCACCATTGAGCCGGATAGTGAGGATTTGTACAAGGAAATCACGGTGCGGAATATTCCCAAAAGCAAGCTGGCGGTGGTGTATTTCAAGCACAGCGCGGGCTGGGCCCTGCCGTTTGTGAAGCAGGTGTGGCGGCTGGTGGGCGGGGCGGGCTCTACCACGCCCATTCTGTTTGTGGGCGAAGACGACCCGGTGCTGAACCGCATGCACGGCTTTAAGGCTCCGAAAGTCATTTCGCGCATTCAGCCGCATCTGGGGGTGAGCGAGGAAGTGCGCCGCGTGTTCCAGCAACTCAACCTGCCGGCCTAGATGGACGCTTCCACTGCCGCCGCGTCGTCCCTGTTCGGGCTCGACGCCCCCATTTGCCCCTACACCGGGCTGCGCACCTTCACCGAAGACGAGGCCATTTACTTCCGGGGCCGCGAAAGCCACGTGGCTAAGTGCCTGGATTTGCTGGCCGAGCAGCGGTTTGTGATGATAACCGGCGCGTCGGGCGATGGCAAGTCGTCATTGGTGTTTGCCGGGCTGCTGCCCGAGGTGCGGGCCGGCTTTGTGCGGGCGCGCTACAGCAGCTGGGCGGTGGCCACCTTCCGGCCCGAACGCAGCCCCCTGCGCAACCTGGCCCAGGCGCTGGCCACGGCCCTGCGGCTGCCCGGCCACGGCACCATCGAAACCGAGCTGGAGCAGGGGTTTTCGGCGCTGGTGCAGCTTTATAAAACGTCGGCGCTGTGCCCGGCCCCGCCACCGCCGGGCCTGAGCGCGGCCGAGGAGCGCCGCCACCAGCGCGAGGCCGCCAACCTGCTGATAGTAGTGGACCAGTTTGAGGAGTTTTTTACCAACCCCGAAAATTACGACGGCGACACGCCCAACACCGCCGCCCAAACCGTAGTAAACCTGCTGCTGGAAACCACCCGGCTGGCCCAGTCCGAGGGCCTGCCCATCTACATCGTGTGCACCATGCGCTCCGATTTTGTGGGCCAGTGCGCCGAGTTTCGGGGCCTGATTGAGCAGATTGGGGCCAGCCAGTATTTTGTGCCGCGCTTGGTGCGCCACGAGTTCGTGGAGGTGATTCGGGAGCCGGCCCTGCTCAGCGGCAACCGCATCAGCGAGCGGCTGGTGCAGCGCCTGCTCTACGACATCGGCCACGGCCAGGACCAGCTGCCGGTGCTGCAACACGCGTTGCGCCGCATCTGGCTGGCCGCCGACGAAGGCCGCGAGGAAATGGACCTGCTCCACTACGCCATGGTGGGCGGCCTCAGCGACGAGCTGCCGGCCGAGGACCAGCCGCGCTTTGCCCAATGGCAGGCCACGCTGCCGCCCCAGCAGCGCGAGTTTCTACTGGCCAACCCCTCGCTGCTCAACGTGCTCGATGCCCACGCCAACCAGCTCTACGCCGAGGCCAACGAGCTATATAACCGCGACTTCAGCCCGCCCCTGCCGCCGGGCACCGCCGAGCGGGTGATTGAGCAAGCCTTCCGGGTGCTCACCCGCACCGACGGCAAGCGCGTGGTGCGCAACCGCCTCACAGGGGCTCAAATCACGGCCATTATCGACGATGAAAACCTGCCCTGGCCGGTGGTGTGCCGCATTCTGCGGCCGTTCCGGGCGGCGGGCACCACTTTCCTATCCCCCTTTCTGGCTGAGGAAGACGATGACCGCGCCGTGCTCCAGCCCGAGGCTGTGCTCGACCTCACCCACGAAAGCCTGATTCGGAACTGGCAGCACCTGGCCCGCTGGGCCAGCGCCGAGGCCGCCGACGTGCGCATCGCGGAGAGCTTCAGGCAGCAGGTAGGCCGCTGGCAGGCCAGCGGCGAAAGTCCCGGCTTCCTGCTGCCCATTGGCCTCTACACCTTTTTTGCCCAGTGGCACGCCGGCAAAAAAGGCGCGGCCAATTGGCTGGCTTATTACCTCGAAGCCGGCCCGACCGCCGATGCCACGCTGCGCGAAGAGCAAGCCGCCGCCCAGAACGACGTGCTCACGCGTTACCTGAAGGCCAGCCGCCGCCGCCTGCGGGTGCCGCTGCTGGTGGCGCATTACGGCGCGTGGCGGCTGGCGGCGGCCGTGCTGCTGCCGCTGCTGCTGGTGGCCCTGGTGTGGCTGGGCGTGCGGCACCGCCGCCAGCAGAGCGACTACGTGGCCTATTCCATCGTGAACGGCTACTTCGACCGCGACCGGGAGTTTCAGAAGCCGCCGTTCATCGCGGTGCGCGACATGGCGGCCTTTTTCATCAACGCTGACCGGCTCAAGAATAACCTGTACCGTCCCTGGCTCAGCGGCCGGGCAGCCCGCGACTACGCCTTTCCCCACATGCTCGATTCGCTGGCCAATGACACCCTGGCCCTGGACATTGAGCTGAGCATGTACGGCGGCCTCAGCAACGTGGAATACGACACGGTAGCGCGCGAAAACCCCTACATCCAGCCCGTGCTGCACGACCTGGAGCGCCGCCTGACCCACGCCGGCAGTATCGCCCGGCCGGCCAGCGGCGCGGCCACTCTCAGCGAGCCGCAGCGGCGGGTGGCCGTGCTCACGGCCCGCACCATTATGGCCCTCAGCCACTACCTGACCTGGGACGAGCAGCAGGCGGCCCAGCACCGCTTGGGACGAATGCCGCCACCGGTGCGCCAGCACTTCGCAACGGTCAAACAGCTGCTGCTGCGCCACCTGCGCGACTACGTGCGGCAGGAAATTCAAACCCCGACCACGGCGCTGCCCGCGCCCAGCCCGGTAGCCTTCGGTTTTTGCCTGCGCGTGCTGCTGGGCCAGGGCACCGACAGCCCCGCCGAATTGGCCTTCCTCCAGGGGCTGAGCCCGTTTGACGCCAGCACCATCGGGCAGTTCAACCGGCTGTTTCCGCCCGAAGGCACGCTGTATGCCCGCGAGAGCCGGACCCCGCACAGCGGCGGCTACCTCACGGCGGCTATGGCTTTTGCCGCCCTGCGCCAGCTGCCGCAGCTGGCCCAATGCCTGGACACCATGCGCCGCCAGCCCCTCACCCTCACCGATGCCAACGGCGGCATTGCCTTGGTGCCCTACCTGGTAAAATACGAGCTGCTCACCCCTGCTAACACGCACCAGCTGCTGAATGCCTGCGCCCAGGTCGGCGGCTTCACCTTCAACGAGTTATTCGCGGCCACCACGTACAGCCTGCTCAGCGTGGCCCCGGTGCAGCAGGTGTTCGATGTGAGCCAGAAGGCCACCATTGCCAACCTGAACCGGGCCGATGCCATCCGCCTGGGCGGCGTGGACCCCGGCTATCTGAATGCCGACCGCGTGAGCTTCTCGGTGCCGGCCGCCAGCCGCGACAAGGCCTGGACGGCCCTGCGCGGTGCCATCCCAACCATTGCCCATCAGGAAGCCATTTTCATCGAAAGCGAAGAGCACCACCTGACCGACGGCGTGCCGGAGTCGTTCTACCAAACCCGCGACGAGCTGTTTCTGAATGCTTTTCTAAGTAAGATGCAGGGCACTTATTTAGCCGAAATCAAGCACCAACCGACGGCGGTCCAGGAGTCGTTCGAGCAGTTCAGCCGCACGCTTGGCCAACTCCGGCAACACCTCGCGGGCCAGGATGCCCGCCCCCCGCGAGGCCGAGCGGCCACGAATGCAAAGCATAAAAACCTCCATCTGATTAACTCTTTTGAGTGGAACCTGGCCCCGCCCCAGCTGTCGCACCAGCTGAGCGGCACCACGGTAGCGAGCACGGGCGCGCAAAGCCCGCTGGTCTATCTGCAGTTGCCCACCCGCCCCAAAACGCTGGCTTTCGAAAGCTACTACACCTGCTCGTTCGATGCCTTTTTCCGGTATGAGGTGCTGCACGAAGCCCGCAGCGCCCGGCCCGACCGCGCCGTGGTGCAGCTGCTCGACAGCGTGGCCTTTGTGGAAGCGGCCCTGCCCGACCGCTACTCCAACGCCCGCACCAATTCGCTGTATTCCGAAGCCCTGTCCCGCGCCGCCCAATACCGACCCAACCTGGCCTGGATTCGGGCCATCGCGCAGCCCGACCTCCTTCCCGATAACGCCCGCCGGCGGCAGCGCAACGCCCTGCTGCTCCGCCTCTCCGAAACCCTGCAAAGCCACCGCGAACTGACCCGTAGCAACCTGATAGACAGCCTCCTGCCGCTCACCAGGCAGCTCCGTAGTCAGCCCGGTTTTAGCCGGACACCGCTGCAAGTGGTTTTCTCCGACCTGGCCGCCGCTCTGGCGCACGAAGGCCAGGTGACCGCCGCCTTCGCGCTGGCCGACGCACTGGGTGAGCCCATGACCACCATCACCAAAATCAGGGCCAGCGAACAGGCCATGCTCACGAACAACCAGCGCGCCCAGCCGCTGCTAGATAAGTTCTTACACGACTACACGATGGCCACGGTGGGGGCCTACGTGGGCGAGAAGCAGAAGGAGCGGCCGCGCCTGGTTTCCGGCAATCTGCTTTCTGTGTTCTACTGGCGGCCCTACGCCGTTGATACTCAGGGCGCGGTGCTGGTGCCTTTCGCCCGGCGGCTGGTGAATTTGAATACCGATGAGCGCAACGCGGCCAACGACTTGTACGCCAAATGCATCGGCTACAGCCTGGCCGATAAATGCTACGCGGCCAAAAGCCAGATGCCCGAATTTCAGGCCGTGGGCCTGGAGGACCTGGACTACAACTACATCCTCATGGGCTGGGCCCACCTGAAAACCACCACGCCGGGCGATGGCTGGCGCGAGTACGATGAAATCGAGCTAACCACCCCCGCCGACTACAACGGCTCGGTGAACTAACCTGAACTGACCCGACAGTCATGCCCTGATGGGCTTCACTCTGCGTCTTTATTTTTTCATTACCTCGTCAATTGTCCAGGTAAAACCCGTTACTTCACCGCCGAATCAAGTCCGGCAATGCGGTTTTTGTCCTCCGACCGAGTACGTCCATTTCCAACCCCCTTTTCCTATTCCACACGCTTACCCTCGTTTTCATGGCAATTCAAGACATCAACGCGAAAGCCGGCCCGCGAAAGCTGCTGGCACTGGACGGCGGCGGCATTCGCGGCACCATCACCCTGGAAATTCTGGCCGAGCTGGAGCGCAGCCTGGAGCAGCGCCTCGGGTCCGGGCCGGGCTTCGTGCTGGCTGATTACTTCGACTACATTGCCGGCACCAGCACCGGGGCCATCATCGCCACCTGCCTCAGCCTGGGCATGCGCGTCACCGATATCCGGGCGTTTTACCTGGCCAGCGGCCCGGCCATGTTCGACAAGGCCAGCCTGCTGAAGCGCTTCCGCAACAAGTACAAGGACGAGCAGCTGGCCCAGAAGCTCCAGGACGTCATCCGGGAGCGCAGCGGTGAGCCGGAAGCCACGCTGGGCAGCCAGGCCCTGAAAACCTACCTACTGCTGATTCTGCGCAACGCCACCACCGACTCGCCCTGGCCGCTCTCCAACAACCCCAAAGCCAAATACAACGACATCAGCCACCACAGCTGCAACCTGAAGCTGCCGCTCTGGCAGCTGGTGCGGGCCAGCACGGCCGCCCCCACCTACTTCCCCCCCGAAGTAGTGACCGTGGGCAAGCAGGATTTTGTGTTCGTGGACGGCGGCGTGACCATGTACAACAACCCCGCCTTCCAGCTTTTCCTGATGGCCACCGTGAAGCCCTACAAGCTGGAGTGGCCCACCGGCGAAGACCAGCTCCTGCTGGTGTCGGTGGGCACGGGCGCGGCCGCCGTCTCCAACACCGACCTCGACCCCGGCCAGATGAACCTGCTCTACAACGCCAGCTCCATCCCGTCGGCGCTCATGTTTGCCGCTTCCAATGAGCAGGACATGCTGTGCCGCGTGTTTGGGCGCTGCCTGCACGGCGGCGAAATCGATAGCGAGGTGCTGGACTTGAAGGGCGACATCGGCCCGGGTTCCATCGAGAAGAAGTTTTTCACCTACCTGCGCTACAACGCCGACCTTTCCCGCGCCGGCCTCGACGCCCTGGGCCTGCCCCACATCAAGCCCGATACCGTGCAGCAGATGGACTCCGTGCAGTACATTCCGCAGCTCCAGGAAGTGGGCCGGGCCGTGGCCAAAGAAGTGGATTTGGCGCACTTCGCCGCTTTCCTGCCCGCCTAGCCGGCCCCGGCTTTCCCACTGCGAAAACCGCTTGAAAAAGGGGTCAGATGGGCAGCCGACAGGCGCAGCTACCCCCGTATAAATACCCGGTTTTGAAACACCGTATTTCTACGTGAGCAGGTGCCCGGCGCACGGTTGTCCTTTGTGCCGCCGTGATGCCGCCGCGCAGCCAATTAATTCGACCGCTTCTTCGGCCCGCCAAACGGGCGCCCGAATTTCACAATCACGCTTTTCGCTTAACCCGGAATCTCAAAAGTCCCTCAATCACAAACGCATCACCTTACCAAACCCTCTCATCTAATGAACGATAACACGCTAGCAACAGCCGCCCCTACCACGACTTCTTCCTACATTCTCAGCAAGGAGGATTTCGACCAATACACGACGGACTGGAAGGAATTTGCCGGGCAATCCGGCGAAACGTCCCTTAAGGATGCCTTTCTCACGCCCGGCCACACCCGACTGACGGCCCTCAACTTTCCGCTGGACCGCCTCCAATGGCTGGTTTCGGCGGTGGGAGTTCGCCAGATTAGAGCGCGGTTTTTGCTGATGCCCGGCTCCGCCCGGAATCAGTTCAACCTCGCCCTGTATGCCACTGATGACACCGGCTACCAGCTGTCGGCCTACTACCTGCCCGACCTGTACTATACGCCCAGCGCTTCGGAAGCACTGGAAACGAAGGAGGACAATATGTATATGCCGATTCCGCAGAGCCTGGCCGCTACCTGGGCGGAATACTGGTTCGGCGCGTCGGACATCACGGCGGACATGTTCACTACCTATACCACCGAGCACGAGCCTACCACACTCGAAGGGTACAACTTTGATGTAAAGGACTTTGTGTCGATTCTCTTCGGGTCCGGCCAGAACATTAGCCTGGGCCTGGGCCTGCACAAGTACCACTCTTCCACCGCTACTTCGGAAACCGAATTCACGCACACGTTCGGCCTGGTGCTCCAAGCCCCCGCCGACGCACAGGCCGCCCGCGTAGCCGGAGCCGTAGGCGGAGCCGCGAGAATGGATTTCGATATGGCTTTCCCTTGCCCTCCCGGCACCTGAAGAACGACAACAAAGCAACTTATAATTGCCAGTTCTGACGGAGGAAGGCAAGTACATTATGACTGACCTTTTTCATCTTTCGTTGCAGCAGCTGGTGATGCGGTTGACAATGTTGCCGGTGTTGGTGGCGGGAATCATCGGCCTGATTCGCTTTCGCCGGCTGCCGCTGAATCTACGTTACCTCACCGCGCTTATTGGCTTCATCCTGCCAATGAACGTGCTGGCTTTCACGTTCATGATTCAGCACCGCAACAACATGTTTCTGATGCCGGTGTACATGGTGGGAGAATTTGTTTTCCTGGCCCTGGTATTCCGGCACACGCTTGAGTCGCCTACCTTCACCAGGGCTGTGCCCTGGCTGGTAGGCGGCTTTGTGGCGTATGCTTTGTTCGACAGCCTGGCTCCGGGTGCGCTGGCCCAGTTTCGGCCCGGCCAGCAGGTCGTTCAGGGCGCGCTGATACTGCTGCTGGTGGGGCTGTATTTTCGAAAATTGCTACGCGAACTGCGCGTGATGCAGCTGTGGCGTGAGCCCATGTTCTGGGTATCGACGGGATTGTTGATATATTACCTGGGCTATCTGCAGATTGCCATTTTCAGCAACTACCTCCTGCACTACTCGCACCAGTTGAACGCCAACGTCTGGATGATACACTCCTTTCTGTTCATTATACTTTATAGCTGCTACAGCCTGGCCTTATGGCTCCCCCGGCGGAAGTAACGTTTGGACAGCTCCTTTTTAGCGGCATCGCGGTGATGCTGCTGGCTGCCGGCACCCTGCTGGTTTTTTTGGTGACGTACCAGAAGCGCCTGCTGCAACAGCAGCTGAACATGCACACGGCCAAGGCCATTCATCAGCAGCAGCTGCTGGTGGCCATTATTGAGGCGCAGGAAGGGGAGCGCGAGCGCATCGGGCAGGATTTGCACGACGGCATCGGCTCGACCGTGGCCACCGCCAAGCTCCTCATTAACCGGCTCAGCAGCCTGCCCAACCAGGCTCCGCCCCCCGACCTGCTGGCGCTCATCGAAGAGCTGATGACGGCGGCGGTACAGGACGTGCGCAGCGTGTCGCACAGCCTGTACCCGGCCGTGCTCTCGCGCTACGGCCTGGCCGAGGCCATTCAGCACCTGGTGGACGTGTGCAACGAGACGGGCCAGCTGCCCATCGAGCTGGACCTGGAGTACGGCCAGCCCCTGGCCCTGGCCCAGGAGCTGGCCCTGTACCGCATTTGTCAGGAGCTGCTGCACAACGCCCTCAAGCACGCCAAGGGTGCCACCTACCTCGTGGTGCAGCTGCACCAAACGCCCCAGTTGCTGACGCTGGCCGTGGAGGACGATGGCTGCGGGTTTGCGGCCGGAACCGGCGGCTTGGGCCGCAAAAATGGCGGGGCCGGCTTGCGCAGCATCGAGGTGCGGGTGCAGATGCTGCGCGCCGGCCTGCGCCGCCACAGCGCCCCCGGCCAGGGCACCCGCATGGTGGTGGAGCTGCCGCTACTGTCGAGTTAAGTTTATTTTTCTTTCCTTCGTCATTCTATCGCTCCCACCCATCCTATGGTCACCCCCACCGCCCCGGCCCACATCGCCCTGCTCGACGACCACCCCATGTTCCGCCAGGGGTTGCGCTACATTCTCGAACCGTTGCCCTACGTGGCCAGCATCACGGAAACGGCCGAGGCAGACGCGCTGGTGGCCCTGTGTCGGCGGCAGCTCCCCGATGTGGTGCTGCTCGATTTGCAGATGCCCCAAATGGACGGGCCGGAAGTGGCCCAACTCCTGCTGGCAGAGTTCCCGGAGCTGAAAATCATCGTGCTCTCAATGTTCTCGGCCGATAAATACATCACCCAGATGATGAAACTGGGGGCCCGCAGCTACCTGCCCAAAGACGCCAGCCAAGAAGAGCTGGTGCAGGCCATCGAGGAGGTGCTCACCACGGGCTACCACTTCACGCCCCGCATTTCGCGGGCGCTGATGCGGGGCGTGCAGAAGCCCAGCCGCCAGTCCGTGGCCAAGCTGCCCGATTTGCTGCAGTTTACCCCGCGCGAAAAAGAAGTGTTGCGCCTGATTTGCGAAGGCCGCCGGGCCAGCGAAATCGCCGAGCAGCTGTTCCTCAGCCGGCGCACCGTGGAAGGCCACTGGCAACGGATGCTGGAAAAAACCGGCTCGTCCAGCGTGGCGGGCCTGGTTGCTTTCGCCGCTAAGCACGATTTGCTCGATTCGTAGCCAGGGCCCGCTTTCGGGAGAAGATGCCGGCGGTTTTTCTGCTAACTTGGGAAAGCTAACTTCCGCCGGTCCCCTCCCGCCCCGGCCTGCTTCATCCATCATGACCCAACCCGCTGCTGACCACTGGCCCGCCCTGCCCACCAACTGGGACGACACCCGCCAAACCCTGCACCTCTGGACCCAAATAGTGGGCAAAACCCGCCTGGCCCTCAGCCCCATGGTGAACCACTGGTGGCAGGTGCCGCTGTATGTGACGCCGCGCGGCCTCTCCACCGGCTCCATGCCCTACGCTGGGGGCAGCTGCGAGGTCGTGTTCGACTTCAACCAGCACTGCCTGCGCCTCCACACCAGCGACGGCCGCAACTGGGAGCTGGCGCTAAAGCCCCGCTCCGTGGCTGATTTCTACCACCATTACCGTGCTTTGCTGCGCGAAGCCGGCATTCACGTCAAGGTCTGGCCGGTGCCGGTGGAGCTGGAAGAGGCCACGCCCTTTACCGAGGACGAGCACCATTGCTCCTACGATGCTGCCGCCGTGCAGCAGTTCTGGCAGGTGCTACTGCGGGCCGATGCCGTGCTTAACGAGTTTCGGGGCGGCTTCACGGGCAAGTGCAGCCCGGTGCATTTTTTCTGGGGCAGCTTCGATTTGGCCGTCACGCGCTTTTCGGGGCGGCCCGCGCCGCCGCACCCCGGCGGCATCCCGCACCTGGCCGACTGGGTGACCCGCGAATCGTACTCGGCCGAGCAGAGCGCGGCAGGCTGGTGGCCCGGCGGCAACGGCCAGGCCGCCGCCTTCTACAGCTACGTGTACCCCGGCGTGCCGGGCCTGGCCGAGGCCAAAATTCAGCCCGCCGAGGCCTTTTTCAACCCCGAAATGGGGGAATTCCTGCTGCCCTACGAGGCCGCCCGCACCGCCCCTAACCCGCGCCAGACCGTACTCGATTTCCTGCAAAGCACCTATGCCGCCGCCGCCGATTTATCGAACTGGGACCGCGCCGCGCTTGAGCGGCAGTAGCTGGACACGGCGACTTATTCCGCTGGCAGCTGGCGGCCGAAATGCTTTTTCAGGATGTCGTCCACCTTTTCCCGGTTCAGGGGCTTATTGAGAAAGCCGCCGATGTTGAGCTGCTGCACGCGCTCCACGTCGCGAGGGTGCAGCGAAGTGGTCAGCATCACGATGGTAGTGGCCTGGCGCTGGTCGGCGGGCAGTTGCTCGTAGGCTTCGAGGAAAGCAAAACCGTCCATCACGGGCATCTTCACATCCAGCAGAATCAGGACCGGGCAGTTGGCAAAGGGCGTCTGGCAGTGCACGTGCAGCAGGTCCAGCGCTTCTTTGCCGTTGATGGCTACCAGCACTTGCTCCGCTACGCCCAGCCGCTTCAACAGCAGCTGGTTGAGGTAGTTGGTAGTGGAGTCGTCATCGACGAGCAGGACGCAGGCGAGCTTTTGCATAGGCAGTCAATTCGTACCGCTGCCCGCAAGGCGGCGCATGGGGACGGGGCAGGCCATTAATTAATGAAGTGCACCGTAAACGTGCTGCCTTGGCCCAGGGTTGATGCCACGGTGATGCGGCCCCCGGCGTTTTCCACCATCTTCTTCACCATATACAGGCCGATGCCCGAGCCCTCCACATGGTCGTGGAAGCGCTGAAACATGCCGAACAGCCGGTCGGTGTAGGCCGTATCGATGCCCAGGCCGTTGTCGCGCACTTCCAGCACCGTATAGCCGGCCTCGGCCCAGGTGCGCAGGCATACGCGCGGCGGCCGTGTGGGGGCGCGGTACTTCAGGGCATTGCTGAGCAGATTGAACACCACCGAGCGCAGGTTTTTTTCCGAAAACAGCACCGTGGCGGCATGCACGTCCACGTCCAGCCGGGCCCCCGTGCTTTGAATAACCGGCTCCAGGTCCAGGCGCACGTCGTGGACGACGGCTGCCAGGTCGACGGGTACCGTTAAGCCGCCGTGCTCCTTTTGCAGCCGCGACACCTCGGTGAGGTGCTCAATGGTGCGCTTGAAGCGGTTCACCGAATCCTGCATCAGGTCGAGCAGGGGATGAACTTCTTCGCTCTGGGCCGTGGCGGCGGGCAGCTCCAGCAGCAGGGCATCGAGCAGGCCTTCGATGTTGCTGATAGGCGCTTTGAGGTCGTGCGAGGCAGTGTAGATGAAGTTGTCGAGGTCGGCATTGGCGCGGGTGAGCTGCTCGTTGTTGTCACGCAGCTGCTGCTGGGCCTGGTCGATGCGCTCCAGGGCCAGCTTCTGCTCGTGAATGTCGGTGCAGGTGCCAATCCATTGAATAATCTCGCCCTGCGCGTTGCGCGAAGGCAGGGCCCGGCCCAGCATCCAGCGGTAGTCGCCGGCGCGGTTGCGGAAGCGGTATTCCACCTCATACGGCTCGCCGGAGGCCAGGCACTCCACCCACCGCTGCCCGGTAGCGGGCCGGTCGGCGGGGTGCAGGTGCTCCACCCAGCCCAGGTCGGAACCATGCGCGTTTTCCTGCCCAATGTAGTCAAACCAGCGGCGATTGAGGGAGGTATTGATGCCCTGTGGGTTGGCCGTCCAGGCAATCTGGGGGATGCCTTCCAGCACACGGGTGGCTTCGGCGGCGGCGCGCTCCCCCACGAGGCGGGCGGCTTCTTCGCGTTTCAATTCCTCGTTTTTGCGGTCAAGCAGGGCATTTTGCTCGGCCACCTGTGCCCGAATGGCCGTGATTTCTCGCTGCGCCGACAGGTCGGTAACGATGACGGCCAGCGCCGGCGTCTCGTTGAAGGCCAGCACGTTCATCGACACCGAAAAGGGCAGCAGCGCCCCGGTCTGGGTTTGCAGCGGCAGCTCGCCCCGGCTTTTGCCGGTCCAGCCCCGTTCCATCAGCGCGGCCCAGGTTTCCTGGAAGCCCGGAGGCACAAACTCATCGAAGCTGCGGCCCATCACCTCGGCCAGCGGGCAGTGCAGCAATTCGGCCAGGCTGGCGTTGCAGTAAAGCACGGTGGCATCGGTGGCCAGCAGCAGCGCGCCTTCGTTCATCTGCTCGATGAGGGTGCGGTAGCTTTGGTCGGCCCCTTGCAGGGTGAAAATGCGCGGCCCCTCGGCTCCTTGCACGGCCAGCGCATCCACGGCCCCGGTGCGGATGGCGTGAATCAGGTCCTGCGCTTCCTCCAGCTGCTGGCGCAATTCTTCATTAACCCGGGCCAGCTCGGCGGCAGAGGGCGCAGGCGTGTTCATAGCACCGCCCCTTCATCTGATAAATTGATACCCAACGCTTTCAACACCCGCTCGCGGTCCGAGAGGTCGCCCACCAGGCGGCGCACCAGGCCGGGGCTGCGCTTGATGAGCGTGGGCACGCCGATGAGGTCTTCGCGCTGGGCCAGCTCGGGCTGCTGGTACATATCCACAATTATCAACTCGTAGCGCCCTTTCAGGTACTGCTCGCAGATGTCTTTGATGTTGCGCACGGCGCGCGTCGAGTTCGGCGTGGCTCCGGTGATGTAGAGGTGCAGCACGTACTCGGGGCCGGCGGGCTCCGGCGCGGCCAGGGGGTCCGTAAAGGGTTCCATGGGCGTGGTTATTTGCTCGTAATCGGGCGCACATCGAGCCCGACCAGCACCCGCTCTTCGTTCGAGAGGTCGCCAATGATTTTACGGATGGGCTCGGGCACCTTGCGCACCAGCGTGGGAATGGCCAGCACCTGGTCGCCCTCGGCCAGTTCCGGGTGCACCAGCAGGTCGATGACTTCGAGCTTGTAGCGGCCTTTGAGGTGCTGCTCGCAATACTTGCGCAAGTTGGCCAGGGCCGTTACCGATTTGGGCGTTTGGCCGGCCACGTACAAGCGCAGTTCCCACGTTTCATCGAGGCCTTCTTCTTCTAATTCAAGTGCAGCTACTTCTGCCATAAAACGGGGGGTGGAATGGGATGCTACGGCATTCCGGGGGTTGGGGTTACTGGCCGCTTTCGGCCGTGGGGGCGCTGGGGGCCGGCGGGTTGGCCGCCGTGATGCGCTGATTGCCGCTGAGCAGGGCCTGCTGGCGGTTTTGCTCGTTGAAGCTGATTTGGCGCAGCTCCTCCTCCACCGATTCGAACTCGGTGCGCAGGTTGGCAATGTTGGCTTCGAGCATCCGGCGGCGGCGCTCCAGCTCACGGTCGCGGCGGTCGGCTTCCTGCTGCACGGCCAGCGTTTCGGCGTGCTCCTTGAGCTGCTGGGTGAGGCGGCTGGCCCCGGTCACGATGCCGGACGGCCCGAGCACCACGTCGAGCAGCTCGATGCCGTGCGGGGTCACGATAAACTCGCGCACCTGGTTGGAGTGCGCCATGCCGCGCGATTTGAGGATGCTCAGGCCGCGGTTGCGCTCGCCCACGCCCTCCAGGTCGCGCACCGAAATCCAGGTATCGACCAGCGACGACACGCCCTCGTCGGTCATTTCCTGCTGGAGGCCGCGCCCGCTCACCAGCGCCGTAAACAGCGCCGTAATGCCGTTAACCTTCAGAAAATCGATGAGGCGGGTGAGCATGCTGCGCACCTCGTTCACGTTGCCCACGGTGATGAGGTTGGTGATGGGGTCAATGACCACAGCCGTGGGCTGGAACTCCTTCACCAGGCGGTGCAGCGTGACGAGGTGCTGCTCCAGACCGTTTAGGGTGGGGCGGCTGGCTTCGACGAGCAGCCGGCCGGCCGCTACGTGCTCCTTCATGTTGATGTTGACCGAGGCCATGTTGCGCAGCAGCTGTGCCGGCGATTCTTCAAAGGCGAAGAAGATGCAGCGGCCGCCATCGCGGCAGATTTGGTCGGCGAAGCCGGCCGCCAGGGTGGTTTTGGCGGTGCCGGCCGTGCCGGTGATGAGCACGCTGCTGCCCTCGTAGTAGCCGCGCAGGCCAAACATCTCATCGAGGGCCGGGATGCCGGACGACACAATGTGGTCCGACACGGCGTGGTTGAGCCGCAGCGAGGTCACGGGCAGCACCGAAATGCCGCTTTCGGTGATGAGGTAGGGGTATTCGTTGGTGCCGTGGGTGCTGCCGCGGTACTTCACCACGCGCAGCCGGCGGGTGGTAATCTGGTCAATCACGCGGTTGTCGAGCAGAATCACGCAGTCCGACACGTACTCTTCCAGGCCCTGGCGCGTGAGGGTGCCGTCGCCGCGCTCGGCGGTGATGATGGTGGTCACGCCCTTTTCCTTGAGCCAGTGAAAGAGCCGGCGGATTTCCGAGCGCAGCACGCTCTGGTTCGGAAAGCCC
>JAQBNT010000005.1 GCA_028288445.1 Hymenobacter sp. | reverse complement strand
GACATCCACATGCCCACTCCTACCGGCATTACGAACTCGCGCCCGTACTTCTCGCCCATAATGCTGAGCACGTAGTAGACGATAAAAAAGAGGATGGAAATAAGAATGGGCACACCCAGGCCCCCTTTCTTAATGATGGACCCAAGCGGTGCTCCAATCAAGAACATCAACAGCACCGCGACGGACTGCGAGTATTTCCGGTAAACCTCGATGCGGAACAGGGCCGAGTTGCGGGCGTAATCGTTCAGCCGCTCGGAGGTGGAATTGGCGAAAGCCTGGGTATTGCGGGCCCGATTGGCTGCCTGCTGGAGAATGGGCACGGTGACCGGGGCCAGCTTGGCAGCCGGTACCTGAAGGCTTTCTACTTTCTGATTGGCCCGGCGTCCGGTGGTATCGAAGCGGGCGAAGGTATAGTACGCATTCATTTGCCTGGGAAGCTGGCGTTGCTCCACGTGCAGCTTCTTCTGCACCGAGTCGGTGGCCGAGTGCAACTGCGGGATGTTAAGCATCATCCGGTTTTCCTTGAACAACTCCTGCGGAGTGCGAGTCATTCCGAACGAAGCCAGCGAAAATTTGATGACGTTGTGGTCGAAGCCCTGGCGCACGAAGCTGGCCCCGGCGCGGTCACGCGAGTCGGGCTGCTCCACATAGTTATGACCATGAAACAATTCCAGATTTAGATAACCACCCTCTTCCGAGGTAAACATGCTGCCCGAGTCGGCCAGCATCACCGTGGCATTGCCCGACTTCTGGGTGTGGTCGTAAATCATAACACCGTGCAGCCGGTCGCCGTTTTCGCCGGTTTTCTTATCCACCTTGATGGTATAGCCAGGAATCCCGCTGTAGAACACACCTTCACGGATATCCAGCGCCAGCTTTTGCTGGCGCACATCCCACAGCAGGCTATACGCTTTGAGGTTGGCCCGGGGCACAATGGTTTCATTAAACCAGAACGCCCCGATGGCTAGGCCCGCCGTGAGCAGCAGCACCGGCCGCAGAATGCGCGTGAGCGCAATGCCCGAGGCCTTGATGGCCGTGAGTTCGTGGTGCTCGCCCAAGTTGCCGTAGGTCATCAGCGAGGACAGCAGCACGGCCAGCGGGAGCGAAACGGGAACGATAAGCACGCTGAAATAGAACAGCAGTTGCAACAGCACCCCCGTGCCCAAATCCTTGCCGATGATATCGTCCAGATACTTGAGCAGGGTGTGCGTGAGCAGAATAAACTGCACCACCGCGAAGGTGAGCAGAAACGGGCCGGCAAAGGCCTTCAGAATAAGCTTGTCGAGCTTTTTGAGCATGGTAGGCAGCGCTTGAGGGCGCAAAAGAACGCGCCAGCGCAGAAACGAAAGTTCAGATAAAAAAGTACCTCGATACCGTTGGGAAGGTATTAGGCCAGATTAACCACCCACTTGGTCGCGCAACTTGGCCACTAGGCCTTCCCACATTTCGTGCTGCTCGGCAGCATCGTGGCCCGCGGAGTAATCCACCACGCGGAGGTATACTTCGTCCGTTACCTGCGACGAATCGAGGGTAAACTCTAGAAAATTGGCATCGAGCACCGACTGGCGGTGGTCGTCGAGGAATACGAAGCGCACGGCCTTGTTGAGGCGCTGGCCCGAAATCTCGGCGTAATGGTTGTCGTTATCCCAGATAAAATTGAGGCGCTGGCCATCCACATAGCGCACATCGTCGCAAAACCAATGCGAAAGCCCGGAGGCGGTGGCCAGATAGGGAAAAAGAATCTTGGGTGACGCATTGATGGGGAATTCCACCACGAAACGCGTTTTAGTTTGAGTATCAGGCAATGCCATAGGACGAAGAAGAAGGAAGCCGGGCGCCGCCACCGTAAAACAGGCGGAACACAGAAGAAATACAGTATTATTTGGCCCAGCACCTTGCTTCGGGGCCTTTTGTAACGTTACCTTTGCACCCACAAAAAACCCGGCGGGGTAGATCAGCTGGTTAGAGCACAGGATTCATAACCCTGAGGTCGGCGGTTCGAGCCCGCCTCCCGCTACGTCGAAAACCGATTCAGTCTGGTAATGGAGCGGTTTTTTTGTTTCCGGTCCTTTTCGGTCAGCAAGCGGCACGACTTATAAAGGATTAGGAACGACCTGGCGGGCCAGCCAGAGTAGGCCCAAAACAAGAAAACGCTGAACCCAAGGGCCAGCGTTTTCTTGGTGGATTGCGTGTGAGGGCAGTTATTTCGCCTTCTCCACGATGCCTTTGAAGGCTTCGGGGTGGTTGAGGGCCAAATCAGCCAGCACTTTGCGGTTGAGTTCAATACCAGCCTTTTTCAGGCCGCCCATCAGCTGCGAGTACGACAGGCCGTGCTCACGAGCACCGGCGTTGATACGCTGAATCCAGAGGGCACGGAATTCGCGCTTCTTTACTTTACGGTCGCGGTAAGCGTAGAGAAGGCCTTTTTCAACGGCGTTCTTGGCTACGGTCCACACGTTTTTGCGACGGCCATAGTAGCCTTTCGCCAAACGCATGATTTTCTTACGGCGGTGGCGCGAGGCCACGTGGTTGACACTTCTTGGCATAACCTAGAGAGTTTTTGGCAGCCGGCGACGGGTGAAGGTCTTAGAGCCGGAAGCCTGGTGAAATTTTAATTACTTACTAGAAATTCAACATCTGGCGCACGCGGTTCATGTCGGCGCTGCTCACGAGGCCCGTGTGGGTCAGACCACGCTTTTGCTTGGTCGTCTTCTTCGTGAGGATGTGTGATTTGAAGGCGTGCTTCCGCTTCACCTTGCCCGTTCCGGTGAGCGCAAAGCGCTTCTTAGCACCGGATTTCGTCTTTACTTTCGGCATTGTAGTAAGTGTTGGAGGGTTGGTTGTTGATTGTTGATTGATGACTGAACAGTGGTCGGGAAGCCATCTTCAACCGGGTAAAATCTATTCGGCGGCGTCGGCAGCGGGAGCTGGAGCCGTTTCGGAGGTCTGTTCGGTGGCTTCTGCTTTGGGCTCGGCTGGCTTGGGAGCTTTCGGCTTGGCATCGGCGGGAGCAGCGGGCTTGGCGGCGGGCTTCACTACGGCAGCCGCTTTCGGGGCCAAATAGAGGAACATGCGTTTGCCTTCGAGCTTGGGCAACTGCTCAACTTTGGCGAGGTCCTCGAGGGCCTGGGCAAACTTGAGCAGCAGGATTTCGCCCCGCTCCTTAAACACGATGCTACGACCAACGAAGTGCACGTAGCTCTTGATTTTCGCGCCTTCGCGCAGAAACTCCTGGGCGTGCTTCACTTTGAAGGCGAAGTCGTGCTCGTCGGTGTTGGGACCGAAGCGGATTTCCTTGAGCACGACTTTCGTCTGCTTGGCTTTCAGCTCACGGGTTTTCTTCTTCTGCTCGTACTTAAATTTCGAGTAGTCGATGACGCGACAGACCGGCGGAGTGGCAGTAGGCGAAATCTCGACGAGGTCGAGGTTTTGCTCCTGTGCCATCTTCCGAGCCTGGTCGGTCGGATAGATACCCTGTTCGACATTGTCGCCAACGAGTCGTACCTCGCGGGCCAGGATTTTCTGATTGATTTTGAACGGCTCTTCCACCTGCTGGCGGGGCACGTACCGACGATTCGGAGCTGCTATGGTTTGGTCCTCCTGCTAAAAAAGTGGCGGGGAATGAGATTCTGGGCGGTTTAGGCCGGGTAAGGCCTGGTTATCAGGGGGCAAATATCGGCATTTTTAATTGGAAAGGCAAGCGGGTTGTCTAATCAATTTATTAGCCTGCGTAAAAAGAACGTCATGCTGAGCACAGTCGAAGCATCTCTACCGCAATACTGAACCCTGTTGATTGGGTTAGTTGAACGGTAGAGATGCTTCGACTGCGCTCAGCATGACGTTCTTTTTATTTGCTTCAAGCCTGATTAATAAGCCTCTACAATCTGGCTTTGCACGCTTTTCACGAAAGCATCCAGTGGCATGGAGCCAAGGTCACCTTCACCGTGTTTGCGCACCGAAATGATTTTGTCCTGAGCTTCCTTCTCTCCTACTACCAATAGGTAAGGTAGCTTGGCCATTTCGGCGTCGCGGATTTTGCGGCCGATACGCTCGTCGCGGGCATCCACAGTACCGCGCAGGTCGCGCTGCTCCAGTTGGGCCTTAACCTCGTTGGCGTAGTCGATGTACTTGTCCGAAATGGGCAGCACGATGAACTGCTCGGGGGTGAGCCAGAGCGGGAAGTTGCCGGCGCAGTGCTCAATGAGCACGGCCACGAAGCGCTCCAGCGAACCGAAGGGCGCGCGGTGCAGCATGACGGGGCGCTGCTTGGTGTTGTCGGGCGCCACGTACTCGAGGTCGAAACGCTCGGGCAGGTTGTAGTCGACCTGGATGGTGCCGAGTTGCCAGCGGCGGCCGAGGGCGTCGCGCACCATAAAGTCGAGCTTGGGGCCGTAGAAGGCGGCTTCGCCGTATTCGGTTACCGTGGGAAGGCCCTTTTCGGCGGCGGCTTCCTGGATGGCGCTTTCGGCGAGGGCCCAGTTTTCGTCGGAACCGATGTACTTGGTTTTGTTTTCGGGGTCGCGCAGGCTAATTTGGGCGGTGTAGTCTTCGAAACCGAGGTTTTTGAAGACGTAGAGCACCAGGTCAATTACCTTTTTGAACTCCTCTTTTACCTGGTCGGGGCGGCAGAAGATGTGGGCATCGTCCTGCGTGAAACCGCGTACGCGGGTGAGGCCGTGCAGCTCGCCCGACTGCTCGTAGCGGTACACGGTGCCGAATTCGGCGTAGCGCACAGGCAGGTCGCGGTAGCTGCGGGGCTCGGTTTTATAGATTTCGCAGTGGTGGGGGCAGTTCATCGGCTTGAGGAAGAATTCCTCGCCGGGGTTGGGCGTTTTGATGGGCTGGAAGGAATCCGCGCCGTATTTCTCGTAGTGGCCGCTGGTCACGTATAGCTCTTTGGAACCGATGTGGGGTGTGACGACGGGCTGGTAGCCGGCTTTCACCTGGGCTTTGCGCAGGAACTGCTCGAGGCGCTCGCGCAGGGCGGTGCCTTTGGGCAGCCACAGGGGCAGCCCCGCGCCTACTTTCTCGGAGAAAGCGAACAGTTTCAGCTCTTTGCCGAGCTTGCGGTGGTCGCGGCGCTTGGCTTCTTCGAGGCGTTCGAGGTACTCGGCGAGGTCCTTGGCCTTGGGGAAGGTGATGCCGTAAAGGCGCGTGAGCTGCTTGTTCTTTTCATCGCCACGCCAGTAAGCCCCGGCCACGTTCATCAGCTTGGCGGCTTTGATAGTGCCCGTGTCGGGGATGTGCGGGCCGCGGCAGAGGTCGGTGAAGTCGCCCTGCGTGTAGAAGGTGATTTGGCCGTCTTCGAGGCCGTCAATCAGCTCCAGTTTATAAGGGTCCTGCTTCTCGGTGAAGTAGGCGATGGCATCAGCTTTGGAAACGTCCTTGCGCTCATAGCGGCTCTTGTGCTTGGCCAGCTCCAGCATCTTCTTCTCGATTTCGGGGAAGTCTTCGCTGCTGATGCTGCGGCCTTCGCCGAGGTCTACGTCGTAGTAGAAGCCGTTTTCGATGGCCGGGCCGATGGCCAGCTTCACGCCGGGGTAGAGCGCTTCGAGCGCCTCGGCCATAAGGTGGGCCGAGGAGTGCCAGTAGGTGGATTTGCCGGCGGTATCGTTCCAGGTGAGGATGCTGACAGTGGCGTTGTCAGGCAGGGGGCGGTGGAGGTCGCGCACGTCACCGTTCACGGTGACGGCGAGGGCGTTGCGGGCAAGGCCTTCGGAGATGCTGGCGGCTACGTCGTAGCCGGTCGCGCCGTCGGGCAGCTGGCGCTGGGAGCCGTCGGGGAGGGTGATGTTGAGCATAATACTAAGTAAAAATGCCCCGCTTGGGGCAGGCAAGGCGCAAGTTAGCACTTGTGCCGGGAGGGGCGGTATTTTTTCGGATAAATGGCGACTGGGGAATGCCAGCACCTGCCACTATTAGCATTCTGGGCTACTGCTTCCCTGTTAAGGAATTCAGCGGTGAAACCGGCGCGATGGGCGCAATGCGCGGCCGGGCTACGGGACGGCGATAATAGTAGCGTGGCGTAGTGCGCAGACTATCAGGCAGCGAAGCTTGCACTATCCCATTCATCTTCCAGACTTTGAAGGTCCAGTGCGGATTGCCCGGGTTTTCAGCCACGAGCAGGCGGTATTGAGCCAGGGCTTCGGGCAGGCGGCTTTGGGCTTCGAGGGCTTCGGCGAGCAGGGCCCGGGCTTCGGGCAGGCGCGGGTTGCGGCGCAGAGCGCGGGTAAGGTGTTGGACGACGGCAACAGGCTGGCGGGCTTTGGCAGCGGCCAGGCCCAGGCGATAATCGGCCCGGTACACGCTGGTATCGAGGGCCAGGGCGCGGCGGTAGTACCACAGGGCGCTATCCGGGCGGCCTTGTAGTTCCAGCTGGCGGCCGTAGTCGTAGCGCAACAGGCCGGAGGTGGTATCGAGTTTCATACCCTGCGAAGCATAACGGGCAGCTTCGGCGGGAATGCGCCAGGCATTCAGCAGGAAAGCCAGTTGGTGCAGGATTTCGGGCTCGCGGGGGTCGCGGGCCAAGGCATCCTGGAGGTACTGCACGGCGGTGCTGGTATCGGCAGTGGCGGCATAGGCGAGCCCCTTGTAGAAGAGAGCGGCGGGCTGGTCGGGGTCGAGGCGCAGGGTGCGGTCGAGGTTGTCGAGGGCGGCGGGGTAGTTGCGGGCAGCGAGGTGGGTTTCGCCCACGAAAAGCGGCAACTCGGGACCGGTAAAGCCCCGGTCGGCGGCCTGGCGAGCGGCGGCCAGCGCGGCGGGCAACTGGCCCAGGGCGCGGTAGGCTTTGGCCTGAATGAAGTAGAGGTTGCCGTCCGCATCGTCTATTTCCAGGGCGGCGGCCACATCGGTGAGAGCGGCGGTGGGCTGGCCGGCGGCGAGGCGCAGGGTGGCGCGGCGGGCCAGCAGGGCCGTATTGCGGGGTTCGCGGGCAATGGCCCCGTTGAGCTCATCGGCCTGCACGCGGGGGCCGCTCTGCACGGTGGCGAGGTCCACCAGCGTATCGGGCTGCTCGGAGGGCGCGGACTGGCACGCGGCCACGACCAGGCAGCCCGCCAGCGGCAGCCAACGCGAGGAAAACCGTATCGAAACCGGGAAGCGCATGGTCATGTAAATGCAAAGCTAGCAGCTACTGCTTGCGGCTGAGGGTATCGCGGCGGGCCCGAATGGAATCACCCGGAACCAGTATAACGGGTTTTGGTTTTTTGCCTTCGCGCAGCCGGCGTTTCTGACGGCGGGCATCGGCGCGGAGGAGCGGGGGCAGCATCTTGCGGCACAGCCGGCTCACCACCAGGTCTTCGCTGGTGATGGTGGGCAGGCGCTCGGCCTCGCGCAGCACGGCAATGGCGCGGCGGCGACGGCCTTGGTAGTCATACATCCGGGCCAAATCGTAGCAAAACTGCAGGTTTTTAGGAGCCAGCTCACGGGCTTTTTCCAAGTCGGCCATGGCTTCTTTGCTGTCGCCACCGGGGGGCACGCCGCCCAGCACGATTTTGCTGTACAGACGCTCAATCAGGTTGTAATGCGCCACGCGGTACTGCCAGCGGCCGCGCAGCTGCCAGGCCTCGGGCAGGTCGGGGCGGCGCTCGGTGGCCAGGTAGACGTGCGAGCGCAGGTCGCTGAAGGCTTCCAGACGGGCTCCGGCGCGGTACAGCGTGGCCTGGTTGAACAGGGCCAGCGCCACGGCGTAGTTGCTTTCGCCGCCTTCGGGCCGGAGCAGCAGAGCCCGGTCGGCGTATTGCCGGCCGAGGTCGAAGTAAGCCGATTTGCGGGTTTCGTCGGAGTAGCGGGTGCCGATTTTCACGCTCAGCACGGCAGCCTGCCAGAGCGCCAGATAGTGGGTCGGTATTTCTTTCAGGATTTCCTGGTATACGGCCAGGGCTTCAGAATCCTTAAAGCTGTTGGCGAGCGCGGCGGCCTGGAATAGCTTGATACGGACGGCGGGCGGGTCGGCCGGCGGCGCGGCTACTGCCACCGGGCGGGCAGCAGGTTTGGCGGGACGCGGCCGGATTTGCCCGGTCGCCGGCAGCACCAGCAGTGCGCTGAGCACCAGCCAAAGCACCTTCTGTATGCGTCCCTGATAAACCACTGGCGTGCGTCCGTTTTTGCACGAAGTTAGAAGCGGAACCGGTACACTTCGTCCAGCAAGCTATTTTGCCAGCCATTCAGCGGGACTACGGCCGGGCAAAACACTGATGTTGGCCACGCAACTACTCCAGCAGCACGCGCCGTATTGCCGGCGGCATACCGGTGTAATCGACACGCACTACATATAACCCAGGCTTGAGCAATGAGGTATTGATGGTAAGGTCATTACCAGGGTTCTCCTGCCTGAATACGACCTGACCCAAGGTATTAACCAGGCTCACGCGGCGCGGCTGGGATAGGGCCAGCGCGAGGTGCAATTCGTTGTGAGCGGGCACGGGCCACACCTGCACCTCGGAGGCCGGGCCGGCGGAACGCAGGGCCAGCACGTTGGCATCGAGCAAACGAGTGAGGCCCAGTACGGGCAGACTGCTTACCGCCGTGAAGCCCCCGGCGGCCACGATGGCCCCATCGGCCTGCACCAGCACCCGACTGACACCCAGCAGGCTGCGGCCCAGGTTGGGCCCCCGGCTGCTGTTGAATGAGGGGTCCGGGCTGCCATCCGCCAGCAGCCGGTAGAGCACGGGCGTGTTGGCCGGCGCGACCAAAGCCGGGCTGCCCGCCAGCAGCACCCGCCCGTTGGGCTGCACGGCTACCGCGCTGGCCCGGCCGGCAGCCGGCAGTTGTTGCGAACTAAATGTGGGGTCGGGCGGGCCATCGGCCAGCAGCCGGGCTACGTGCATGGTGGCGAGGCCGCCCACCTGCGCGAAAGAACCACCTATCAGCAAACGACCATCGGACTGGCGGGCCAGGGTGCTCACTACCGCCGGGCTGGTTCCGGCAGCGCTGAGCACGGGCACCGTAAACGATGCGTCGGCGGCACCGGTGGCCAGCAGCCGCAGCACTTGCCGGCCCGTGGCGGCGCTGCCAACCAGAATAGTGCCGCCGGGCAGCGGCAACAATGCCAGTGGCGTTACCCCGGCCGGGGGCTGAAATCCGGCATCAATGGCTCCGTTCGGGTCGAGGCGCAGGAACGGCTCTACGGTATTGGTGCCCGGCAGCCGCAGCGTGCCGCCCAGCAGCACCCGGCCGTCGGCCTGCCGCGCCAGTTCGGTTACGCTGGTGCTGCTGGCGAAAGGCGACGGAAAGGCTGCGTCGGGCGCGCCGGTGGCCAGCAGCCGCACGATGGCAGCCTGCGCCCCCCCGCCCACCGCCGTGAACGTACCCGCACTGAGCAGGGTACCATCGGGCTGGGCCAGTACCTGCGTCCCGTAGCCCCCGCTGAAGCGAGCGCGACGGCAAAATGCGGTATCCACGCTCCCATTCAGCTCCAGGCGAACGATGCCACGCGCCGCCAGGTCGCTCACCTCGCTGAAACTGCCCACGGCCACTAGCCGTCCGTCGGGCTGCTGCGTGACATCGCGCACGTAGCCATTTTGCTGCAGCACCGGGCGAAAGGTGTTAGTGGGCTGCCCCGTGGCGTCGAGCACGACCGCGCCCCGCTCCTGCTCATCGGCGGCTCCCAGCCGGGCCGTGGTGCCGGCCACCAGCACCTGTCCCGTGGCCAGCAGCTGCATAGAGGTGGCGCGGGGCAGCAAGTCATCGGCAGGCAGGGCGGGCACGTTCCACGCGGGGTCGAACGCCCCGCTGGCCAGCAGGCGGGCCACCGGCGAATGCCCGGCGGGCAGCGCCGTGGCTACCCGCGGCGGGGCGTGGCCCACCAGAATGCGGCCATCGGGCTGCACGGCCAGCAAGGGCAGCGGCGCGAGAGACGAGGCATAGAGGTTCGGACTGGGAGAAAACGTCGCATCGGGCACACCGGTGGTGCTGAACCGCGCCAGGGTAGCCGTGCCGCCCGGCAACACCGGTCCGAAGCCCCCCGACACCAGCACCTGCCCGTCGGACTGCACGGCTACGTCGCCCAGGATAACATTGGCTTGCAGCGTTGGCTGAAACGAGAGGTCCTGGGTACCGTTGGCTTGCAGCCGCAGCAGTTGATAAGAGCCCGCGGTGCCGTTTTGCACATAGGCAGCTACCAGCAGCTTGCCGTCGGCCTGACGCGCCAGGCCGTTCACATTCACAATGCGGCCGCTGGCCAGTTGGGGCTGAAAGGTGGTGTCCACGGTGCCGTCGGCGTTGAGGCGCGCCAGGCCGGGCGCGGGGTTCTGGCCCAGAAACGCGAGGGTGCCGCCCACCACAATCCGGCCATCGGGCTGCACCAGAATGCGCGACACGCTACCGTTGCTGCCCAGCAAGTTGGCAAACGCTGCGTCGCGGGTACCGTCGGCGTTGAGCTGCACCAGGGCCGGGGAGAGCTGGCCCCCAAACGTGCCCGGCCCGTTGAGGCCCAGGAGCAGCTTACCGTTGGCCGCCTCGGCCAGGGTCGCCAGCGAGAAAGCATCGGCGGCGGTAGTGGCGTTGAACAGCAGGTCGGGCGCGCCGGTGGGCAGGTAGCGTACCAGGCCACTGCTGGTGAAACTGTAGGGCTGGCCCGCCGCCCGGTCAAAATACCCTACCACCACCCGCGCCCCGCTGCTGAGCTGCAGGGCGGCCTGCGCGGTGGTGCGCTGGTAAATCTGCAACACCGGAAAGCTGGGGTCGAGGCTGGGGCTGGACTGGGAAGCGGCGGGCCGGGCCGCCAGCAGCAGGGCGGCGGCACAAATGGTAACCAGTTGTTTCATAGCTAATGGATAAAAAAGAAGCGGCGGGCCTACCCGCTTGGAAGGCCCGCCGCTCCCAGGCATCGGGCAAATGCGAAAGAGAGCTAGTGCTGAATCTGAACGGTCTGGCGGGCAGGTTGCCCGGCGTCGTCGGTGCCGGCAATATAGTACAGGCCGTTAGGCAAGCTGCGCGTATTGATGCGGGCGGAAGTACCGGCGGGCACCTGGGCCTGCCACACCGGCTGGCCTTGCGCGCTGTAGAGCCGGACATCGCCCCGCAAGTGCTCGACGGTGAGGCTGCCGGCGGCCGGATTGGGGTAAACGGCTATGCGCTGCTGCCCCGGCGCGGCGCAGGGAATGCCGTTGATGCTGGTGGCGGTGAAGAGCGACGTGTTATAGTTGGGATTGCTGTAGAGTGGAATACGATAGGCTCCGCAGCCGTCCTTGTAGCGCAGGGATACGGAGAAGCTGCCCGAGTTGGGGGCCACCACCGAAACCACCCGCGCCCCATCCAGATAAGGCATCACGGTGCAACCATTACCCGTCCACTCAAATTCGGTACTGGTGCCGATAGCCTGCTCCTCGTTGAGGCTGAAATTCAGGGTGCTGTTGGCGCATACCGTTGGCTGGCTGCCCACCATCTCCGGCGTGGGATATACGGACAGCGTGGAATTGCCGTAGCCGGCTTTCACGGGGATGCTGGCCGTGGTGGGCGCGCACCCGTAGCCGCTGGTGGCCGTGACCTGCAGGGTCTGGGCTACCGCCGTAATCAGGCTGGCGGGAGCCGAAATGTCCACGACCGGGTACGCCGGGTTAGGCTGCACCCAGGTGAGCGGGGCCGTGATGCCGCTGATACTGTAGCTGGTAGCGCCCGGCACGAGGCTGGCCCCAATGCGCTTCGTTTCGCCGGGGCACAGCTCCAGCACCGAAACGGCGAAGGTGGGCTTGGCCTGCGCCGGGTCGAAGCCGATGGTGACGTTTTTCGGCGTGCCGGTGTAGGCGCTGGCCCCGCAGGTGTAGGTAGGCGTAACGGTGAGCGTGGTGCCGTTAGAACCGCTGGAAGACACGTACAGGACGCCCTTTATGGTTCTTATGCCCCAGCCGCTGTTGGCCGGCACCGAATACGCGAACGTGACGCTGCCCGACTGGCTGGCCGTGGCCGTGGGCGTGAAAGAAATGACTTCCCCGCATTTGACGGTAGCCGGCACGTTGGCAACGGTGATGGTGGGCTCGCGGACAAACGCTATCTGACGGGGCAGGCTAACAATGGGGTTAGCCTGCGAATACGTTTCGCTGCAAATGCGCGAATAGAACCTTACTACAACCACACGGTTGCCTTCACCGACGGCTGGCGTTACTGAAATGATATTGCCGGCCCGGTATAGCTGATAGCCTGCGGGAGCAGGGAAGATGGGGGAATTAAAAGCCACCAAACCAGTTCCTGATATGCCCCAGGTGCTAGGAATCGTCCAGATATGGTCTGTAATTGTTTCGGAAGGAATACCAGCATATGTTTCTCCCCCTGCCACGGAAAGTGTGATAGGCTGCCCACCGCCGCAAAGAGGTAGATTATAGGTATCGGTGCCGTTGATGGGTGCAGGAGCCCGCGAATAGAAGTTGCGCAGCCCTACCACGAGTTTGGGGGATTTCACGGAACTGGTAGTACCGTCGCTTAGCGTTCTGGTCAAGTTCAATTCCACGGTGCCTTGGTTTTCCATGTTCGTCCATTGCACAACGAGCGTAACGGTTTGGGCATTGGTGTCGAGCGAAGGTGCCTGAATTAGGTTGGCTCCTACAATGGTTTGACTGGCTAATCCCGTTACGTTCTCAGCGGCAGTATAGCTCAGGACAAGAGTCGTCTACTGAAAAGCGCAGGCGGTAGTGGGCGGGGTTCGCCATGTGCCTACTGTTTGCCCATAAGTATTATTGATGGCAGACAGAGCCAGTATCAGCGTGAGCAAAAAGCAGGTTTGTAAACACTGTTTCATGGAATGGATGGTTGAAAGATGTTTAATTAGAGAGAAAATTAAAAAAGCAGAACTAAATGCAGCCGACTAACCGGCAGCAACTTGGCAGAGATTGAATAATAAGTATTGTCACCCCTCACATCGGCTCCCGAAGGCACCCGGTCCGCCACATAATATTCGACCCCATAGAGGTTCCATTTCTGATGTGAAAAATTGACCGGTAGCCCAGCCTCTACTTCCGCATATAGTCTTTGGTTGATTTGAAAACGAATACCCGCAACGGCCTGAATAAATATGGCCTGCGTGTTTCGGCTTTCCTTTTGGTCGGTTACTGCTGTTTCTAATGTTGGTGAGTAAACTGGCGCGTACCTCGGCAACGCACGGAAGTATTCGCTGCTCTTCCGGTACACATCCAACCGGGCCCCCACCTCGCCACCTGCGTAAGCCGTGAACCGGCGGCCGAGCGGCAGCCACTGCTCCCGGCCCCAGGCGAGTTCCAGACTACCGGTGTGCTCCCGGTAAGCATTGCCAATCAGCAGTGGCGCGTCGCCGCTATTAAAGTCGTAGCGCCCCATCAGCCGCGCCCGCCAGGCCCGGTTGGGCCGGGTTTGCTTTCGGTAGAGCAGGCCGATAGGAAGCGAACGGTTGGCGGTAAAAAACTGGTCGAGCTACGGGCTGGCCGTGAGGCCCAGGTGGTGCTGGTAGTGGCGAGCCGTGTCGGCGGGCGCGGGCCGGGTTTGGCCCAGGCTGGTTTGGGCGCTGGCCAGCAGCAGCAGGGCGGCGGTAAGGGAAAAGTTGTTTTGCATGAAGTGAGAAAGAAAAATGGCAAACCGGGCCACCACCGGCCTCCCCTTTTGCACGGCGACAAAGCACGAGCCAAAAGGGGCAGTGAAAAAGGACAAAAGCACCGCGAAAGCGACTTGTTATTTGGCTTGTTTTTTTAAACTATACCGTCATTATTTCATTGTAAAGCTGTTAATGGTGCAATAGAACGCATTGCATCATTCCGCAAATCCTCCGAAAACAAGTGGACTGCGACATCCATTGAAGACGCTTTTTCCAGCTGCGGCGCACAAAAAAAAGCCAATGACCAGAGGCTAATCCAGTCATTGGCTTCATAAGAATTCATTGCCATCTCCGGCGGCTAAAACAGCCCCAGCTGCGCCTTGGGCCGCTTCAGCAATTCTTGGGAACGGGCCACATCCTCGGCCGTGATGTCGACAGGGCCGGCCGGCTCGGGTGGGGCTTCGGCGCTGGCGGGGTTTTCACCGGGCTTGGGCGCGGCGACGCGTTTCTTCACTTCGCGGCGCTGCGGCTCAGGGCCTTCGTCGGTGAGCAGCGCAAGGGCGTGAATTTTGTAGTAGTTGAGCTTGTTGCCCATCGCCTTCCAGCCTTTCACGTCGATAAACTCGTGCAGGGCAATGTTCTCGGTTTCCTTATCGGCCTTCTTGTCCTTCTGAATTTTCAGCTCCACCAGCGGCTCGGGGTTGGCCGTCACGGCCAGCATTTTCGAGCCTTTGCTTTCGGAAATAAAGGTAAAGCGCTTGCCCAGCGTGCTGGTTTCAATCTTGAATCGCTTGACGTAGTGGATTTTGGTTTCCCCATCCAGGTACACCGTCGAGAGCACTGTATCGGGCTCCAGCTTGCGTAGCAGCACCATGTTGGGCACGTCGAAGTGGATGGCCGGGTCGGGCGCGGTCAGCTCGTAGCTGCCGTCCTTGTGCACCAGCAGCAGCGCGTTTTCGGTGTCGAAAGTGCCCAGGTAGCGGCCGTGGCCAGCCGTGTTGAGACGGCCCACCACGCTGTCGAAGAACATTTCGCGGCCGCCCAAAGTCGAGTCGCCCAGTGTTTTCTGGGTGATTTTCTTAATGGGCTGCTTGGTCACGATGTTGCCCATCGAGCCCTTGCCCTTGATGCTAAGCTCGGCAAAGTCAAAGTCGAACTGCTTCACCCGCGCCGGCGCTTTATCCGAAAGCTGAATGCTGACAATTTCGGACTCCGAATTAGGATTGGCCGTGAGGTAGAGAGTTTTGGTGCCCTTAGTGCCCTTGGTCAGGTCGTAGGCTTTGTCGCGCGTGATGCCCGACACCAGGAAGCGCTTGGCGAAGCTGATGCCCGACGCGCCATCTAGGTACACCATGTTGTACACCAGCCGGTCGTCGTTCTTATTGTAGACGCCGACGTGCAGCACGTCCTTGCCCACGAAGGTCTTTTCGGCAATTTTGGTCACCATGAACGTGCCGTCGCGCTTGATGGCGATGATGTCGTCCAGGTCGGAGCAGTCGCAGATGGTTACCGCGTTTTCGTCCTTTTTCAAGCCGTAGCCCACGAAACCGTCGGCGTAGTTCACGTAGAGCTTCTGGTTAGCTACGGCCACTTTCTGGGCCGTCACCACGTCGAAGGTGCGGAGCTGGGTTTTGCGCTCGCGGCCCGCGCCGTACTTTTTCAGCAGGCCCTCAAAGTAGTTGATGGCGTAGCGCGTAAGGTTGGCCAAATGGTCGGCTACTTCGGCCAGCTCGGCCTCCAGCTTTTGCAAATACTCATCGGCCTTGAAGCCGTCGAATTTTGAGATGCGCTTGATGCGGATTTCGGTCAGGCGCGTCAAATCATCCTCCTCAATAGGGCGGCGCAGCACAATGCGGGCATCGTCGGCCTTGGCCTTCTCCCCTGCTATGCGCACGAATTTCTTCAGGCCCTTGTCAATCGTTTCGAGGATTTCCTCCCACGTTTCGCACTCCTCAATCTTGCGGTAGATGCGGTTTTCGATGAAAATCTTCTCCAGCGAGGCGTTGTGCCACTTCTCCCACAGCTCATCCTGGCGGATTTCCAGCTCACGCTCCAGCAGGCGCACGGTAGCTTTGGTGCTCTGGCGCAGTACGTCCTCCACGCCCACGAAACGGGGCTTGTCGTCGATGATGACGCAGGTATTGGGCGAGATGCTGATTTCGCAATCGGTGAAGGCGTACAGCGCATCCATCGTCAAATCGGGCGAGACGCCGGTGGGCAACTGCACCTGAATTTCCACGTTGGCCGCCGTGTTGTCGACCACCTTCTTAATCTTGATTTTGTTGGCTTCCGAGGCCTTCACGATGCTTTCCATCAGCGCCGTGGTGGTGGAGCCGTAAGGAATGTCGCGGATAATGAGCAGGGTTTTGTCGACCTTCTCAATGGTAGCGCGCAGCCGGATTTTAGCCCCGCGCATACCCGAGTTGTAGTTGGTCACGTCGCACAAGCCGCCGGTCGAAAAGTCCGGAAACAGCTGCACTTCCTTGCCCCGCAGCACGTCGATGCTGGCCTTGCACAGCTCGCGGAAATTGTGGGGCATAATCTTGGTGCTCAAACCCACGGCAATGCCCTCCACGCCCTGCGCCAGCAGCAGCGGAAATTTCACGGGCAGCGTGGTGGGCTCGCGCTTGCGGCCGTCATAGCTGAGCTGCCACTCGGTGGTGTCGGGGTTAAAGACGACATCGAGGGCAAACTTGCTCAGGCGCGCTTCGATGTAACGCGGGGCAGCCGCACCGTCGCCGGTGCGGATGTCGCCCCAGTTGCCTTGGGTTTCGATGAGCAGGTCTTTCTGGCCCAGATTCACCATGGCGTCGCCGATGCTGGCGTCGCCGTGGGGGTGGTACTGCATAGTCTGGCCGATGACGTTGGCCACTTTGTTGAAGCGGCCGTCGTCCATCTCCTTCATCGCGTGCAGGATGCGGCGCTGCACGGGCTTGAGGCCGTCCTCGATGGCCGGCACGGCGCGCTCCAGAATCACGTAGGAGGCGTAGTCCAGAAACCAGTTCTGGTACATGCCGCCCACCGTGGCCACGTCGTGAATCGTCTCGCCGGGGGCAAATTTGGGTTCCTCCTCGGTTTGTTCCTCCTCGGGAATGGCTTCGGCCTGGGGCGGCGTTAGGGGTACATTGCCGAATAAGTCGGTGGCCAGCGGCGCGGGCTCTTCGGCCGCGTCTTCGGCGACGGCATCGGGAAATTCGGTGGGTTCCTGGGCGTCGGCATCCGCCGCAGGCGAGAAGGCGGACAAGTCAAAATCCACCGAGTCGCCGGGCTGTAAAAAATCTTGGTCGGGAGCGTCGGAGTTGGGAGTATCGAGAGAAGCCACGGGGGAAACGAATGAGGTCGGCGTACTGCCGTCAAAAATACCGGAATCAGCGCGGAGCGCAATAAATTACAATTCCGACGGAGGCCGGAAAGTTCCCAAGATTCTTAGCGAATCAAGAGTAGCAAGCAGACGCTCATTCAAATAGCAACCCGCCTAAAAAGCCAAATTTCGGCTATTTAATTCCAGAAAACAAGCTAAAAAAACTAGCTAATATTCGTTTTTTCTTCGAACTCCCAACGAAGTGCTGTGGATAGAATTAGCGGAAAAGAAAAAAGCCC
>JAQBNT010000278.1 GCA_028288445.1 Hymenobacter sp. | reverse complement strand
CAGTTGGTGGCCGTCGGGGGCGAGGTCGCCAAGGTTGATGTCGCCGGTGCACTCATACACAGTGGTTTCGCTGGCCACGGAGCGCATCTGGTTCAGCATGCCGTGCAGGTGCAGCACATCGGTAGAGCCGGCGCGCTCGTGCAGGTCGTCGACGTTCTGGGTGATGATGCTGACGCGCCAGTTGGGTTCTTCCTCGAAGCCAGCCAGGGCCAGGTGGGCGGCGTTGGGCTGCACGGTGCGGGCCTGGGCGCGGCGCTGGTTGTAGAAATCGAGCACCAGGGCGGGGTTGCGGGCAAAGCCTTCGGGGGAGGCCACGTCTTCGACGCGGTGGTCTTCCCACAGGCCGTTGGTGTCGCGGAAGGTGCGGATGCCGGACTCGGCCGAGACGCCGGCACCGGTGAGGACGACGAGGTGTTTCATGGTGGGTTGATGGATGGGTAGGGTGGTGGATGGGATAGACACAAAAGAACGTCGTGCCGAGCGTAGCCGGGGCATCGGGCGGGCAATAGTAACCCAATCGTTGGAAAAGGACTACTACGGCCCGCAAGAAGCTTCGGCTGCGCTCGGCACGACGTTCTGGGGTTGTTCCGGACTAAAGTTTCGACGGGGCCACGCCAAACATTTTCTTGAAGGCAAACGAAAAGTGCGACAAATTCTCAAACCCCACTTCGAGGTAGGCTTCGGAGGGGGCTTTGCCCTTTTCCTTTATCAGAAAGTAGGCTTCCTGCAAGCGGCGGCGCTGAAGCCAGCGGCTGGGCGAAAGCTGGAATATCTTCTCAAAATCGCGCTTGAAGGTGGCCAGGCTGCGGCCCGTGAGGTAGGCAAAGCGCCGGAGCTGCACGTTGAAATGGAAGTTGCGGCTCATGAAGGCTTCCAGGTCGATTTTGCCCGGCTCCGTGAAGTCGAAGAGTACGCCTTGGAGTTCCGGGTTCGATTTGAGCAGGAGCAGGATGGCTTCGCGTACTTTGAGCGAAAGCAGGGCTTCGTTGCCGGGTTCAGCAAGCTGCTCGTAGGGCTGCAGGGAGTCGAAATAGCTTTTGAAAAGCGGGTTCATTGCCAGGGTTGCTACGGCCCCGGGGCTGGCGGGGGGCCGGGCGGCGGGGTAGCCGTGTTCGCGGCTGATACTGCGCAGCGTTTCCTGGTCGAGGGTGATGGAAAGGGATTTGAACTCGCCGTTTTCGGGCAGCTGCTTGCTGAATTTGACCAGGTGATTGCGCTGGCTGAGCCGCAGGTCGCCTTCGCGGAAGACTTGCTCCGTGGCCCCGTCGTAGGTGATGAGCGTGCCGGAAATTTGTAAGCTCAGGATGTGCTCGGGCACGAATTGCTCGCCTGCCCGGCTGGCGTTGTGGTAGCAGGAGTAGAGGATGGAGGGGCGGAAGTCGGGGAGGGCAGGCATGGGAAGCGGTGATTAAAGCGGGCAACGGGAAGTAACAAGCGAAAAGCCGGTTATGCTGAGCGCAGTCGAAGCATCTCTGCCGCAATAGTAAATGGATTACTGCTGCGGTAGAGATGCTTCGACTGCGCTCAGCATGACGGCCATTATTGTCAGCCCTATTTTTCGAGAACCGGGCAATTACTCCGCCGCCCGCTCATTCTCCTTCTGCACGCCGTAGAACTTGCCCATTTCAGATGCCAGGAAGTTCTCGGCTTCGTCGTGGTCGGTGGAGAGGGTGACGGGGAGCCACTGCTCGAACTCGGCTTTGCGGTCGGCGTCGGCCTGGCGGAGGAAGGCGGCGGCTTCGCTGCCCAACACCAGGTGCACGGGCGGGTGGGGGTGCTGCACGAGGGCAATCATGGCCCGGGCGGCTTTGGCAGGGTCGCCCATGGGCACGAACTGGCCGCTGGCGAAGAAGTCGGCCCGCTGCTTCACCAGGTCGTAGCCTTCGATGGTGGGGGCGTAGGTCATGGAGGCCCCGGCCCAGTCGGTGCGAAAGCCGCCGGGCTCGACCGACGTGACGCGGATGCCCAGCGGGGCCACTTCCTTGGCCAGCGCTTCGGTGAAGCCGCCGAGGCCAAACTTGGCAGCCTGGTAGATGCTGACGCCGGCATTGCCTACGCGCCCGCCGATGGAGCTGATTTGGAGGATGTGGCCGCTGCGCTGCTTGCGCAAGTAGGGCAGCACGGCCCGCGTGACGGCAATGGGGGCGTATAAATTGGTTTCGAGCTGGCTGCGCACCTGCTCTTCGGTGTAGGCCTCGGCGGCACCGGTGATGCCGAAGCCGGCGTTGTTCACCACCACGTCGAGGCGGCCGAAGTGGGCCACGGCGGTGGCCACGGCTTCGGTTATCTGGGCGGGGTTGGTGACGTCGAGAGTCAGGGGCAGGATTTGGTCGCCGTAGGTGGCCACCAGGTCGGCGAGCTGCTCGGGCTGGCGGGCGGTGGCGGCTACGCGGCCGCCCTGGGCCAATACGGCTTCGGTGAGGCTGCGGCCCAGGCCACGCGAGCTGCCGGTGATAAACCAAACGTTGTTCATGATTTCTTGGGGTTAAAGTTCATGACAAAGGTCCGGCCACTGGAAAGGGGCAGCTTTGTTGGAAAGCTCAAGTTTGGTTTGTTGAAAAGCTCAGCATGATGCCGGGGCTACAACGAAAAGGCCCACTGCATGGCAGCGGGCCTTTGAAAAGCACAGGGCTTAAATGGAGCCGGGCTACAGCGTCACTTCGCCATCCTCCTCGCCGTGCCAGAACTTGATGCGCTTGGCCTGCACGCGGATGAGCACGATGCCGGGCGTATCAATCCCGTCTTTGAACCAGCGTTTCAACTCGGGCAGCCAGTGCTTTTCGAGCGTCGCGCGTTGGCGGATGAGGGTGGCGGTGCCTACTACGGACACATAGAGCCAGTCGGGGCCGGAGAAGCCGAGGCTGACATGCGGATTTTCTTCAATATCCGAAACGGTGCGGGAGCCTTCGTAGGTGAAGTAGTAGGAGTTGCCGTCGTACTCCACGTCGCCGTTGTTGCTCATGGGGCGGGTGCTGAGGTGGCCGCGGCTGGTGTGGGTGGTGAGCAGGGCGATGTCGAGCTTCGCCATTTTGGCGGCGACGGCTTTGAGGGTGGTTTCGGCCATGATATTGGGAGGCGGGAAGGGTGAGGGCGGAGTACGTGGGGGCGGGAGCGGTGGTTCGGGCGGGGGCCCAAACGCAAAGAAGTTGAGCAAGCCAGCGCTTGGGGCGCTGCCTGCTCAACTTCTTTATTCGCGGTGGCCGGGGTCGGTCAGGCCGGCCCGGCGGCGGTTACTCGCGGCTCACTTTCAGCTGTTGCTGCTGGCCGTTTTGCTCCACGGTGAGCAGGTAGATGCCGGGGGCGAGGCGCTCGGTGCCATCAATAGCCAGGTTCTGGGTGCCGATGGTGGCGGGGGCGGTTTGCTGGAGCAGGGTGCGGCCCCAGGCGTCGCGCAGGGTGAGGCGGGCGGGGCCGGCGGCGGCGGTGCGCAGCTGCACGCTGAGGTGCTGGCGGAAGGGCACGGGGAAGGCGCTGGCCTCAAAAGCGGCTTCGGGCTGGGCGGCGAGGGCCACGAGGCGCACCGGCGAGAAGCTGGCGGTGCCGTCGGCATCCACCTGGCGGAGGCGGTAGTAGACGGTGCGGCTGCCGTACTCGGCCAGGCGGGCATCGCGGAATTCGTAGGCCGAGGCCCGGGTGGTGGTGCCGTGGGCTGTGACCTTATCCACGGGGCGGAAGGTGCGACCGTCGGCGCTGGCTTCGATGGCGAAGTAGGCGCTGTTTTTCTCGGTGGCGGTGGCCCAGCGGAGCAGGGCGGCGGGGCCGGCGGCTTCGGCGGTGAAGCGGGTGAGCTCGACGGGCAGCGGGGCGGCGGTGCTGCCCAGCGTCCAGACGGAGAGGTGGGTGAGGCCGGCCACGGTGAGGGTGCTGGCGGCGTCGGCAGATGGGGCGGCCTGGCGGGTGGCACCGGGGCTCAGCTGCCAGGGGCCGCCGGGGGCGGGGGCGCTGTAGAGGCCGAGTTCGGTATTGGCAATGCCGTTGCGCTCGTGGTCGAAGTACTGGAACGCCATGGTGAGGTCGAGGTCGGTTTCATTGCCGGCTTCGAGCACGAAGGAGCGGGTGATGCCGGCGCGGGTGCCCACGCGCGGGGCGGCGGTGCCGGTGCGGCGGGTATATTTCAGCGCGCCCGGCGAGGTGCTGGCGTTGGCCGCGGAGGTGAGGGTGAGGCCCAGGCCGTTGAGCTCGGCGGGGGTGCCGTTATCGACAATGGCCTTGCCGTAGACTTCGCCAATGAGGTAGCTGCTTTCCTTTTCAGAAATAGAAGCCGTGCTGAAAAACTCGTTGTAGGGGTTGTCGCTGAACAGCTCCACGCTGGTATTGCCGGTGCTGAGGACGCCCTGCGTCATGGTGATGCGGTCAGTCAGGCGCATGGGGGTGGTGAGGGTGGCCGTTCCGGTGCCGTTCATGGTGAGGTCGTACACTTCGTACACGCCCGTTACCTGCTGGGGGCCAGTGCCGCGCAGCTCGATGGTGCCGCCGGTGGTGAGGGCGGCGTTGTAATCGGTGCTGGTAAAGTCGGCGTCGGAGGAGTGGTTGACGAGGTTGCCGGACACGGCCAGGGTGCCGGCGGTGTGGGTGAAGCTGGCGTATTTGTCGATGGTGAGGCTGTGGACGTTGGCGGTGGCGCCGGCGGTGTTCAGCACGGGGTAGATGCCGCTGGACAGGTTGCCGATGTGGGCGTTGGTGGTGGCGGTGGGCACGCCGTTGGACCAGCTGGCGCTGGTGGCCCAGTCGGTAGAGGTGCCCAGCCATTCGGTGAGGGGGGCCGCATCGTCGGTGGTGGCGCAGAGGGTGAAGTCGCCTTTGGTGTAGTTGCCGCTGGCCCACACGCGCACGTAGAGCGTGGTGCCGGGCGCGAGGCCGGTGAGGCGGGCGTAGGAGGTGTAGCTGTAGCCGCTGTTGTCGTCGCAGGTGAGCGCGGTGAGGCTGCCGCAGGCACCGCTATACACGGCCAGGCCGGTGTTGTAGACGGGGCTGTTGGTGGCTTCGCCGGTTTCGAGGGCCAGGATGCCATTGGCGGGCACCACCACGGAGTACCACATATCGCCGCCCTGGTAGTCGGCGCAGGCGGGGTCGGGCACGCCGGGCGTGGCCCCGGCATCGAGGTTGGAAATGAGCAGCGGGGTGCAGGAAGTGCCCACCGTGAGGGGCAGGGCCCCGCAGGGCTCGTCGTTGGCCGGGGCGGCCGGGGTGGTGAAGGTGAGGGCGGCCGAGGGGCCGGTGAGGCTGCCGCCGCAGGTGCTGGCCACCGTGGCGGTGTAGGCGGTGCCGGGCAGCAGGCCGTCGATGGTGACGGGCGACCGGTCGCGGGTGGCGGTGAGGGCGGGGCCGCCGGCGGTGGGGGCGTAGGTTACCTGGTAGTCGCCGTTGGTCAATTCATTTTCGGTGAAGGCGATGTCGGCCTGGCGGGCGTGCAGGGCGGCCACGGTGGGGTGGGTGGGGGCGGCGCAGGGCGGCACCTCGCGGGCGCTGAGCCGGTAAGCGCCCTGGTCGGTGTTGTCGAACACCCAGGTGCGGACCAGCAGGGTTTGGCCGGGCGTCTGGGCGGTTAGCAGCAGGTCGGGAAACCAGTCGTACTGGCTGCCGTTGCTGCACGCCACATCAACCAGGCTGCCGCAGGTGCCGCTCTACACGGCCAGCCCGACGTTGGAGACGGGGCTGCCGGCCACGGCGCTGGCCCGCAGGCGCAGGTTGCCGCTGGCCGGCACCGTGACCCGGAACCACACGTCGCCGCCGGAATACACGGAGCAGGTGGGGGCGGCCACGCCGGCGGTGGCGGTGGCCCCCACGTTGGTGGTGGCCACGGGCGTGCCGGTGGTGGGCAGCAGGGTGGCCCCGGCGCAGTCGTCGTTGGCGGGAGCCTGGGCGAAGGCGGCGGCGCTGCTCAGCAGCAGGGCCCCGGCCAGGGCCAGGGTGCGGCGGAAGCGAGTGGCAGCGGGGGGGAGGAAGGAGGAAACGGGTAAGCGAAGGGGCATCGAAAGAGCTGAAAAATGAATCGAAAAAAGGGAATGCAGAAAAATGGGGCTACAAAACTAGCTCCGCCCCGGAGGGATACCTAACCGGGCGATACCCTCAAATGGGGACATCGGGCAGCTTTTTTTCGCGGCACGGCAGAGGTGGCCGGGCTATCTGCCGGGCATAAAAAAAGCCCGCTGCCGAAGCAGCGGGCCGGGGAATCAATGCCAATCAGCGACTGAAACGGCTGAGAGGCTAGGCTTTGGGCGGGGTAGTATGGCCGGGGCGGTTGGAACCCGCCACCAGCCCGCCCCTACAGCTTCGCTACGTAAGCGCCTACTTCCTCGTGGAAGAGCCTAAAGCTGTGCGATACCTCGGCCAGCCAGTCAATATCCATTGCGGCGGCTAACGCAGCCACCAACTCGTCTTTTGTCTGCGTCGGGGGCGTGCGCGGGTACTCGTCGTACAGTTCACGTTTTACAGCATCGTTCACAATGCCTTCCAGGTCGCGGGTATCCTTGGATGGGCGGCCAGCGGCGCGGCGTTGCAGGGCCAGCAGCCAGTGCTCAATGCACTGCATGGGCAGAATGAATACCGTGCGCGCCCACCAATCGGGGCGCGGAATGTCGGCCGTGCGGCTAGCAAATAAGGCGAGGCGCTCGGTCCGCACCGCATCCGTATCGGCATCCAAATCGCGGCCCACGAAGAGACAGTCCAGTTCGCCTTTCACAAAAGCGGCTAGCCAAGCATTGCGGAAGCCGCTGTCGACGCCTTTGTTATTGATGCCTTGAAACTTTCGGCTGTACCAGGGGTGCGCCTCAAAAAGCACCGGATGCCGGCTCGCCAGCTTTACGAGGTAATGGGCCAGAAATTCGCCTTGTCCCTTGTCCTCTCCAAAGAACCCGTACGTCACTTGCTTCATAGCGGCACGCCTCCCAGAAAGCCCGAAACCCAATACTCGCCCAGCGAATCAGAATATTGCACCGGCGGCAGCCCTTGCGCGGCGTACTCTTCGTTCTTCTCCCGAATCAGGTCGCCCGCGTTGCGAATTACCGTTTCTCCATTCTCGCGGTCAAACACCGAAATACATTCGGGAATATCCTTGAAATGGTCCACCACATACGGGCTGTGCGAGGTGAGAATAATTTGAATATCCCGCAGTCGCGCCAATTCAAAAATAAAGTCCATTACCTCCTTGATACGGCGCGGGTGAATGCCTTTCTCAGGCTCCTCCAGCAGCAACAGTTTCGGCGGGTCGGGCTGGTGGATGATGCAGAGGAGGGCTAGGAAATAGAGGACGCCTTCAGAGACTTCTTCGGCCCAATAGCTTCTGTCTTCTTTGTCAAAGAATTTGATTCTTAGTTTCCCTGGCTCACTAGGGTCTGCTGGGGTAGAAATCGAAACGAGGTTGCCAATACACCGAGCAAGGTCATTTTCAAGTTTTCTAAATAATGACTTATTATTCTGACTCAAATGAAAAATAAAGGGAACTAGATTTGCTGTGTCAGCAGCAACCTTTTTAGTGTCTGTAATTGGGTGACTAGTCTGGAACTTAGCAGGGTCAATTTTATATATTAGTGTGTTTGCAATACTGATAATAGTTTTTATGTAGAGATGCGTATCCAGCTCGGTATTCTGTTTGTTAATTTTTACAGTCGCTGGTTTGCCTGGGTCGGAAAATGCCTCTATGTTAATCTTTACATTAGAGGTTATGGTACGCTTATTATGCTCACTGGCTTGGAAATCGAACATAATTGAATCGTTGTCTTCACCCCAATACATGATTCGAGGTTTTACACTTCGAAACAGCATTGCTTCAAAGCTTTCATATGACACTAGATTCGCTGAATTTATTGAAACGTAAGCCAATAATTCTATCCCCTTCAAAAAATTCGACTTCCCCGAATTATTCGGCCCGATAAATAAATTCACCTGCCCCAGCTTCACGGAAGCGTCGCGGATGCTGCGGAAATTTTGAATGCGGAGGGAGGTAAGCATGGGGCGCAAAGCAGGTGAGCCGCGAAGATAGGCAGCCGCACCCCCGCCCGAAACGCCCGCCGTCCCGCCCGAGGCTGCTGACGCCGCTTCCGAG
>JAQBNT010000273.1 GCA_028288445.1 Hymenobacter sp. | reverse complement strand
CGGCTGCCAACGAATTTGCACTCGTCTACAAAGCCCCCGTCAAGTTTGTAGTTGAGGGTAAGTACAGCACCGTCAATGGTTCCCGTTGCGGAGATATTCCCCGTAACGGCGGCTGCAGCACCGGGCTTGTAGGAGTAGCGCGTGGGAGCGACCGTGATGGTATTGCCGCTTACCGTGGCTTCGTATTTACCTCCGATGCCGTATATATTTTCAATGAATACTTTCCCGTTATTGGGGTCAGCCTGGTTGTATATAGTTACGGCATAATCAGACCCTGCGAGAGCAGTTGTGGGAGGGCAGGCTTCTTTACCGAGAAAGTCACCGGCTATAGGCGAAATGATTACGACATCTGCATCTTTCTGGCAAGCTGTCAAGCTCGCTGTTATCAAGCTAGCAGCAGCTAGTATGGTATTAAGCTTTTTCATGAAACGGGTTAAAGGTTGATTAGAATTTAGGCCGAGCTTATGCGCTTTGGGCGCTAAGATAACAAATTTCTATAATGCACGGCGATATCATGTTTATTCAACAAACCAGGAGCAATATAGAAGTAACCTACTGGTTCCACCAGGATGCTCATCTTGGTTAGGTGTATGGTCCCAGAGGATAGTGGTGTATTTTCCGGCTTGGGATTTCGGGCGAACCGATGGGACAGATACTCCCTGGTAGCGCCCGCATGACAGGGGCCCTACGGGCCGCTATCCGACATGCCCACTTTGAGGTGGTCTAGCTAAGCCGGACAGAGTTGGGACGTTGTTTGAAGATGGGTTTCGAAGTGGTTGGGGCAAGATAGCCCAGCGCTGAGTGGCGACGCTCGGCGTTGTAATAGGCCACGTGGTGGCTGATTTCGAGCTTGGCTTCGGCCAGGCTGGGAAAGCTGCCGCCGTCGAGCAGTTCGGCTTTGAAGCGGCTCCAGAAGGATTCGGCGTGGGCGTTGTCGTAGCAGTTGCCGCGTCGACTCATGCTTTGTTGCGCGCCGTGGCGGGTGAGCAAGGCCTTGAAGCGGGTGGCCGTGTACTGGCTGCCCTGGTCCGAGTGCACGATGAGCCCGGCCGGGGGCCGGCGCACCACCAAGGCGCGGCGCAAGGCCTCGCTGACCAGGTCTTCCGGCATCGTGTCGCGCACGTCCCAGCCCACGACTTTGCGCGAGCAGCGGTCGAGCCAGACGGCCAGGTAGAGCCAGCCGCCGCCCTGCCGGGGCAGGTAGGTGATGTCTCCCACCCAGACCCGATTGGGAGCGGTCGGGGCGGACTGGCCGAGCAAGCGGTTGGGCGCGGCGCGCACGGCCGGGTCCGAGTCGGTGGTGCGGGGCACAAACGAGCGGGGCTGCTGCGCCCGTAGGCCGTGGTCTTTCAGCACGCGGCGGATGCGCCAGCGGCCCACGGCGTGGCCCTGGGCCTGCACCTCGGCCCGCAGCCGGCGCGTGCCGTAACGCTGGCTGTGATAGGCAAACGCTTCGCGCACGGCCACTTGCCAAGCCGGTTCTGCTGCTGGTGCCTGCCGGCGGCGCTGCCAGGCGTAGTACGCGGCCGGGGCCACGCGCAGCACCTGACAGAGCTGGCGCACGGGCACATGGGCCTGGCGCTGGGCGATGTGCTGGTAGGTGCTCACCGGGTCGGCTGGCCGAAGATGACCAAGGCTTTTTTTAAAATGTCGAGTTCCTGCTCGGCCCGCTTGAGGCGGGCGCGCAAGGCCCGGACCTCCGGGTCACGCGCTACTTCCTCGCTGCACACTTCGGCCACGAGCTGCGCCTGCTGCCAGCGGTAGAGCAGCTTGGGGCTGATGCCCAACTGCCGAGCGGCAGCTTGCGTGCTGCGGCTCTCGCCGGCTAAGCGCAGGGCTTCGACCTTAAATGCCTCGTCGTATTTACGCCGTTTGTCGGGCGACGACCGACCCGCTGGTTTTGGTTGCCATAACAGAAGAAATATACGTCCTTCTTCTGTCCGGCTTGCCTAGACCACCTCAGGCAAGCCTGCGACCACGCCAAACTGCTCAAGACCTTACGGACCTTATGTGCAATGATTTCGTGTGTGCCCAGTGGCCAAAAAGCCCGTCAAGTTTAATCCAAACACAACTCACCTCACCCTAGGACTACACGTCCAGCGTTAGTCTACCACATCCCAGAAGATTTTCGTGTACTGGTCCACGTTTGCGGGGATGTTGGCGGCGTTGGTGCTCACTTCGCTCAGCGGGTACAGGAGGCGGGTGGGCAGCCTGTCGGGACGGGGCGAGGCAGATTCCAGCGAAGGCTGAAACTTGGGCTGGGCGGTGCGGCGGTAGTCATCCCAGGCTTCGGTGCTGGCAACAGAATTCATGGCCAGGTACTTTTGGTAGATGATAACCGACTGTTTGCCCAAGGCCCCCGAGGACGGGGCCAGGTCGTAATTCACGAGGGGGTTGGTAGTATTGGCGGCGATGTAGGTGGTGTATTCGGCCACGCCGTCTGTTGAACTAGCCAAGGGGTTGACGCTGCCCGTGGCCGGCCGGTAGAAATACACGAAGGAAGCCTTGATGCCATCGAGAAAGTCAATCTTGGCGGCGGCGTCGCCACCGGTGAACAAGCCCCGGGTTTCGGCTTCCGCTTTGGCAAACAAGTGTTCGGCGAGCAGCATCAGCGGCGTCGGAGCATTGAAGCCTTTCAGAATGCCCCCGTTGAGGAGGAAGCGCGAGGCCACCACGTTGCCGTTGAACGAGGGCGGGCCACTCTCGCCGGCATCGGTCCCGACATAGGCATCGGTCGTCACGCCGTTCACCGTCCGGCTGCCCAGCGCATAGAGCCGCGAAACGCGTGGGTCGTTGTTGCCGACGTATTGGGCGATGATGTAATTGGTGGGAATCTGGTAGCTCCGTTCCGTGGTGTTCGAGCCCGAGGGCGTGAGCCCGTACCGGTTGTAGAGTGGGTTTTGCTGGTTGGTGCTCTGGGCATAGCCCGGCTGCACCACCACATCGGCATCAATGAAGCCGTCGGTCGCGGCCTGTAGCCGGGTCATTTCGGTGCGTACGTAGCCATCCAGGGCGGGCACCTGCGACTGGCGGAGCAGCACGCGCAGCTTGAGGCTGTTGGCAAACTGCTTCCACTTGGTCATGTTGCCGCCGAATACCACGTCCTCCGCTCCCACTACCTGCGAGCCGCCAGCGGCCGTGGCCTTGTTGATGTCATCGATGGCCCCGTCGAGCTGCACGATGAAGTCTTTGTAGATGGCATCGGCTTTGTCGTAGGTGGGGGTGACATTGCCGGCGGCCTGCAAGGCCTGCTTGTATGGAATGTCGCCGTACTCGTCCACCAGCAGCTGGAAGTTATACACCTTCATGATGCGGGCAATGGCGGCGTGGAACGGGTAGCCCTGCGCGGTGCCCTGCTGCTGAATGAGGTTGTAGTCGTTCAGGTTGTCGTAGGTGAAGCTGAACAGGTTGCCGTAGTACGACGACGAGTAGTTGTATGTACGCTCTTCGCCAAAGCCACTCACCACCCCCGACTTGCCCCAGTAGTCGGCGGCAAAGCTGGCGTAGCTGTTGTAGTTCTGATTGTTAGGCGCAATGGCTCCCTGGCCGCCGGTGTAGTTGGCGGCGGTGATGGCCAGGGCCTGCGCCAGGATGGCGTCGGGCTTCACGACCGTGGGAGCGTTGGGGTTTTCGTTGATGTCGATGAAGGTGGAGCAACCCCCAACGGCCAGTGCAAACGCCCCTGCTGCGAGTATCTTAAGTGCTGGTTTCATAAACATGAGCGGTTAGAAAGAGGCCGAAAGCGTAGCGCCATAAAACTTGGTGGGCGGCGTCTGGAGGATGTTGTTGATGCCCACGGCATTGCTCGTCGAGGTGAAGGAGCTGAATTCGGGGTCGGTGTAGATGTTCTCCTTGGGCACCCAGGTGTAGATGTTGCGGCCGTACACATTCAGCGAAAGGCCCTTCACAAAGCCAATTCTCGTGAGCATCGCCGCCGGCAAAGCGTACCCGAGCGAAACCTCCCGGATTTTGAAGAACTTGCCGGAAGTGACGTAGTTCTCGGCCACCGTCCGGTTCCAGGTCGAGTTCTGGGCCCAGAACTCGGCCCCGCCGGGCGTCAGGCCCGAGGTGTTGGGCACGTAGGTGACGCCGCCGTCGTTCGAGATGGCGGAATTCGGATACACGAAATCTTGCCGGCCGTACTGCACGCTGCGCGCGCCGCTGCCCGTGAAGTCGAGGTCCTCGCCAATGGTGTTGTACACCACGTAGCCGGTGCGCAGCTCGCCCTGGCCGGCCAGCGTGAAGCCCTTGTAGGCGATGCTGGCGTTCATGCCATACTTGCACTTGGGCTGGGTATTGCCAAAGGTTTGGTTGTCGGAGGCCTTCAGGGGGTAGTAGTACGTGGTGGGGTCGGTTTTGTCGTAGGCATTTGTCGTGGTGCCCATCTTGATGCGGCCGTCGGCGGTGCGCTGGTAGTGCGAGCCTTGCAGCACCGGGAACGGCTGCCCCGGAATGGCGTAGAGCTGGGCATTGCCGCCGGTGGAAAGCGCCAGCTGCGTGAGCCCGCCGGGCAGCGAAATCACTTCGTTGTTATTGTAGTTGAAATTGCCGCCGACGGTAACGGTCAGGCCATCCTGGACGCGAACCGGCGTGATGTTCAGGTCGGCTTCCAGGCCCCGGTTCTGCACCTCGCCCGCGTTCAGCAGCAGGGCATTGTAGCCCGAAGCCGTCGATATGCTGGTATTGACGGTTTGGCCGGTGCTGCGCTGGGTATAGTACGTGACAGCCCCCGCCACCCGGCGCTTCAGGAAGCTGAGCTCAACCCCTGCTTCGATGGAGCGCGTGGTTTCCGGCAGCAGGCTGGCGTTTACCAGGCCGTTGTCGGCGGTGAAAGAAGCCGACGAGCCGAAGGGGTAGCCCACGCCCAGAGCGTAGGTCGAGTTCAGCCGATACGCCCCGCCTGTTTGAAACACGCCGAAGTTCACCCCGGCCGGCAGGTTGGCCGGGAGCACGGGCGCGTTGCCCAGGTTCACCTGGCTCACTTTGGTGATGCCGCCCCGGAGCTTGCCATAGTCCAGAAACGACAGCTCCTTGAGCGTCGGGATGGCGTTGGTGAAGATGAACGACACATCGGCCCCTGGGTAGAAGAAGCTGCGATTGGAAGCGCTGAGAATGGATGTATTGTCGTAGCGGCCCGAGCCGTGCAGGTAGAGGAAATCCCGGAAGCCCAGCGTCAGGTCGGCGTAGAAGGCGTACAGGCGCGTGCGGGCCGAGCCATTGAAGCCGTTCAGGTTGCCGATGCGGTTCTGCAGGTTGAACAGGTCGGGTGTAGCCAGCGCACTCGAAGCCACATAGTTGAAACGACTGTCCAGCTGCTGCACGTTGTTCCCCAAAATGGCCTGCACCGATATATCCCCGAAGGTCTTGTCCACGCTCGCAAACAGGTCCGAGTTGAGCCGGGTCAGGGTGCTGCCCACGTCTTGCACGAAACCGGGGTCGCCGGTGCCGCTTTTGTTGGTGTTGCCGGCGCGCACGTAGGGACTGTAGTCGAACCGGTTTTGCGTGTACAAGGCCGTCTGGTTGATGTTGGTCGTGCCCAGGCGGTACTGTACCCGCAGCCAGTCCAGCACCTTATATGATAAGTCGACATTGCCCTGTATCGTGTTGCGCTTGTCTTTCAGCCGGTTGTTGTCGAGAATGTAGTAGGGATTGAAATAGAACGCGTTGGCAAAGCCGTTCGGGTTGGCAAACTCGTTGTTGCGCCAGTCGCTGTAGGACGTGAGCGGCGCGAGCACCGTCGTATTAAACACATTCCAGTACACTGTATTATTCCGGTCAAGGTTGGAAGTCGCATCCACCGCTTGCTGCGAATACGACACATTGAAGCCCACCGAGAGCCGGCCAATCTCATGCGAAGCGTTGACGCGAAAGGTGTTGCGGTCAAACTTGTCCTTCGGAATAATGCCATTGTTATGGACGTTCTGATAGGAGGCAAAAAACTTGCTCTTCTCCGTACCCGCCGAAAACGTGACGCCGTTCTGCATTTGGTAGCCGTTGTTGAAGAACTTCCGCTTCTCGTCGGGGCGGGCTTCGTAGGTTATCAGCTGCAGGTCGCCGTTGGCCAGTTTTTCGCCAAAGGGCCGGAGCGAGCCATCGAACCGCGGGCCAAACTGTTGGTTCTCGTAGCCGGTGTAGGCATAAATTTCCTGGCTGTCCACGCTGTTGTCGGGGCTGAAGTCCGGCCGTGAGTTGGTGCCCGGCCGGGGCCCGTTCCAGGAGTTGGCCCCCGGCCCAAACTCGCTCTGAAACTTGGGCAGAAACGCCAGCGACTCAAACTGCGAGGTTTGCGACAGGGTTACCTGGGGCACGCCCCCACCCTGCTTGGTCGTCACAATCAGCGCCCCGTTCGAAGCCTGCGACCCGTAGAGGGCGGCCGCGTTGGCCCCCTTCAGCACCGAAATAGAGGCGATGTCGTCGGGGTTAAGGGCCGTCAGCACATCGTTGGGCGATATCACGCCGTCGATTACGATGAGGGCTTCGTTGTTGCCCGTGAGCGAGCGCGACCCGCGCAGCGTCACCCGCACACTGGGGTTGATGCCCGCGTTCAGCGTCTGAATCTGCAAGCCCGACACCTTGCCGGCCAGCCCGTTGGTCACGTTCGTCACCCGGGCCTGGTTAATCTCCTTCGTGTCGAGCGTGGCCGTGGCGTAGCCAACCTGGCCGGACTGCCGCTGAATGCCCAGCGCCCCGGTCACCACCACCTCGCCCAGCTGCTTGGTATCGGAAGCCAGGGCCACGTTGAACGCCGAGTTGGTGCCAATGGGCTGCTCCACGCTGGTATACCCAATAGAACTAATGCTCAGGGTAGTGGCCGCGGGCGGCACACTGAGCGAGAACGAGCCATCGGCATTGGTGGACGCGCCGATGGTGGGTCGTTTCACCAGGACCGTTACGCCCGGCAATCCTTGCCCATTAGCACGGTCCGTCACGCGCCCCGAGATGACCCGGTCCTGCGCTACTGCCTGCTGCAACAGACAGGCCATCAACAAGATGACCATGAAGTAAAAACGTTTCATGTAAGGTTGGGAAATAGTGAATGGATGGTTAAAGAGTAGTGAAGCAGGCTGCCTGCTCCCAATGGCTCAACCGTCTGCCGTAGAGCCAGCTATAGCATCAATAAATACAAACGTATTTTAAATATACATATTTATTAGTTTATATATTAAAACACAAAAGTGTATACTTCAAAAACATCCGTGCGGGCGTGTGCAATGCACCGGCAGCGCGCATCATTTATGCGATTGCAACCGGCCTCTGTGTGGTTAAAGAGTTGTTAAAGGCAAATATCGCGGCCCTACTGTGGGGAAATTTTCGGTAAATGCCGTACTTTCATCTTTTAAACTGCCACCCCCATACTGTTTTCCTCTTTTTTACACACCCACTTTTACAACTCGATGAAGAGAACCCTACTATTAAGCCTGCTCTTGCTGCTGACCCTGGCCGGGCGGAGCTGGGCGCAAACGCGGCAGGTCTCGGGCCGCGTACTCGACAAAAGCAATAACGAAGGCTTGCCCGGCGTGAGCGTTATCGTGAAAGGCACCACTACGGGTACTGCCACCGATGCCGACGGCCACTTTGAGCTGAATGTCCCAGGTTCGGCTGCCACCCTGCAATTCAAGTACTTGGGTTATATCACGACTGACCAGGCCATTGGCACAAGCGGCCCCGTGAACGTCTCATTGGCGGTCGACAACAAGCAACTGGATGAGGTAACGGTAACGGCTCTGGGCATCTCGCGCGAGAAACGGGCCCTCGGCTTTGCCGTTTCGGAAGTGAAAGCGGAGCAGATTGTCCAAAAGTCTGAGCCCGACCTGCTGCGCACCCTCACGGGCAAGATACCCGGTGTAAACATCCTGAGCTCAAGCGGCGTACCGGGTGCTTCCTCCCGCATCACCATTCGGGGCAACACCTCGTTTTTTGGGGACAACCAGCCCCTGTTTGTAGTGGACGGCGTGCCCTACGACAACTCCCAGACGGAATCGGACAGCCCGCTGGTAAACGGCGCTTCTTACTCAAGCCGGACCTCGGACGTGGACCCAAACAACATTGCGACCATCAACGTGCTGAAGGGTGCGGCGGCGGCGGCGCTGTACGGCTCGCGGGCCGCAGGCGGCGTTATCGTGATTACGACCAAAACCGGCGGCGGGGGCCGCGGTGCCAAAGGCATTCAGATAGGCTACACCACTGGCTATGCTATTGAAAAAGTAGCAGCGCTGCCAAACTATCAGAACAAGTACGGCGCTGGCTCCAACTTCGTGAACTCCGATGCCAACGGCTCCTGGGGCCCCGAGTTCGGCAACACCATTCAGGGTGCTCCGACCACCATTGCCCACCCACAGGCCGGCAACCCGGACTTTCCAAACATCCCGGCGGGCACCCGCATTCCGTACCAGGCCTACCCCAACAACGTCAAAGACTTTTTCAAAACGGGCAATCTGTACGAAAACTCGGTATCGCTGAGCTCCACTTCGGACAATTCGACGTTCTCGACGGTTATTTCGCGGGCCGACCAGGAAGGAACCATCCCCAATTCCTCGTTTGTGCGCAACAACATCAGCGCAGGCGGTTCGGGCCGGTATAATAAGCTGACCGTGAGTGGCAACGTAGCCTACACCAACACCAACCAGCAGGGTCCTATCGTAGGGGCCAACAATTCGGCATCCGGCAGCGCTTCGGCTTTTGCCCGCACCCTGTTTCTGACGCGCAGCCTCGACCTGCAGGGCCTGCCCTACCAGGACCCGGTGACGAAAGGCCCCGTATTTGCCTGGCTGACCACCCAAGCCGACAACCCGCTGTGGTCGGTGGAGAATGCCATTTACAAATCGCGTGTAGACCGCGTGGTAGGCAGCGTGGGCTTATCCTATGCCATCAAGGACTGGCTGACGGTGACTTACACCGGCGGCATAAACTCGTACACCGACATTCGGTCCAGCACCATCCGGCCCGGCTCCCTGGCCAACCGCGGCGTCAGCCAGGTGATTGAAGACAACATTCAAAACACCGAATTTGAGCAAACCGCACTGCTGAACTTCAACAAGAACCTGACCGAGGATATCAGCCTGACCGCCAGCATTGGCCAAAACATCAATGCGCGCAAATACGACGGCCGTTCCTACCTCGGTACGGGCATCATCACGTTTGGCATCGACAACATCGAGAATACCACCGAAAAAAGCACCTACGGATACGCCTACGCCGAGCGCCGCCTGATGGGCCTGCTGGGCAACGCCACGGTTGGCTACAAAAACTTTGCTTTTGTGACCGTAACGGGCCGTAACGACTTCTCGTCGACGCTGAACAAGAACGGCGTCATTGGCAATACGGGCCGCTCGTTTTTCTATTCGAGTGCCGCCGGCTCGCTGGTATTGAACGAAGCCCTGAAGCTGGACTACCGCTGGCTGGACCTGCTCAAAGTTCGCGCCGCTTACGGCCGCGTGGGCCGCGATGCCCCCGCTTACGCCTCTGGCCCTACGGGTTACGTTACCAACCCCAGTGGTTCGCTGCCCTTCAAGGGCGTGCCGGGCATCGGCATCAGTGGCGTGGTAAACAACGCCAGCTTGACCCCGGAATTCACGTCTGAGTTGGAAGTGGGTACCGAACTGGCGCTGTTCCGCAACCGCATCTCGTTCAACGGTACTTACTACGACAAACGCACGACCAACCTGATTGGGGTGATATCCTATCCGTCGGCCACCGGCTACGGCGCTGCCCAAACGAACTTCGGCGAAATCACCAACAAAGGATTCGAAGTGGCCTTCACGGCCGTTCCGGTTGATGTCGCTGGCTTCCGCTGGAGCAGCACGTTCAACTTCAGCCGCAACCGCAACATGATTGCCCGCACGACGGCCAACGGTGACACGCTCATCCTGGGCAACACATTTGCCGGCTCGATACGGTCGGTGCACATTCCCGGTCAGCCGTATGGCGTACTGTTGGGCACCGCTCCCCTGCGCGATGAGAACGGCGAACTGTACATCAATCCGGTGGATGGCCGCTTGGTTTTGTCGCCGAAGCTTAAGGTTATCGGCAACCCGAACCCCGACTTCCTGATGGGTTTCATCAACCAGTTCACCTACAAAGGCCTCACGCTGAACGTGCTGGTTGATTACCGCAAGGGCGGCTCGCTGTATTCGACTACGCTGCAGGAGGAACTGGGCCGCGGGGTAACGAAGGACACCGAAGACCGCAACCGGCTGGTTGTTCTCAACGGCGTTCGTTGGGACCCGGTTACCAAAAAAGCCGCTGTTGACGCTACTGGCGCGGTTATTCGCAACAACACGGCCATTACGGTCAACGACCTGTATTTCTCGAGCGCAGGCGTGGGTGGTGGCGCGGCCTCGAACAGCTACAACGAGCAATCCATTTACGACGCCACCACGGTGCGTCTGCGGGAGGTGTCAATGGGCTACGACCTGCCCAAGGGCTTCCTCAGCAAAACGCCGTTCAGCCTCATCAACATTTCTGTTTCGGCCCGCAACATTTGGTGGTATTCGCCCAACCTGCCCAAGAACAGCAATTTTGACCCCGAAACCAGCACCTACGGTGCCAGCAACCAGCAGGGCTATGAGTTCACCAACGCACCGACCACCAAGCGCTTCGGCGTGAACGTGCGGGTGAATTTCTAAACATTTGATTCCGGCTTTTTTGTCCTATGAAACTTTATAAATTTTGCCTGATACTGGCCTCGGCTGGTACGTTGGCCGTAGCCCCCGGCTGCAAAGACTTCTATAACGTCAACGTGAACCCCCTGACGCCGACGGCGGTGGGCTTGTATTCCCTGCTGCCCGTCACGCAGGTGAACATGGCGGAAGCCCTCGGTGACAACATCGGCGGCCTGAGCCAGTACACCATGGCCCTGATGCAGCAGCTGTACAACACCCGGAACATCGGCAACTTCCAGCAAACCGGCGACTCCTTCAGCGGCGAATGGGCCGTGCTCTACCGTGGAATGCTCATCAACAACGAGCGCATCATCACGCAGGGTACCACCGAGCAGCGCTGGAACTACGTGGGCGTTGCCCAGTTGCAGAAGGCCTATGTGTATAGCCAGATGGTGGATGTATGGGGCGATATTCCATACTCGGAGGCCTTGAAGGGCGAAGTGAACCCGGCTCCGCGCTTTGATAAGGACGAGGACATCTACAACGGCACCGCCAACATTCAGGGCCTGTTCTCGCTGATTGACGAAGGGTTGGCCAACCTGGCCAAGACCGGTTCTATCCCAACCAAGCCCACGTTGGGCGATGTTGACCTGATTTACAAAGGCGACCTGGATAAGTGGGCGCGCTTTGGCCGCACCCTCAAGCTGAAGCTCTACAACCAGCTGCGCAAAACCACTTCGGCCGCGACGGTTCAGAACCAGGTTGGCCCCTTGCTGAACGGCCCGCTCTTGGAGGAAGCCGGCGATTTCCAGCTCGGCTACGCCAATACGGCCAACCCCGACAACCGCAACCCCGGCTACGTGACGGACTACAACGCCAACCCGGAAAACCGCATCGGCCGCTATTTCTACGAAGGCATGGTGACGCTGAATGACCCGCGCAAGCCGTATTACTTCTTCAACCAGCTGGCCATCGGGGCTTCGACTACTAACCAGGATTACATCAGCCCCTTGGACCCCCGTTTCGTGACGGTGCGCCCCGGCACGTCGAGCCAGTTCGCCAGCACGGCCAGCACGGCAAGTGTGCAGACCGTACAGGGCCTGTACCCGGTAGGTGGCCGCTTCGACGACGGCAAGGGTGGCAAAACCGGCACTACCTCGGGCAAGGCCGAAGCTCCCCAGCGCCTGCTCACGTACTACAGCCGCAAATACACCGAAGCGGAGCTGCGCCTGACCGTGTACAACGACGTGGCCGCTGCCCGTACCGCCTTCGACGCCGCCGTACTGGCCTCGTTCAATAAAGTGAACACCATCGCCGCTGCCGATGGCAGCCCCGTTATTCCGACCGCCACCATCACGACCTACAAAAACAGCGCCCTGGCCCGGTTTGATAACGCGGCCACGACCGAAGACAAGCTGGAGGTTATCATGTACGAAAAGTACGTGGCGAGCTTTGGCTACGGCGTAGATGTTTACACCGACTTCCGCCGCACGGGCCACCCCGTTATCCGCGTATCACCCGAAGCGGTAACGCTTAGCGCGCCCAACAGCGGACTATTGCCTGACGACGGCGGTACCCGGGCCAACGGGGCTTTCCCCCTGCGCCTGTACTACCCCACCAACGACCTGACGTTGAACCCGAACTCTCCCCGCTCCCAGCGCGAATCGACCGCGCCCATTTTCTGGGACAAGTAGGAAGGGGTTCTCTTCTCTTTAAAGTCTGTCTTCATCTTTGCTGATTCATGAAAAATTATTTTGCCAGTTTCCTGCTGTTGCTCTCGGCAGTTGCAGGGCTGTCGTCTTGCCGCGAAAGCAGCAAGCTTCCCGAGCCTAAAAACGAAAGCGTTCCGTTGATTATCCCGGAAATAAATGCCGATAAGTCTTTCTTTCCTTTCAGAAGGGGCCAGCTATCTGAACAGATAAGAATCGACAGCTTCTCCCTGAAACCCCAATACTATACCCGACCGGTATTTGAGTTTGTCATTAACCCTTCGCAAGGGTATGCCGAGCTGCAAACCGTTGAAGTGTACAAGAGCTTCCGGCGCGGGGCGGCGTATGGCCCACGGGTGAAAATCGGGGACATTACCAGCTTTCCGGCTACCGTTTCCCTCACCAGCCAGGAGGCCCTCAAGGACTTGTTCCCCAATGCTGTGCCCGGCACCCTCGCGGTTCTGGCGAACCCCGCCGTTCCTACGTTGAACAACCGCATCGTTCGGAACGACGCAATTGTGTTTACGTTTGAATACGTGCTGAAAGACGGTCGGCGCATCGTCCTCACGCCGGTTTCGCCTACGGACAACACGCTCCTGGCCAGCTCGCAGATTAATGCTCCGCTGGCCGCAGTTGCCATCTTCAAGTAGAAACCCACAGGCTATCCGCTGTAGGGCAGCTGCTTTAAACAAAAAAATCCCGGCCAGTTGGCCGGGATTTTTTTGTTTAAAGCAGCTGCCCTACAGAATGTACTGGCTCAGGTCGCGGTTCTTCACCATGCTGCTCAGCCGCTCGTCTACCAGGCCGGCGGTGATGAGGATGCGGGCGTTGGCCCCAATCTTATCCGGCACGTCGTAGAGGATGTCGTTGAGCAGGCGGCTCATCACGGTGTGCAGGCGGCGGGCCCCGATGTTCTCGACTTCGGCATTGACCTCGAAGGCGATTTCGGCCACGCGCTCCAAAGCGGCGTCTTCAAAGGTCAATTCTACTTCTTCGGCTTTCAGCAGGGCCTCGTATTGCTTGGTAAGGGCATTTTTGGGGTCTTTGAGAATGCGGAAGAAGTCTTCCTTGGTCAGGCTCTGGAGCTCGACGCGGATGGGGAAGCGGCCTTGCAGCTCGGGAATGAGGTCGCTGGGCTTGGAGACGTGGAAGGCCCCAGCGGCGATGAACAGGATGTGGTCGGTGTTGACGATGCCGTACTTAGTGTTCACAGCCGAGCCCTCCACGATGGGCAGCAGGTCGCGCTGCACGCCCTGACGGCTCACGTCGGGGCCACCGCCGCCGCTTTTGCCGCCGCTGCTGGCCACCTTGTCAATCTCATCGATGAAGATGATGCCGGCGTTTTCGCACTGGCGAACCGCCTCATCTTTCACTTCGTCCATGTCGATGAGCTTGGCCGCTTCTTCGTCGAGGAGGAGCTTGCGAGCTTCGGCCACGGTCACTTTGCGCTTGCGGGTTTTCTTGGGCATCATGTTGCCTAGCATGTCCTGGAGGCCCGAGAGGGTGCCTTCGTCCATGCCGGGAGGCGCGCCCATCACCCCGATGCTGGGGCCGGCCTGCGCCACCTGGATTTCAATTTTGCGGTCTTCGAGCTCGCCGTTCTTGATTTTCTGACGGAACCGCTCGCGGGTGCGCTCGTTGAGTTCGGCGTCGGAATGCGGCACGTCGTCCCCTCCCCCATTGCCGAAGCCGAGGCCGGTTTTGGCACCGGCGGGCTGGGAGATGGCGGGGATGAGGGCGTCGAGAATGAGCTCTTCCACGGCGTCGGCGGCCTGGGCTTTCACGGCTTCCTGGCGGCGGGCCTTTACGCGGTTGAAGGACTGCTCGGCGAGGTCGCGCACCATGCTTTCCACGTCGCGGCCCACGTAGCCCACCTCGGTGAACTTGCTGGCCTCCACTTTCACGAAGGGCGCATCGGCGAGGTGGGCCAGGCGGCGGGCAATTTCGGTTTTGCCCACGCCGGTGGCCCCAATCATGAGGATGTTGTTCGGGACGATTTCGGCCTGCATATCGGCCGGGGCGTGGAGGCGGCGCCAGCGGTTGCGCAGGGCAATGGCCACATGGCGCTTGGCCTCGTGCTGGCCGATGATGTACTTATCGAGTTCGGCCACGATTTGGGCCGGAGTCAGGAAATTTTGCATGTGGGGGGTTTCGCGGGGTACGGCGAAGCGAAACCGAATGTTCGCTCCAGCCTATCAGGAACCGACTTTCCGGTATTTTGTCTTCGACCCGTCGGGCGTGGGTTCGCTGGGCTTGCTTCCGCCGTCTTTTTTCTTGAACAAGGAATCGAGGTTGCGCGAAATAGTGAAGTATTCGCTGGAGCCCGCCGCCTGCAACGTGGCGTGGGTGTAGTCAATCTGGAACGTGCTAATCTTCAGCATCACGCCAAAGGCCAGGCCGGCGCTGCCGCTGGTGTTCTCCAGGCGCAGCTCGCGGCGCTGCAAGTGGTTGTAGGCGGCCCGGACCTGAAAGCCCTTGCCGAGGATGAGGGCGGCGCTGGCCGTGAAGTGCCGGGCCAGGTTATCGCCGAAGCTTTTGGCGGCCTTCTTCTCGTTGCCGCTGGCGTCGAGGGTGCCGCGGGCGTTGGGGTCGAGGTACTGAATGTCCCACTGCTGCAAGTGGTGGGCCGTGAGCGAGAAGCGCAGCGGCATGTGCTCGGGCTTCACGGTAGCGCCGATTTGCACGTCGAGCGGCAGCGGGCCGCGCTCGGTGCCGGGGTAGGGCGAAAACTGATAGCCGGCGTTTTTCACGGCCAGGCCCGCGGTGAAATCGGCCGTGGGGTGCTTGTACACTACGCCGGCATCGGCCACGCCGGCCAGCGAGCGGCTGCCCGCAATGCTGGACACGGCCAGCTTGGTGGTGGCCCCAAACGTGAATTTGCCCTTGGTGTAGGAATCGGTCAGGCCTACGGTGTACTCGTTCACGCCGAACGTACCCAGGCTGTTGCCGGCCGGGTCGTAGCTCTCGAAGCTGCCGTAGTTGAGGTAGGTAACGCCCACGCCGAAGCGTCCGGCTTTGGCAGTGTTGAACACGTAGGCGGCGGTGCTCTGCTTGATATCGGCCAGGTAGGCCACGTAGCTCAGGGCCAGGCGACCGTCCATGTCGGCGTTGAGCAGGGCCGGATTGCCGTAGAGCATGGTGGGGTCGTCGGTGCGGGCCGAGACGCTCATGCCGCCCAAAGCCGCCAGATGGGCGCTGGGTGGCAGGTCCAGAAACGGAAACACGGTGCGCCCGCCCAACTGCTGCGCCGCCGCCGGCCGCAGGCCCATCACTCCCAAAATCAGGCAAAAACCGGCCGCCCGGTGCGCGGAAAACTGCTTCATAGGTCTAAGTTACGGCCCCTGGCCTGTTGTGTCCGCTCAACGCTCACGCACCTCCTTTTCGCATACCCGATGCCCCGGAATTTATCCGGCAGGTTCGTGGCCAAAGCGCGAACCTCCGCGCTTTGACCGCGGGAGCCCGCGGCCGAAGCGCGGAGGTTCGGCCCCTACTGCACCTCCACGCTGGGGCCGGGGGCGGGCACGGGCTCGTCGCGCACGGGCAGCTTCTGCGGGTGCGGCACCAGCTCATCGAGCAGGGCCACGCGTAGCACATCGTCCACCCGGTCGGCGTAGTGAATGGTGAGGCCCTTGAGGTAGTCCTCCTGGATTTCCTCGATGTCCTTGCGGTTTTTGGGGCAGAGGATGATGTCC
>JAQBNT010000268.1 GCA_028288445.1 Hymenobacter sp. | reverse complement strand
CTTCGGCATCAAGGCCTTCTCGGAAACCGATTTCACCGAGGACCTGAAAACCGTGGCCCTGCCCGTGCTGGTGCTGCACGGCGAAGACGACCAAATCGTGCCCTTCGCCAATAGCGCCGCCAAGTCCATCAAGCTGCTGCAACAGGGCAAGCTGATTTCGTACCCCGGCTTCCCCCACGGCATGCCCGCCACGGAGGCCGCCACAATTAATGCCGATTTGCTGGCGTTTATTCAGGGATAAAGTCTGTTTGTAATGCACCAAAAAAGCTGCCCTGGTAGGGGCAGCTTTTTTTGCATTGTTGGGGTGGTAGGGTAGCTGTAGAGACGCATACTCGCGTCTCGTCGGCCGCATCGTTCGGATATCGTCCAACGACGAGACGCAAGGATGCGTCTCTACACCATTCAAATAACCTTTTAATGGTTAATCGGGCATTCGATGAGCAGGAACCGGGTATCGGCCGCCGCCTCAATGCTTACGCTGTCCGTTTCCCAGATGCCGAGGCTGTCGCGGGTGCCCACTTCCTGGCCGGCCACCGTCACCGAGCCGCTGATGACGAACAGAAACAGCAGCTTATTCAGCGGCTTGAAGGTGTAGTCCACCGTTTGGGCTTCGGTGTAGTAACCGAGGGAAAGCTTGGCATTTTGGTTTATCCAGCAGTGGGCCTGGCCTTCCTCGTTGCTCACGATGGTGGTGAGCTGGTTGACGCGCTTGGCCTCCGGGAACTGGCGGCGCTGGTAGCGCGGGCCCACGTTCTGGAGCTTGGGCTCAATCCAGATTTGCAGGAAATTCACGTCGGTGTCGCCCACGTTGTGCTCTTCGTGGCGCAGGCCGGAGCCGGCGCTCATGATTTGCACCCAGTCCTGGTGCACCACTTCGGTGTAGCCGAGGGTGTCCTTGTGGTTCATGCTGCCGGCCAGCATCACCGAGATGATTTCCATGTTGGCATGGCCGTGGATGCCGAAGCCGCCGCCGGGTTGCACCACGTCGTCGTTGAACACGCGGAGCAGGCCGAAGCCCGTGCGCTCGGGGTCGGGGTAGGGGCCGAAGCTGAGCGAGAGGTGGCTTTTCAGCCAGCCAATGTCCTTGAGGCCGCGCTCGGCGGCGCGGGTGAGGCGGGTTTTCATTAGGCGGGCAGTTCGTTCTGGAAGGCGAATTCGGCCACCGGCTTGCGGCTGCGGGCGGCTTTCTCGCGGCTCAGGTAGGGTTCTTCGAGCTGCTCGGCCTCGCCGATGTAGCCGAGGGCCATTATCACGGCCGGGGTCAGGTGGTCGGGCAGGTTGAAGTCGCGGCGGGTTTTCTCGCGGTCGAAGCCGCCCATGAGGTGGCCGTGCAGGCCCAGCGCAGTGGCTTCGAGGAAGAGGGTGGCATTGGCCGCGCCGAGGTCGTGCATGGCCGCGCCGTTGGGCTGGCCGTCGGCGTTAGTAGTCTGGGCCAGCGCGATGATGAGCACCGGAGCATTTTTGGCCCAGGGCTGGTTGCCGGGCACCAGGCAATCCACGATTTTCTGGAAGGCCACGGTGTCGGCCTTGTGGGCGTAGATGTACTGCCAGGGCTGCAAATTCATGGCGCTGAAGGCCCAGGAGGCAGCTTCAAACACCTGGTTCAATTTGTCCTGCTCCACGGGCTGGGCCGCGAAGGAGCGCGGGCTCCAGCGGTTGCGAATGAGTTCGTGGACGGGGTAGGTGGTGGGGGCGGGTTTCATGTGTTGGGTTGTTCTGTTATATTGGTAGTCGGATTTATTTCGGAAAAGTATGTCATCCTGAGCTTGCGAAGGACCTTAGCACAGCTGTTTCATTAGGAATACTGCCGATTGCACAGTCGTGATAAGGTCCTTCGCAAGCTCAGGATGACAGATATTATTAGCTGTAAATCCGACTACAGCCGAAAAGTTAAAACTCCATCGGCACTTCCATCAGCAGCAGCTCAGCGTTGCTGTCGGTGCTGATTTCGAGCTTATCGGTTTCCCAAATGCCGAAGCCGTCGCGGCGGTGCAGGGCCTGGCCGTTGATGGTCACGTCGCCTTCCAGCACGAAGGCGTAGACGCCATTACCGGCTTTTTTCACAGCGTAGTCGGTCGTGAATCCTTTATCGAGGTTGCCGATGTGGAACCAGGCATCCTGCTGAATGTGCGGGTTGGTGCCATCGCCAGCAGGCGACACTACTTGCAACAGCTGGTTGTGGCGGGCTTCCGGGGCGAAAGTTTCCTGGCCGTAGTTGGGCTTCACGCCGCGCTGGTTGGGGATGACCCAGATTTGCAGGAATTTCACCTCCTGGTGCTGGTTGTGGTTTTTTTCGGAATGGGCCACGCCGGTGCCGGCGCTCATCACCTGCACATCGTTCTGGCGGATGACGGTTTTGTTGCCCATCGAATCCTGGTGCTCCAAATCGCCGGAGAGCGGAATGGAGATAATCTCCATGTTGTCGTGCGGGTGCTTGCTGAAGCCCATGCCGCCCGCTACGGTGTCGTCGTTCAGCACGCGCAGGGCGCCGAAGTGCACACGCTCGGGGTTGTTGTAGCCGGCGAAGCTGAAGGTGTGAAAGGAATTGAGCCAGCCATGATTGGCGTGGCCACGGGTGTTGGCGGGGTGCAGAACGGTGTTGGCCATGATAGGGGCGTTGGTTAGATGCGTTGGTGAGACAAATGTATGTACATTTGATGTATATACATCATTGAAAGAAAAAAAGTTTTCACACTTTCATTATTCGCAGCAGAAGCGAGGCGGGGCCGCTGCCCGATACCTTTGCTCCAATTATTCTCCTGCTCCCGCATTCATGATTCGCACGGTAATCTTCGACATGGACGGCGTCATCATCGACACCGAGCCCATTCACCACGACGCTTTTTTCACGCAGTTTGCCGAGCTGGGCATTCCCGTTTCGGCCGCCGAGTACGCCACCTTCCTGGGCAAGTCGACGCGAAACGTGTTTCAGCTGCTTAAGCAGCAATACGGCCTCACGCAGGACGTGGAAGCCATGGTGATGCGCAAGCGCGAGCTGTTCAACAAGTCTTTTGATGAAGATGCCAGCCTCGACCTGCTGCCCGGCGTGCGAGTACTTATCGAAGACCTACGCCGCCACGATGTGCAGCTGGTAGTAGCGTCTTCCGCCTCCAAAGCCACCATCGCCCGGGTATTCGACCGTTTCGGCCTGGACGAGTACTTCACCCACCGCATCAGCGGCGAGGATTTTGCCGAATCCAAGCCCAACCCGGCCATCTTCCTCCGCGCCGCCGAACTTGCCGATACGCCCGTCACCGCCTGCATCGTCATCGAAGACGCGGCCAATGGCGTGGCGGCGGCCAAAGCGGCGGGCATCTACTGCATCGCCTACGTCAGCCCGCATTCCGAAGGCCAGAACCTGCACCTAGCCGACCGCATTATCCGGAGTTTCGACGAGCTCAGCGCGGTGAGTATCGAAGCCATTGAGCCCGTTCAGGCGTAGCGGCTACTCAAACCGCTTTAACTCCTCGCGGGCAAACGTCCACTCCGGCGTATCGAATTCGGCCTGAGCCGGCCCGGGCACCGCAAACCACGCCCCGAGCGCGGGCACGTCAATGTTGCGCAGCACATGAATGCTCTGGGCCGGCATGTAGCTCTGCGCCAGCAGCACGTATTTCTGGTGCGAGGTCGGATTTTCCGCCACATCCACCACCAGCACCGCGTGCCCGGGCGCGCCGCCATGGATGAGTACGTCGCCAGGCTGCACCTGCGGCAGCGGCACCAGGCGCAGCTCCCGGCTCAGCGACTTGGTGCCCGCGTAGCCGAACGTGGGCACCAGGTAGCGGGCCAGCGCGGCGTGGGTGGGCGCTTCGGCGGGCCGGGTAGCGGGCAGCACTTCCTCATTCGCCACCCGAAACGTGCGGCCGGCCACAAAATCCGAAAACCAGAAATCGTAGCCCGTGGTGAGGTGAAAATGCACCTTATTCGGGTCGTGGCTGAACACGTACTCGGCCCGCAGCCGAATCACGGCATCGGCGCACTGCTGCAAATCCTGGGGCGGCACGTCAATGTCGACCACAGCGGCCACCACGTCCTGCCGGTCTTTCAGCTGGCCATTGAATAAGCGGGCTTTGGTGCCGGCCGGCTTTAATGGGAGCCCACGCAGCCACTCGCCCCAGCTTCCAGTCGCCACCGCTACGCGCTGGCAGCCCTTCGGCGCAGGAAAGCGTGTGACCAGCGCCTGCGCCGCATCATTCGCGCGGTTGGACCACGGATAGACTGGCCCGGCAACAGGGCCGGCCGGGATGCCCGCTAGTAAGCCAAGCGCTGCTATCCGAAATAATAGGTTGATGACCACCATGCGCTCTCAAGCAAAAAAGCCCGCATCGTGCGGGCTTTCTGTTGAACTCAAACGACGGGAAGTCGCAATTATTTTGCTTTAGCGGCGGCCGTTTTGGCTGGGGCTTTTTTAGCAGCTGGCTTTTTAGCGGCGGTTTTCTTCGCAGCTGGCTTCTTCGCAGCCGCTGCTTTTTTGGCGGGTTGGTCGGCTTTCTCTTCCTTGGCGGCGGGAGCCGCTTTCTTGCCGAAGCGCCCACCTTTAGCGGGCTTATCGGGCGTGGCATCTGCCAGCTCCTGGCAGCGCTCCAGGGTCAGTTCCGTGGGCTCTTCGCCTTTGGGAATCTTCACATTCTTCTTGCCCGCCACGATGTAGGGACCGAAGCGGCCATTCAAGACTTGGATATCGGGGTTCTCGGGGAAACTTTTGATGAGGCGCTCGGCGTCGGTTTTGCGCTTCAGCTCAATCAAAGTCACGGCTTCTTCGGCCGTGATGGTGTGCGGGTCCTGCTCCTTGGTGAGGGAGAAGAACTTGCTGTCGTGCCGGATGTAGGGGCCGAAGCGGCCCAGCGCGGCCGTCATGGCCTTTTCCTCAAACTCGCCCACCACGCGCGGCAGCTTGAACAGCTCCAGCGCGTCTTCCAAGGTGATGCTTTCGATGAACTGGCCTTTGCGCAGGTTGGCATATGCCGGCTTGGTTTCGCCTTCGGTGTCGCCCAGCGCCACGTAAGGGCCGTATTTGCCCAGGCGGGCCGAGATGCGCTCACCCGTTTCGGGGTGTACGCCGAGCTCGCGGGTGGCGCCCACGGTGCTGCGGTCAATGTCCTGCCCGGCCTCGATGGTCGCGTGGAACTTGCCGTAGAAGCCGGTTAGCATCTGCGTCCAGTTTTCGTGGCCGTTGGCAATCTGGTCAAACTCGTCCTCCACTTTGGCCGTGAACTGGTAATCCACAATCACGGGGAAGTGAGCCACCAGAAAGTCGTTCACAATCATGGCCGTATCCGTCGGAAACAGCTTGGCTTTTTCGGCCCCGTAGTTCTCGGTTTTAATCTCGGTATTCACCGCGCTGCCGTCCAGCGTCAGCACATGGAACTTGCGCTCCTTGCCCTCGCGGGTATCTTTTTCCACGTAGCCACGCTTTTGCACGGTGCTGATGGTAGGGGCATAAGTTGAAGGCCGGCCGATGCCCATTTCCTCCAGCTTTTTCACCAGCGAAGCCTCGGTATAGCGCGCCGGGGGCGACGAAAACCGCTCCGTGGCGCTCAGGCGCTGCAAGGGCAGGTCCTGGCCCACGCTCAGCGGCGGCAGGCCGCGCGAGAAGCTCGATTCGCCGTCTTTCGCATCGTCCTCATCCTCGTCGTCTTTGCTCTCGGCATACACTTTCAGGAAGCCCTCGAACGTAATCACTTCGCCCGTGGCTGACAGCGTAACGCCCGGCTGCGTGCTGATGCCAATCACGGCCGTGGTCCGCTCAATCACCGCTTCCGCCATCTGCGAAGCCATGGCCCGCTTGCGGATAAGGTCATATAGCCGCTGCTCCGACGCATCCGAGCCGGCTTTCACCGCGCTGAAATCCGTGGGGCGAATGGCTTCGTGCGCCTCCTGAGCCGAGGCTGATTTGGTTTTGAACGTGCGCATGTGGTGGTATTCTGCACCGTAGGAAGCCGTAATGGTGGCTTGCGCACCCGCCAGCGCCTCACCCGACAGATTCACCGAGTCCGTCCGCATGTAGCTGATTTTACCAGCTTCGTACAGCTTCTGGGCCACGCTCATCGTCTGGGCCACCGAGAAGCCGAGCTTGCGCGAAGCTTCCTGCTGCAGGGTCGACGTGGTGAAAGGCGCGGCCGGGCTGCGCTTGCCGGGCTTTTTGTCGAGGCTCTCAATCTGATACGAAGCACCCACGCAACGCTCCAGAAACGCCTCCGCTTCGGCGCGTACCTTATAACGGGTGGGCAGTTCGGCTTCCAGCACCGCGCCGCGGCCGGCATCGAAGCGGGCCACCACGCGGTAGGCACTGGCCGAAAGGTGATTAGCTACTTCACGCTCCCGCTCCACTACTAGCCGTACGGCTACACTCTGCACACGGCCGGCGCTCAGGCCGGGCTTCACCTTTTTCCAGAGCACGGGGCTCAGCTCGAAGCCCACGAGGCGGTCGAGCACTCGGCGGGCCTGCTGGGCATTCACCAAGTCTTGGTTCACCGTGCGCGGGTCGGCGATGGCGGCGAGGATGGCGTTTTTGGTGATTTCGCGGAAAACGATGCGGCGCGTTTTGGCTTCGGGCAGGTTCAGCGTTTCGGCCAGGTGCCACGAAATGGCTTCGCCCTCGCGGTCATCGTCACTCGCCAACCAGACGGTTTCGGCTTCCTTCGAAAGTTTTTTTAGCTGCGCGATGAGCTCGCGCTTGTCCGGCGAAACCACGTAGGTAGGCTTGAAACCATTGGCAATGTCGATGGCATTGTTGTCCTTCGGCAAGTCGCGGACGTGGCCGTAGCTGGAACGCACCACGAAATCCTGGCCGAGGTAGCCTTCAATGGTTTTCGCCTTGGCCGGCGACTCGACGATAACTAAATTCTTGACCATGTGGGCGGGTAAGGGGTGCGGCAGTAGGAATGGGGTAACTGTGGGAGTGAAACGACCAGCTGCAGCGAAAAGTTAAAACAGGCCGCAAAGATGCCGCTTAATTCTTAGCAGCAGCATCCGACAGCAATAATCCGGCCGGAGCCGTGCTTTGGGAACGAGTCTGCGAGCCGGCGGGTTCAGCGCCGTACCAGGCATCTTGCCCTTTGCTTATTCGCGGCTAACCCCCGTACTTCGCGCTCTAATTAGCTTTCCCCTTCCCGATTCGATACTCGTACTATATATGGCTTCCCCCCAGAACCCAGGACCTAAGGCTCGGCGTGCTCCCGCAACCACTACGGATGTCATTGACGGCGCATCGCCGGACGCCGGCGCGGTTTCGTCGCTCGACGTGGTGCGTACTAATAACGACCTGACGCGCAAAAAAGGCGGCTCGCGCGGCTCCGTCGATACCCAGGACCCGGGCTACGTCAACGACCAGCTCAACCGGGTGCTTTATGCGCTTGATGCCTTTAAGAAGGGCGACGTGTCGGTGCGGCTCACCAAGCAGAACGACGACATTTTTGCCGAAATCGCGGAAGCCTACAACTCGATGGTGGACATGATTGCCGGGGTAGGGGGCGAGGTGTCGCGCATCTCGAAAGTGGCCGGGGTGGAGGGCAACCTCAAGGCGCGGGCTTCGGCCGACGGGGCCGCCGGCTTCTGGCGCGACATGATTAACAACATCAACGGCCTGGTGGACAGCATCGCCGTGCCGGTGTTGGAAGTGGGCAAGGTACTGAAGAACATCAGCCGTGGCAATCTGGACGAAAGCTTTCAGATTCCGGTATCGGGCGACTTCAAATTGATGGCCGAAACCATCAACAAAACGATTGACAACCTGAACATCTTCGCCGGCGAGGTAACCCGTGTGGCGCAGGAAGTGGGCACCGAAGGCAAACTCGGTGGCCAGGCCTCGGTACCAAACGTAGGCGGTATCTGGAAAGACCTGACCGACAACGTAAACAACATGGCCTCGAACCTCACCGTGCAGGTGCGGGACATTGCCAACGTAGCCACGGCCGTAGCCAAAGGCGACTTGTCGCAGAAAATCACCGGTGACGGAAAAGGGGAATTCCTGCAGCTGAAGCAGACCCTGAACCAGATGGTGGACTCGCTGAACCTGTTTGCCGGCGAGGTAACTCGTGTGGCGCAGGAAGTGGGTACCGAGGGGAAACTCGGCGGCCAGGCCAGTGTGCCAAACGTAGCCGGCGTGTGGAAAGACCTGACGGACAACGTAAACAACATGGCCAGCAACCTGACTTCTCAGGTGCGGGACATTGCCAACGTAGCAACCGCCGTAGCTAAAGGCGACTTGAGCCAGAAAGTAACCGTTGATGTAAAAGGCGAGCTGCTCCAGCTGAAGCAGAACCTGAACCAGATGGTGGACTCACTGAACCTGTTTGCCGGCGAGGTAACCCGCGTGGCCCAGGAAGTGGGCACCGAAGGCCGCCTCGGCGGTCAGGCCTCGGTACCCAGCGTGGCCGGCGTGTGGAAAGACCTGACGGACAACGTAAACTACATGGCCTCGAACTTGACGAGCCAGGTACGAGACATTGCCAACGTGGCAACTGCAGTTGCTAAAGGTGACCTGACGCAGACGGTTACCGTCGATGTAAAAGGGGAATTCCTGCAGCTGAAGCAGAACCTGAACCAGATGGTGGCGTCCCTCAACCTGTTTGCCGGCGAGGTAACCCGCGTGGCCCAAGAAGTGGGTACCGAGGGCAAACTAGGTGGCCAGGCCAGTGTGCCCAACGTGGCCGGTGTATGGAAAGCCCTCACCGACAACGTAAACGACATGGCCGCGGCCTTGACCTCGCAGGTACGGGACATTGCCAACGTGGCAACCGCCGTAGCCCGCGGCGACTTGAGCCAGAAGATGACGGTGAACGTGAAGGGCGAAATCCTGGAGTTGAAGAACATCCTCAACCAGATGGTGGACTCGCTCAACATCTTTGGTGACGAAGTAACCCGCGTGGCCCGCGAAGTAGGTACCGAAGGCAAGCTCGGCGGCCAAGCCGTGGTGCCCCGCGTAGGCGGCACTTGGAAAGAGTTGACGGACAACGTGAACACGATGGCCAGCAACCTGACCTCGCAGGTGCGGGACATTGCCAACGTGGCAACGGCCGTATCAAAAGGTGACCTTTCGCAGAAGATTACGGTAGACGTAAAAGGCGAACTGTTAGACCTGAAGGACAACTTGAACCAGATGGTGGACTCGCTCAACATCTTCGCCGGCGAGGTAACCCGCGTGGCCCGCGAAGTAGGTACCGAGGGTATCCTTGGCGGTCAGGCCAATGTGCCAAAAGTATCGGGCACCTGGAAGGATTTGACGGACAACGTGAACACGATGGCTAGCAACCTGACCTCGCAGATGCGGGACATTGCCAACGTGGCAACGGCCGTAGCTAAAGGTGACTTGAGTCAGAAAATCACGGTGAATGTGCGCGGTGAGCTCCTCCAGTTGAAGGAAAACCTCAACGAAATGGTGGACTCGCTCAATATTTTTGGTGACGAAGTAACCCGCGTGGCCCGCGAAGTAGGTACCGAAGGCAAGCTCGGCGGCCAAGCCAAAGTGCCCAACGTGCGCGGCACCTGGAAAGACCTGACGGACAACGTGAACACGATGGCCAGCAACCTGACCTCGCAGGTGCGAGACATTGCCAACGTGGCAACGGCCGTATCGCGCGGTGACTTGAGCCAGAAGGTTTCGGTAAACGTCAACGGCGAGCTGTTGGACCTGAAGGACAACCTGAACCAGATGGTGGACTCGCTCAACATCTTCGCCGGCGAGGTAACCCGTGTGGCGCAGGACGTGGGCACCGAAGGAAAGCTCGGCGGTCAGGCCTCCGTACCCAACGTGGCCGGCGTGTGGAAGGAACTGACCGACAACGTGAACTACATGGCCTCCAACCTCACCACGCAGGTGCGGGGCATCGTGAAAGTAGTAACGGCCGTATCGAAAGGTGACTTGACGCAGAAGCTGACGCTGCAAGCCAAAGGCGAAGTGGCCGACCTGGCCGACACCATCAACAGCATGGTGGACGACCTCAACCGCCTCGCCGTCGAAGTTAGCCGCGTGGCTAAAGTGGCCGGTGTGGAAGGCAAACTGACTGAGCGCGCCACGGTAGGCGGCGTGTCGGGCTCTTGGAAAGAACTGGTGGATACGCTCAACGCCCTGCTCGAGTCCATCGCCTCGCCGGTGCTTGAAGTGGCCCGCGTTGTGCGCGCCATCTCGGAAGGCGACCTAACCCAGCGCGTAGACGTGCCGACCACAGGCGACATTCTGGCCATGGCCGACGCCCTGAACCTCGCCGTCGAAAACCTGAACGAGTTGCTCGGCGAAATCAATGACTCGTCACAGATTGTGGGAACTTCTTCGGAAGAAATGGCCGGCAAAGGTCAGGAAATGAGCCGCGTAACCGTCGACGTGGCCCTGGCCATGCAGCAGATGGCCGAAGGCGCTCAGAACCAGGCTTTGAAAACCGACCAGGCCTTCAAGCTGATTGAAGAAATCATGCAGGCCACCAAGGAAACGGCCAACAAGGCCGATGTCGTGAACAAATCGGCAATCCTGGGTGAGCAAACCTCGCAGCTCGGTTTGAAAACGGTGGCCGAAGTGGTGAAAAACATGGAAGAAATATCCAGCGCCGCTTCCCAGACCTCCCGCACCATCGAAGTATTGAGCACCCGTTCGGGTGAAATCAGCAAGTCGCTGGGCGTGATTACCGACATCGCTTCGCAAACCAACCTGCTGGCACTGAACGCCGCTATCGAAGCCGCCCGCGCTGGCGAGGCCGGCCGTGGTTTCGCAGTAGTAGCCGAGGAAATCCGGAAACTGGCCGAAAGCTCCCGCCGTTCGGCCAACGAAATTGCCACGCTGGTTGACGACGTGAAAAAGGATACGACCACGGCGGCCACGGCTATTTCGACCATGGAAAACCGGGTATTGAAAGGCAAGAACGCCACGTTCGAAGCCAGCTCGGCCTTTAAAAACATTGCTACCAGCAGCGGCGAAACGCTCCGCACCTCGCGCGACATTCTCACGGCTACCGAGGTACAGAAAACCTCGATTGGCGACGTGGTGAAGTACGTGGAAGAAGTGGTAGCCATTGCCGAGCAAACGGCCACCGGCACGCAGCAGGTAGCGGGCACGGCCAAGCAGCTCTCCACTGCCATGCAGGAGCTAACAACCAGCTCGCAGCGCCTCACGGATATTGCCGACGACCTCCAGGCCGGCCTCGAAACCTTCCAACTCAGCTCCTACGAGCCGGAGCCCGAGCCGGAACCCGTGCGCCGCGGTGCCCGCGATACGTACCGTGCCCGCGCATCGTACGCACCCGCGCCGCAACCGCAAAACGGCATGGCTGCCCGCCGCTCCCAGACTCGGAATGAGGCCGCACCAGTTGCTGCTGATACCAGCCGGCAGCCTAACTCCGCCCGCCGGAACCGCTCCGAAGCGGCAGCTCCGATAGCAGCAGCCGCTCCCGCCCGTCGGGAGCGTCCGGCGCGGGCACAAGCCGCAGCTCGGAACGAGGAAGCTCAGCCCGAAGCAGCCGTAAACGGTAAAGCCGCGAAAAACGGCCAGGTCAGCAAAGCAGCGGCCAAGTCAAAAGCAAAAGCCAAATAATTCTCAACCCATTCGTTTAGCCCTTTTTCGACTAATCCCGCATGGCTGAGACTGAAATAAATGCACCCATTGCCAAGGCCGAACGCGCCAAGCCCGCCGAATTGGTGCAGCTTATCGTGTTTCGTCTGGGCGATGAGGACTACGGAATTCGCATCGAGCAGGTGAAGGAAGTGACCATCACGCCCGACGTGGCCAAAATGCCCAAAACGCCGCCTTTCATCAAGGGCATTGCCAACCTTCGCGGCGATATTATCGCCATTCTGGACCTGGAAGAGCGGTTTCGGCTGCGGCCGGCCGGCCGGCCGATTCCCGAGCGCAGCTACACCATTGCCGTTGAAGCCGCCGACTACGTGCTGGGACTGATGGTACGCGAAGTGCCGCGCCCCTTCACCATGCCGCTGAGCCAGATTGAGCCGGCCCCGGAATTCGTACAGGATTCCAGCACCCGCGACAAATACCTCGAAGGCATCGCCAAACTGCCGGAAGGCGGCATTATCATCGTACTGGATATGCGCAAGCTCCTGACCCCAAGTGAAGTGATGCGCCTGCCGGGCAAAACGGCATCTTCGTAGGCCCAACCCCGTACAAAGGTGGCCCGCAACTACGCTCGGCTACCTGTTTAAATCTTACGTTCCCCAATTCCATGAATAAGCGCATCCTCATCGTCGACGACTCCTTCTATATGCGTACGATGCTCAAAAACATGCTCACCGATGCCGGCTACGAAGTAGTAGGCGAGGCAGCAAACGGCGCACAGGCGGTGGAAATGGCCGCTTCGACTTCCCCCGACCTTATTACCCTCGACGTAATTCTACCCGACAACACCGGTCTGGACGTGCTCAAGAGCCTCCGTCAGATTCAGCCTTCCGCTAAAGTAGTGATGTGCAGTGCTGTGGGCCAGGAGGTTATCGTGACCGAAGCCATTGAAAATGGTGCGTTGGCTTACATCGTGAAGCCCTTCTCAGAAGAGAAAGTACTGGAAATAGTGGGCGCGGCGCTGCAAAACGACGCTTCTGAGCAGGCTGCGTAAGGTGCTGCGACAACGTTCCGTCTCTTTGCTACATCCCTTCGGAAACGATGGGCTGTGTCTGTGTGCGCCGGATTGTTGGTTCATTAACTCAATTTCCAAGGCCTGATGAAAACGCGCGACCAGGAATACCGGGAGCTTTTCATGGCCGAAGCGCTGGAGTATTACGACTCTATGAGCCGCCATTTGAGCGAGCTTGAGCGCAACCCCAATGCTGGCCCGGCGCTGAATGAGTTGTTTCGGCTCATGCACAACCTCAAGGCCAATGCCCGCGCCATGGGGTTTGCCGATTTGGGCGAAGTGGCGCACCACCTCGAAACCCTGTTTGGGCTGATTCGGGACCAAGAACGCACGTTCAGTGGTTCACTCATCAAAGTGGTTTTTGCCGGCGTTGATGCGCTGGGCAATATGATTCGGGCAGTAGGAGCCAACGAGCCTCTCCCGGATGCGACGGCGTTGCTCGACAACCTCGACCGCTTGGTGCGGGGTGAAGAACCGATTCTGGACGAAGCCGAAGAGGCGGAGACAGAAGAAGAGTCGGGGAAGAAAATGGAGCTTTCGGACTTGGTGTATATTCAGGTTAAAAAGCTTGATAATCTGCTGAATCTGGTAGGGGAGTTGGTGATTGACCGCGACCGGATTATGACGCTGGCGCAGGAAATCGGCAATCCTGCGTTGCTGGCTACGGCCCAGCACCTGTTCCGCATTTCCGACGACTTGCAGTACAGCGTGATGGACGCTCGCCTGGTAGGCGTAGGGGTATTGCTGAACAAATTCCCTCGCGTAGTGCGCGACGTAGCCAGCGCCGAGAGCAAAGAAGTTGAGCTCACCCTTAGCGGGCAGGATGTACAGATTGACCGCAACATCCTGCAAATCATCACCGACGCGCTATTGCACCTCGTGCGCAACGCCGTCAGCCACGGCCTCGAAACCACAGCCCAGCGGGCGGCGGCGGGCAAGTCCGCTATCGGCCACCTCACCCTTTCGGCCCTTACCGAGCGCGACGACGTGCTCATTCAGGTGCGCGATGACGGCCGGGGCATCGACACCGAAGCCGTGCGCCGCAAAGCCGTGGAGCGCGGCCTGACCACGGCCAGCGCTGCCGCCAATTTGGATGAGCAGGCCGTGTGGGCCTTCCTGTTTGAGCCCGGCTTTTCCATGGCCAGTAAGATTACCGACATTTCGGGCCGCGGCGTGGGCCTCGACGTAGTGAAGCTGGCGCTTGACTCGTTGGGCGGCCAGTTGCGGGTCGAATCGCAGTTAGGCGTGGGCACTACGTTTACGTTGGTGCTGCCCACGTCTATTGCCGTGAAGGGTGCGTTGCTGATTGAGGTAGATGACCGTCCCTACGCCATTCCGCTGATGCATACCGATACCGTGCTAGCCCTGCAACCCAGCCAGATTTCGGTGGTGGGTGGCGTACTGGTAACCCACGTGCAAGGCCAGGCTGTGCCGCTGATACCATTGCGGATGCTACTGCACGACGAAGGCGACGAAATGCTGCCTTTCGCTGACAAAGCCGATATGATTGGTGCCCAGCAGGTACTGGTCGTGAATTACAATAACCGCCGCCTGGGTTTGTTGGTTGACCGGTTTATCCGGCAGCAAAATATTGTCATCAAGCCCCTTAGTAAACCGTTGGATACCATCGACCTGTTCGGTGGAGTTACCCTGCTCGGCAGCGGGCAAGTTTGTCTGGTACTCGATGTGCCGGCCCTGACTCGCCTGTTTCTGACCAAACGCCCTTAATTTACCTTTCTTTCACTCCCAGTCCTCGCAGCTGCACTTTCCCCTATCTTTGACGTTATGGATTTATCGATGACTGAGTTAGAGCGTGATATAATCCGCGAGATTCTAAACATCGGCCTGGCCCGTGCCGCCGATTCATTCGCCGTTATCGCCCAAGAGCGGGTGTTACTTGAAGTGCCGAATATCGACTTGCTGATGAGCGACGATATCCTGCACCGCGTGCGCGATTACCAGACCCGTCATGTACCCATTCAGTCCGACATCCGGGGTGATTTCAATGGCACAACGCTCATGTTCTTCTCGGGTCAGCATGTCCAGCGGCTCTCAAGAGTGTGTCTGCGCATGCAAACCACTGAAACGCTGGAGCTGAACGAATTGCAGGAATCTTTGCTGCTCGAAATCAGCAACATCATTACCGGGGCCTTGGTCACGCAGTTAGCTAACATCCTCAAGGCCAATATTTACGGCGCGCCGCCCGTGGCACCCAAAGGCGACATTGCGGAGAACCTGCAGAGCTTGCTGCCGACGCAGCAGCTGCAGCCGCTCATCTTCTCGGTTATCACCCAGTTCTCGGACCGCGACAACACGGTGGAACTGCCGCTGATGCTGTTTTTTGACCGCGTGACGTTCCAGAAAATTCTGGAAATCATCCGCAGCTACGACTTTCTGGGTAGCCAGATGTCGGCCTAATAACGTTTTTGGAATGCTTAGCTGCGTTCCGGCCCGTCATGCCGCGCCGGCCGTGGCAACTCTCCCGCGAATCCAGTTCAGCGAACAGGCTCGCGGGAGAGTTGCCACGGCCGGCGCGGCATGACGTTCTTTTTCGCATTCAACCTTACTGTTTACCTACGCATCAATTCCAATGTCTAAAGCAGACGCCCTAGCCCAGAAAATAGCTTCTTTCGACCCCAACGCGCCCGGCGATGTGGACAGCGGCCTCTTTGGCCTGCCCTTCACGCCCGAGGAGGCGCAGGTAGTGGTAGTGCCCGTGCCATGGGAGGTGACGGTAAGCTACCGCGCCGGGACGGCCGCTGGCCCGGCCGCCATCCGCGAAGCCTCGTTGCAGGTTGACTTGTACGATTCGGACGTGCCCAATGCCTGGAAGCTTGGCTTGGCCATGGAGGAAGAAGACGAAACCATTGCTGAGGCCAGCCGAAAGCTGCGCCCGCTAGCCGCCGATTACATTGGCTGGCTGGAAGAAGGCCAGCCCGAAGCCGACCGCAAACAGCACGAAACCGTGCCCACTCAAGCCACGGCCGAAGGCGACAAAATGCTGCAATGGCTAAAAGCCAAAACCGGTGCTTTGCTCGATGCCGGCAAGGGCGTGGTAGTGCTGGGTGGCGACCACAGCACGCCGCTGGGCTACCTGCACGCGCTGGCCGAGCGCCATTCGGAATTCGCTATCTTACAGTTCGACGCGCATTGCGACCTGCGCCCGGCATATGAAGGCTTCAAATATTCGCACGCCAGCATCATGCACAACGCGCTGGATCTGCCGCAGGTGAAGAAGCTGGTACAGGTGGGTATCCGGGATTTTTGCCAGCAGGAGGCTGAATTTATCGACCAGTCGAATGGCCGGGTGGCGCTGTTCAGCCAACGGTTTCTGAGCGACGAGAAGTTCGCCAAGAAGTCGTGGAAGAAAGTGTGCGGCAAAATCATCGCGCAGCTGCCTAAAAAGGTCTATATCAGCTTTGATATTGATGGCCTCGACCCCAAGCTGTGCCCCGGCACCGGCACGCCCGTACCCGGCGGCCTGGAGTTCGAGGAAGCCACCTACCTGTTGCGCTCCATCGTGCGCGAGGGCATCCAAATCATCGGCTGCGACCTGAACGAAGTAGCACCCGGCGACACCGAGTGGAACGCCATCGTGGGCGCGCGCCTGCTCTACCAACTTTGCAACTGGATGGCCGTATCGCAAGGGCGGCTGCCGGCCAAAGGCATGCACGCCGAGTAGGCTTCTTTCACTTTAACCCTTTTGCCATGTTAGGATTCATTCTCAAATTCATTCTTACCGCCGTGCTGGTGTACGGCCTCAGCATGGTACTGCCGGGCGTGGTGCTGGGCGGCGTGGGCAGCGCGGCCATTCTGGTCATCGTGCTGGGCGTTCTGAACGCCATTGTGAAACCCATTCTGCAAATTCTGGGCTTTCCCATCACGGTACTCACGCTGGGCCTGTTCCTGCTGGTTATCAACGTCATCATTGTGAAGCTGGCCGATTTTCTGATGAGCAGCTTTGATGTGCATGGCTTGCTCAATGCCCTGTTGTTTAGCCTAGCGCTGTCGGTAGTGAATGCCGTGGTGGATTTGGTAATGGATTAAATCCGGCCTCGGCCTAAAATGAAAAGCCCCGCTGCGGCACCATCGTTGGTGTTGCGGCGGGGCTTTTTCCTTGATTAGCTCTGGACTTGCGCGATACTGCGCCGCCAGCGGCGCACGGCCCACCACCCGGCTCCACCCAGCAGCAGGAAGGGCCAGATGGCCACCATGCCAATCAGTAGGCTGGTAATCAAGGTCCAGCCGGTATAAAACGACTCCACCAGGCGGCTGGAAAATGATACCACCGGCGCTTCGGGCACGGGCTGCGGCAGGGGCTGGTAGCAGGTGAGGGAGATGGTGGAATAGGCCACCTCGTCGTTGAGCGTTTTGAGGCGGCTTTCGGTACTTTCGATTTCTTCGCGGACCTCACCGATTTTACCCTCTATTTCCAGCACTTCGCTGATTTTGCGGGCGCGGGCCAGCAGGTCGATGTAGCGCTTTTCGACGGCGCGCTTGGTGGCGAGGCGGGCCGCCACGTCGGCGTGTTGGGCCGTTACATCGTCGGTGGTCAACTTCTTTTCTTCCACAGTGCCCACGCCACCCAGCGCGGCCATCAGCGGCTGGAAGCGGGCCGGGGCTACGCGAATGGTCATTGCCTGGCGCCATTCGCCGTCGGCGCGCACCTCGGTAGCGGCGCTGAGGTAGCCGCCGTTGCCGTGTACGAGGCTGTCGAGACTGGCGCTGGCACGGGGCAGGCTGGCCACTTTCAGCCGCAAATCGGCGTGGTAGATGAGCAGGCGGGAGGGCGCAACAATGGATTCGGTGTAGGGCCGCGGCCCCGGAATCACGTCGGCCGTGGCCTCCTTATCGTCCAAATTCGGGCTCTCCTGTAGGGCGGGCGCACTCATCAGGTATTGCGGGGCTGCGTCCGCAACCGCCTCCTGGTCTTTTTTGGCTTGGCTACAACCGCACAACAGGGCTGCCAGCCCAACGGCAATGCCGAGGGAGTATTTCATGATTCATTCCGTGATAAAGTGAAACCAGAAACAGTAGCTGCGCAGCTCCTTTTATGCCAACGCACAACCAGAAGTAACCCATATAGCCAGCAACAAAAAATGCCCGGCGGGAGGGCCGGGCATTTTTAGGAATCAATAAACGGGACTGTTACAGACGCCGGATGTCAGCCCCAAGCGCCGCGAGGCGCACGTCGATGTTCTGATAGCCGCGGTCAATCTGCTCCACGTTTTCGATGGTGCTTTTGCCTTCGGCCGACAGGGCGGCGATAAGCAGCGCCACGCCGGCCCGGATATCGGGCGAGGTCATGGTGATGCCGCGCAGACGCGTGCGCTGGTCGAGGCCGATGACGGTGGCGCGGTGCGGGTCGCAGAGAATCACCTGCGCGCCCATGTCGATGAGCTTATCGACGAAGAACAGGCGCGACTCAAACATCTTCTGGTGAATGAGGACCGTACCCTTGGCCTGGCAGGCTACCACGAGCACAATGCTGAGCAAATCGGGCGTGAAGCCCGGCCAGGTGTGGTCGCTCACCGTCAGGATGGAGCCGTCGAGGTAGGTGGCAATTTCGTAGTGCTCCTGGGCCGGAATGAAGATGTCATCGCCCCGGAATTCGAGCTGAATGCCCAGTTTGCGGAAGGTGTCGGGGATAAGGCCGAGCTCGGGAATCTGGCAGTCCTTGATGGTGATTTCGGAACCCGTCATGGCCGCGAGGCCGATGAAAGAGCCGATTTCAATCATATCCGGGAGCATGCGGTGCTCGGTGCCCCCCAGCTTCTCCACGCCCTCGATGGTGAGCAGGTTCGAGCCTATGCCTTGGATATTTGCGCCCATGCGCACCAACATCCGGCATAGCTGCTGCAAGTACGGCTCGCAGGCGGCGTTGTAGATAGTGGTGGTGCCCTCGGCGAGCACGGCGGCCATCAGGATGTTGGCGGTGCCGGTTACCGAGGCCTCGTCGAGCAGCATGTGGGTGCCCTGCAGCTTGCCCTCCACCTTGATGCGGTAGAAATCGGTGCCTTCGAGCGTGAGCTTGCCGCCTAGCTTTTCAAGTCCCAGAAAGTGCGTATCCATCGGCCGACGGCCGATTTTATCGCCGCCCGGCTTGGGCAGCTGGCAACGGCCGTAGCGCCCCAGCATAGGGCCAAGAATCATCACCGAGCCGCGCAACGCGCCAGCCTGGGCTACAAATTCGGGCGTGTCCATGTAGTCGAGGTTGACATCTTCGGCCTGGAAAATATAGGTGTCGGAAGCCAGCTTGCCCACTTTCACGCCCATGTCGCGCAGCAGCTCGATGAGCTTATTGACGTCGCGGATGTCGGGGATATTGCTGATGGTGACGGGTTCCGGGGTCAGCAATACCGCGCAGAGAATCTGGAGGGCTTCGTTTTTGGCACCCTGGGGCGTGATTTCGCCGCGCAGTTGTTTGCCGCCGCGCACTTCAAATGCAGCCATGTGATTTAAGAGTAAAAATCCCTCATCCCGAGCATTAGCATTCCGCTTCAAGCAGAATGCTAATGCTCGGGATGAGAGGAAGTAAATGAAAAATTATTGAGGAGGCTGCTGCGGCTCCTGGCTACGGCCTTTCTTACG
>JAQBNT010000294.1 GCA_028288445.1 Hymenobacter sp. | reverse complement strand
TCTAGCGCCATCTGGTGCTGAGCCCCCAGGTCAATGGTCTGGAGAATCCTGCGGTCCCGCAGGTCCCAGAAATGCACCGAATGCCCATACTGGTTGGCCAGCAGGTCCTGCGCGACCAGGCCGCCTTCGAACTGCGGCGGCAGGCCCCATTCGCTTGACACCATGTAGTCGCGCGGCAGGTTCCACCAGAAGTCGTAATGCAGCTTTTGCGGGCCGCGCTCGATCTCCCAGCGCCCGCGGATCTCGAATGTCTCGCAGTCCATGATGAAAATGCCCGGCGGCCCGTCGGTGCCGTCCTGGCCCGCGCCTCCCAGGGTGCTGATGTACATGCCTTCGGGACCGCAATGCACGGTGTGGGGACGCGAGTAGCCGGTCTTGCGAAACACCTCTTCAGGCTCGATGGTCTTGACCAGCCTGGGCTCGCGCGGGTTGGGCTGGGTGTCGACAATGTAGATGCGCGACGAACGAATGCCCGGAATGATCAGGTAGCGGCGCTGCAGAAAAGCGTGGCTTGACAGCGGCGAGAGCGCCGAGCTGCAGGCGTTCCAGCCGAAGTGATGGAATTCATCGCCCCGGTGGGGCATGTCCAGCCGGTGCAGCACCGAGCCGTACGTGCTTGACGCCGGATCGACATCGAGCGTTGCCAGGGCATCGGGCCGCGACTGGTCGGGCGAGAGCAGCACCGTGTAGGCAATTTTCTCGGGTTGGGCCTCCATGGCCAGCCGGGCGGAAGGGTAAAAAGTCGGGTCCGGGCGCAAGGTTTCCAACATGGCGGCTCTCCTCGTCAACGTGCGCAGGAACAAAGCGCTGCCAGCGGGTTGTGCGCGCCAACAACGCTAGAAAAAAAACTGCGCAAATTATCTTGCGTGTCGCGATGCGCGATGTCAAGGTGAGCCTTTGCAGCCCTGCGCCCGCACACCGCTAGCGCAAAGCAGCCAGGCGAATCCGGCCGGGCTGCACCCGCCCCGGGGGCAGTGCCGGGCTGCTCGACTAGCCAGGGCGCTTAACGTGAGCACACTGCTGCCAATGAGACACCTTTCTCAACCGCTCAACCGCTCAACCGCCTTATGTGCGTGACCGCCTGGCATCTTGTTTCTGAAGCGGCAATGACCTGCACCGTCGCAGCGTGAACGATGCCGTGCTCTCAGCCACGCTCGACGTGCCTGCGCCCCCGGTCGGTGGCTGACTGGCAGCGGGAGCGCTCAGAAGTCCAGCGGCGCGCCATCGTCAAGCTCGTCGGGCCCATCCGGCCGTCTGGACGGCTGAGGTTCGGACGGGTCAAGCGGCTTGCGCTCAAGCGCCCTGCGCTTGAGCGTCACATGGTAGGCGCTGAGCACTTGGCTGGCCACCAGGTCCAGCGCCGGACGGGTAATTCCCTCAGGGTCGGTCCAGGCCTTGGGCGTCAGGCTGCCGGCCAGCGCCACTGCGTCGCCCGCATGGGCGCGCACCTTGGCGACCACGAACGGTTTGCCCGTCTTTGAAATCTTTTGGGCGGGCTGGCCGTGCAGCTTGCCCGAGACCAGCGCTTCGATCATTCAATGCCTTTGGAGAAAAGGTTTACGCCACATGCATGGCCCGTAGTCGCGTGAATGCCTCGAGGGTAGTGCAAGCTCGCTCCGTGCATTGGCATCTTTTGCCAATTTTTTGCTTGCGGGCAGGAGCGCGCTTCAAGGCAATGCAGGGCTTGTCAAGTAACCAAGGCAGTGATCGGATTTAGGCGCGATGCTCGCACTGGTTAATTTTGCGGCTCTGGGCTCGCTGGCGAGCTGTCTGCCTCCTGGCTCTGAAACATGACGCTGAAGTCGGCGCAACTCTGCGCCAGCAAGACGATGGATGCCAGCAGCGAGCCGTGCATTTCACCACGGTACATGGCAACATATTCGACCTTGGGAAGCGCAGGCGTGACCTGCAGCACGGCCAAGGAGCCGTTGGCGATGAGCCCGGACAGGCAACGCCTGGGCAGGTAACTGATGCCCAGGCCCGCTACGGTCATGCCGATCAGTGCAATCATATTGTTGCTGCGGATCACTGACGGCAGCTCAATTCCGAGCGACTTAAACCACTGGTTGTAAAAAATACCGGTGCCTGATTTCTCGCCCTGCACCAAAAGCCGGTATTTGGCCAACTCATTTACCCGCACGGGCTGCGAAGTGTTCATCAGCGAAGGACTGCACATCCAGGCGCTTTCCACCTGTGCAATGGGCTTTGCGCTGAAGCGCGAATCCTGGACTGAGTTGGGCACCACGATCAGGTCAAGCTCATCGGCCAACAGTTTGTCCCTCAAGCCCATGCTGAGGTCAATATCGGGCTCGATCACCACCTTTGGGTAAAAGTCCTGAATCAGTCGGACCAGCCGGGGCAGCCAGGTCATGGCTGTCAGTTCGGTAACCCCCAGCCTGATGCGCCGCTGCACCACTTCGGGGCGGCTGAACTCTTCGATCGCAAGATCACGCCTGTCCAGCAGTTCCTTGGCAATCTGAAAAAGCTGCTCACCCTTTTCGGTCAGGCGCGCGCTGCGCTGTGAGCGGTCAAACAGCTCTACGACAAATTTCGCTTCGAGTTCCTGGATGCGCTTGGAAATGGCGGA
>JAQBNT010000236.1 GCA_028288445.1 Hymenobacter sp. | reverse complement strand
AAGTAGCGCGAACTTTTAGTTCGCGGCCCCGACAGTTACCCGCACGTTGCGGCCGGCGCGGGGCCGGGAACTAAAAGTTCGCGCTACTTCGGCCGGGCCGCTACATTTGGGCAATTGCCGCCCGTTGCCCGCCCCGCCCGCTATGTCCTTCTGCTTTCTTCCGCGTTTGTGCCGGCGGCTCCCGCTGCTGCTGCTGCCGGGGCTGGCGCTGGCCCAAACCACCCCGCCGCCCATTCCGCAGGGCCGCTTTCTGAAACAAACCACCCTGGTGGGTGAGCCGCTCGACTACGAGCTGCGCTACGCCCACGCGCCCGATTTGGAGGTGGTGTTCCCGGATTCGCTGGCCCGGTTTGCGCCGTTTGAGTACGTGGGCAAAACCTTTTACCCCACCCGCACCCGGCGCGGCGTCAGCCTCGACCGCGCCGTGTACCACCTGCGCACCTTCCGGCTCGATTCTGTGCAAAGCCTGGCCCTGCCCGTGGCCGTGCTGCAAGGCCCCGACACGCTGAGCGTGCTGCCGCTGCCCAGCCGGGTGCGGCTGCTACGCACGGCCGTGCCGCTGCATAGTGCCGCCGCGCTGCCCGCGCTGCGCCAAAACCTGGTGTTGGTGCCCGTCGAGCCCATTTTCAACTATCCCTACTGGCTGGCCGGGGCGCTGGCGGTGCTGTTGCTGCTGGCGGGCGGCGCGGCGCTGTTTCGGCGGGGGCTGGTGCAACGCTACGCGGCCTACAAGCGGCGCAAAAACCACGGCTATTTCTTAGCGCAGTTCGCGCGGCACGTCGAGCGGTTCGAGCTCTCGCGCTCAGCCACCAACGTGGAGCGGGCCGTGGTGCTCTGGAAAAACTACCTCGCCGGCCTCGAAAACAGCGGCCTGAACTCCTTCACCACCCGCGAAATCGTGGCCTATTTCGAAAACGACTCCGACGTGCGAAAGGCCCTGAATGCAACCGATAAGGTGATTTACGGCAACGTGCAAACCGAGGAAGCCGCCGAAGTCGACCGCGCCTTCCAGCGCCTGCGCGGCTTTGCCGAGCGCCGGTACGCGTCGGTGACGGAGTAGGGAACGCAGGAAGTGTATAGCGGAAAAAGAACGTCATGCCGAGCGCAGCGAAGCATCTTGCCCGCCACCAACTCAATTTAAGGGCGTAGTTGATTACTTGCTACGGGCAAGATGCTTCGCTGCGCTCGACATGACGTTCTTTTGTCATTCGGATTCCATTTCAATTGAACGACTTTTTCAACCTCCTCCGCTACACCACGCTGGCCGGCTACCAGTGGCAGCAGCCGCGCTTGCTGCTGCTCATCGCGGCCGTGCCGCTGCTGTTTGGGCTGCGCTGGCTGCTGGCGCGGCGGCGGGCGCAGGTGGCGGTGGCCTTCGCGCCCGGCCCCGTGCGGCGCGACTGGTCGGCCGCCCTGCGCTTCGGGCCCGATGTGGTGCTGGGCCTGGCTCTGAGCTTCGCCATCGTGGCCCTGGCCCGCCCCCAGCGCACCGACGAGCGCGTGGAGCAGTCCGGCCGGGGCATCGACCTGGTGCTGGCCCTCGACGTGTCGGGCTCGATGGAAATCGAAGACCTGCGCCCCAACCGCCTCGAAGCCGCCAAGCGCATCGCCACCGATTTCGTGAGCTCCCGCGCCGGCGACCGCCTCGCCCTGGTGGCCTTCGCCGGCGAAGCCTACTCGCTGGCCCCCCTCACCACCGATTACGACCTGCTGCGCGAAGACCTCAGCAGCCTGCGCGTGGGCATGATTGCGGAAGACGGCACGGCCATTGGCAGCGCCCTGGGCGTGGCCACCAACCGCCTGCGCGAGTCCACGGCCAAGTCGCGGGTGTGCATCCTGCTCTCCGATGGCGAGAACAACGCCGGCAGCCTCGACCCGCTGCTGGCCGCGCAGCTGGCCCACGCCTTCGGCATCCGCATCTACACCATCGGGCTGGGCAAAGACGGCTTCGTGCCCTACGGCCAGGACTCCCTGGGCCGCACCCGCTACGTAAACACCCGCCTCGACGAAACCACCATGCGCCAGCTCGCCGCCGCCGCCGACGGCCGCTTCTTCCGCGCCACCGACACGGGCGCATTGCGCGAAGTTTTCGCCCAAATTAACCGCCTCGAAAAGTCCGAAATCAAGCAGCTCCGCTTCCGCAACACCAAGGACTTCTACCGGCCTTACCTGTGGCTCAGCATCGGCCTGTGGCTGCTGTGGCTGGCGCTGCAAAACACGTTTCTGAGCAACCCGCTGGAGGATTGATGCCGTTGCACACGCGTTGTCATCCTGAGCGCAGCGAAGGACCTTATTACGTTTGAACGGCTCGCAGTAAATAAATAAGTGCAAGCGTGATAAGGTCCTTCGCTGCGCTCAGGATGACAACGTCTGAAAAAACAAACCCACCCATGTCCATCGCCGATAACATCCACCGCATCACCGCCGAGCTGGCCGGCACGGCCGCCCGCCTCTGCGTCGTCACCAAAACCCACCCCGTCGAGCTGCTCCAAGAGGCGTATGATGCCGGAGCACGCTGTTTCGGCGAGAACCGGCCCCAGGAAATGGCTGCCAAGCAGCCCCAACTACCTGCCGATGTGGAGTGGCACCTCATCGGCCAGCTCCAGACCAACAAGGTAAAGCTGCTGGCCCCCTTCGTGCACACCATCCAGAGCATCGACAGCCTGAAACTGCTGCGCGAAATCGACAAGCACGCCGCCGCCCACCGCCGCGTCATCAACTGCCTGCTGCAATTCCACATCGCCCGGGAAGAAACCAAATCGGGCCTCACACTGGCCGAAGCCAAGGAAATCCTGACCTCGCCCGAACTCCCGCAGCTCACCCACATCCGCCTCACCGGCGTAATGGGCGTGGCCACCTTCACCTCCGACGAAGGCCAGCTGCGGCAGGAGTTTCAAACGCTGCGCAGCTATTTTGACCACCTGAAAGCAGTGTATTTCGCCGAGTCGCCGGCCTTCTGCGACATTTCGATGGGCATGAGCGGTGATTACAAATTAGCCGTAGCCGAGGGGAGCACGCTGGTGCGGGTGGGCAGCGCCATTTTCGGCAGCAGGGGATAAGCGAATTTCACGCTCTGCGAACCTCTACATCTTCTACAGGAACCGCTACCAGAACATCCCGCGAAGCGCGGCGCTGGAAATTCTCCTATCTTCCGTCCTCCGTCTGCTGCCATCCCACCCATGCCCGCCACCACCGCGTCTTCGTTGCCCCCGCCGGCCATTGTGGCCAACCAGCACATCTACGATGACTATTTCGAGGAAGAATTCACCCAGACGCTGGACGAGAATATCCTGCAGCTGCTCGACCGCGTGTGGTTTCGCTCCGAGCTGGTGGGCTTCGAGCACTTTCCGCAGCGCAACAACCCCGACCGGCCCCTGATTTTCGCCAGCAACCACTCGGGCATGGCCTTCCCTTGGGATGCCATGGTGGCCCTCTCGCACCTGTGGCGCCACCTGCTGGCCACCAAGGGCCACATCAGCGACCTGCCGCGCCCACTCTCGGCCCCGCTGCTTTCGCAAACGGCCCTGATGAATCCCTACCTGGTGCGCGACTTCTGGAAGAAAAACGGCTGCGTGGATGCCACGACGCTGAATTTCGAAACCATGATGTACTACCAGGACCACAACCTGATGCTCTACCCCGAGGGCGTGCCCGGCATCGGCAAAGGGTTCAACCGCAAGTACCAACTCCAGCGCCTGGCCAGCAGCATGGTGCGCCTGGCCCTGCAACACGGCACCGACATCGTGCCCTTTTACACCATCAACGCCGAATACCTCAACCCCTACGCCTACAGCTTCGAACCAATTAACCGGCTGACCAAGAAAATCGGCATCCCGTTTCTGCCGCTCACGCTCTTGCTTTTATTGGTTCTGATTCAGCCCTGGGCCTTTTACCTGGCCTTCCCCGCCAAGCTCACCTTCGTGATGGGCACCCGCATCCGCCCGTCCGACCTCACCAGCAAAACCGTGGATGAACTGAGCCGCGACGAATACCTGGCCCTGAGCGAGCAAATCCGCCAGCGGATGCAAGGGGAAATGGACGCCGCCGTGCTGGCCCACGGCCAGAAGCCCTACCGCTGGGGCGAGCTCTGGCAGCGCATGAAGGAAAACCGCCGGTTCTTCCCGTTTTTCCTGCCCTTCGCCTGGCCCGCCGTGTTCACAGAGTTCGAGCGGCTGTACGTGAAGGAAGGCAAGCGCAATTTTCGCATGAAACTCGACCAGCCCGGCGCCTGGCTGCGTATGCTGTGGCGAAACCCCATCACCCTGGCCTACTTCGTGCCCCTGCTCGGCTGGATTCCATTGGCCATCAAAGGGTATAAGGGCAATAAGCTGGGGCAAAAACCGTAGTTTACCGGTCATGTCT
>JAQBNT010000232.1 GCA_028288445.1 Hymenobacter sp. | reverse complement strand
CATTGTCACTGGAATGAGGTTTTCCGAAGCGTACTGCATGATGAGGCGACCGGTGGTGGTCTCACCCGTGAAAGAGGCTTTCTGGATGCGCGGTGACGAGGCCAGCGGCTTGCCGGCTTCCAGGCCGAAGCCGTTCACCACGTTGATTACTCCGGCGGGCACCAGGTCCTGAATCAGCTCCATGAGCACCATGATGCTGGCGGGGGTTTGCTCGGCGGGCTTCATCACCACGGTGCAGCCGGCGGCGATGGCGGGGGCCAGCTTCCAGGTAGCCATCAGCAGCGGGAAGTTCCAGGGAATAATCTGGCCGATGACGCCCAGCGGCTCCTGAATATTGAGCGACACGGTGGTGGCGTTCAACTCGGTAGCACTGCCTTCCTCGGCCCGAATCACGCTGGCGAAGTAGCGGAAGTGGTCTACCACCAGCGGCATGTCGGCGAAGGTAGTTTCGCGGATGGGCTTGCCGTTCTCGACGCATTCCACGGCGGCGAGATGGGGCAGGTTTTCCTCGATGCGGTTGGCAATTTTGTTGAGGATGTTGCTGCGCTCAGTGGCGGAGGTTCTGCCCCAGGTTTTGAAGGCTTCGTGGGCGGCATCGAGGGCTAACTCGATGTCCTCCTTCGTGCTACGAGCTACTTTAGTGAAGGCCTTGCCGTCAATCGGCGAGGGGTTCTCAAAGTACTGGCCCTTCACCGGGGGCACCCACTTGCCGCCGATGAAGTTGTCGTAGTGGGTTTTGAACTGGGGGCGGGCCACCAGGGTGGTGGTTTCTTCGAGGGTTTCAGCCATGGCTTTGTTGGATGGGAATGAGGTGAATGGGAGAGGACGTAAAGGTCTGTTTATAACCTGCGGCAGGGTTGTGGTATTGTCGCAAAGAGTGCCGAAATTGTCGCAACTTGCTGCCTCATCCCCGTGTTAGGAGTGTGTCCTTCCTCACCACATAATTCCCGCCCATGCCCACCCGCGTTCACTTGCCTGCCGCCGTTGCTCCGCTCGCGCTGGAGCGCCTGCATTCCCTGGTCGAAAACCGGACGGTGTACAACCTGGCAGGCTTCGAGCTGAACGTGTTTGAGACGCACCACGCTGCCCACCGCGTGCCCCTGCGCCTCGAAGGCCTGGCCCTGACCACCATGCTGCGCGGCAAGAAAGTGATGCACCTGCCCGGCCGCGAGGCGTTCGACTACCTACCCGGTGAGTCGGTGGTGGTGGACAAGGACGAGCTGATGGAAATCGACTTCCCCGAAGCCTGCCTGTGCCAGCCCACCCAATGCCTGGCCGTGGCCATCGCGCCCGATACCATCCGCCACACCGTGGACTTATTGAACGAGCGGTATCCCAAGGCCGAACCGCATCAGCCCTGGGCCATCGAAGGGCCAGAGTATGCCCACCTCACCAACACCCCCGAACTGACCGACACGCTGGGCCGCCTGGTGGCCGTGTCGCGCACCACGGACATCAACAAGGACGTACTGGCCGGCTTCACGCTCCAAGAACTACTGGTGCGCCTGATGCAGACGCAGGCCCGGCAGCTCATTTTTCACGACTACGCCCGGCACCTCACCACGCACCGCTTCGCCGCCGTGGTGGGCTACATCAAGGACCATCTTTCGGAAAACCTGACCATTGATAAGCTGAGCGCGCTGGCCTGCATGAGCAAAGCCACGTTCTTCCGCGTCTTCAAGCGAGAGTTCGGGATTACGCCGGTCGAGTACATCATCCGGGAGCGGCTGGGCGAGGCCAAGCGGCTGCTGCGCCACCCGCTGGCCAGTGTAGCGGAGGTATGCCTGCGGGCGGGGTTCAATAATTTGTCATACTTCCAGGCGCTGTTCAAAAAATACGAGGGCGTGACGCCGGGGGCGTATAAAAAGCAGATGGTGGCGTAGGTGCCCGCCTGTTATTGCGAGCGCAGCGCGGCAATCCGTCCTCTCGATGCGACCAGCCCTAAGTTGTGACAATCGAAGGTCAGCGAAGCTAAAGCCTTTTCCAAAAGCCAAAAGCCCCGATACTGCGTAGTACCGGGGCTTTTTACATCTTTAAGGTGTCAGATTCTAAGAGGAAGGATTGCCGCGTTGCGCTCGCAATGACAGGCGCTCTCGTTCTGCCTAAAACACCACGCTGTACGGCGCGTCGGCCAAGCCGCGGATGTCTTCGTGCAGGTCGACACCCAGGATTTCGTGTACGTTGGCCCGGATGCGGTTCGACATTTGGGTGAGCGGGAGGTCGTTGCTGTCTTTGCCGAAGGGGTCTTCGATTTCGTCGCCAATCATCTCCACGCCCAGCAGCGCGTAGGCCCCGAACATGGTGATGGGTACCGTGAGCCACACGTAAGTATCGAGTAGGTTGAAGGGCATGGTGAGGATGAACACTGTGACGAAGCCCTTGATGAAATAGCTATAGGAAAAGGGAATGGGCGTGTTTTTGATGCGCTCGCAGCCACCGGCCACATCGAGCAGGGCCTCGTGGTGGCGCTGAATGGTGATGAGGTGCGTGGGCAAGATGAGCTCTTCGCGCAGCAGCTGCTCATAGAATTCCTGCAGCATGCCCGCTAGGCGGGAGGGCACATGGCGGACGGCTTGCAGGTGGTCGATGAAACCGGGCTCGACGGGTTCCAGCTTTTCGAACCGCACGCCGCTACGCAGGTGGCCATCCAGGGCAATGGGGAAGTTGGAAAGCAGCCGGGCGAGGTAGGTGCGGGTGGCGTAATCATCGGCTGGCAGGCGGGCGTGGAGCAGACCGGCCAGGTTGCGGCAGTTATTGGTGAGCTGGCCCCAGAGGCGGCGGCCTTCGTAGAACCGGTCGTAGGCCGTGTTGGTGCGGAAGGCCAGCAGCAGGCTGAGCAGGATGCCCAGAAAAGAGAAAAACTCCTTGTCGACGGCCACGTTCATGCGCTCGAAGCGAATGACGAGGGCCGTGACGATGGTGGCGTAGAGGCCCACGAACAGCACCCGTTTCAGCAACAAGCGGATGATGTTCGAGGCCCGCAGGTGGCGCAGGGCCTCCCACCAGTCGGTCGATTTATAGACAATCATATGAAGCACAGAAGGCGCGGCTTGGTACCGCGCCAACGCGGCCGAAATTACGCTTCGGAATATTGGATGGCCGCTATTTCTACCACTTCCTCCTGCAAGCCGAGTTTCAGCGTCACCTGCTGCTTCAGTTTTGCGCCCTGCACGGCCCGGGCAATGGGTGCCACAAAGGATACCTTCCCCAGCGCCACGGCGGCCTCATCGACGCCCACAATGGTAAATTTTCGCTCAAAACCCTCCTTCCCACCGCTTACAGTGCGTAGCGTGACGATGGCCCCGAAGCGCACTTCTTGGGGTGGCTGGCCGGCGGGGTCCACCACTCTGGCGCTGCCGAGGCGCTCCAGCAGCAGCGCGATGCGGCCGTTGTAGGATGACAGCCGGTGGGTGCGGTCGGTGTCGTTATCGTGGTTGGCTTCGGCCTGGACGCGCCCGGCTTCGAGGGTGGCGAGCTCGGCGCGGAGCAGCTCCAGGCCGGCGGGCGTGACGTAGTTGGGCGTGCCCGCCGGTAGGGCCGCCCGGGGCGGAATGATGGGCGGCGTCTGCGCGTCGTCTTCTTTGGTAAATCCTCGGCTCATGCCAGGGCAAACGCAGGCGCGGCGGGCAGGTTACGGGCATGCGACGCAACCATCGGGGCCAAAAAGTGGTTACTCTACGCTATTTCGCCGCTACCCTATCCCGATTCGTTCGCGCTATTTAATGTCAGAATTGCTTGCTGAGACTGCTGATTCGGCGGTTGCTTCTCCCCCACCCACCCGCCGCCTCGACGGGGCCCTCGTCTGGCTCATGGCCCTCACCTGCGGGCTGGTGGTGGCCAATATTTATTACAACCAGCCGCTGCTGGCCGCCATCGGCCGCACCTTTCACCTGAGCGACAGCAGCGCCAGCCTGGTGGCCACGGCCACGCAGGTGGGCTACACGCTGGGAATGCTGTTTGTGGTGCCGCTGGGCGATATGCTGGAACGCAAGCGCCTGATGCTGCTTATGCTGCTGGGCGCGGCGGCCTGCCTGGGGCTGGCGGCGTTTGCGCCCAGCTTTGCGCTGCTGGCCGGGGCCAGTATTCTGCTGGGCATCTGCTCGGCGGTGCCACAATTGCTGCTGCCCATGGCTGCGCACCTGGCCCCCGAGGCCGACCGGGGCCGCATCGTGGGCCGCATCATGAGCGGTTTGCTGATTGGTATTCTGGCCTCGCGCACCGTGAGCGGCTACGTGGGCGCCCACCTGGGCTGGCGGGCCATGTTTGAAATCGCGGCCGGGCTGATGCTGGCGCTGCTGGGCCTGCTGGCCTGGCGCCTGCCGCAGGACCGACCGAACTTCACCGGCTCCTATGGCGCGCTCATGAAGTCGTTGCTAACCCTGACCAGCACGCTGCCGGCCCTGCGCCGCTCGGCGCTGGTGGGCGGGCTGCTGTTTGCGGCCTTCAGCGTGTTCTGGACCACGCTGGCTTTTTTTCTGGAAGGTCCGGCCTACCGTTATGGCAGCGACGTGGCCGGCTTTTTTGGAGTGATTGGGGCCGTGGGCGCGCTGGCCGCGCCGCTGGCCGGCAAAGCTGCCGACACGCGTGGGCCGGACTTTGCCATCGGTGTGGGCATCCTGCTGGCGCTGGCGGCCTACGTGCTGATGGGCCTCACCGGCTACCACCTGGCCGGGCTGGTGCTGGGCGTAATTCTGCTGGATGTGGGCGTGCAGTCAGCCCACATCTCCAACCAGACCAAGATTTTTTCCTTGGTGCCCGAGGCTCGCAGCCGCCTCAACACCGTGTATATGACCGGCTATTTCACGGGTGGCTCCATCGGCTCGGTGGCCGGCGGACTGGCCTGGGTGCACGGCGGCTGGCCCGGCGTGTGCATGCTGGGGGCGGCGTTTGCCGGCGCGGCGTATCTGGTGAGCCGGTTCTACGGGCGCGGGTAAGGCTTATTTCGAAGTCGAAATCGCGTCCCACGAATAGCGGTCAACATCGGTCGAGCTAAACGGCTTGTGGATGCCAATAATGTTCACCGGCATGGCCTCGCGGGTCTGGAAACGCACCGTCACACTACCGTCGGCATTGACCGGCACCAAGCCGTAGCTACGGCCGGCTACGGGCAGGGCCGGCGTGGCAGCAATGGCCTCCGGAATGAATTTCACTTCCTTCATCGCCAGCACCACCAGGCAGGCGGCAATAATAGTCAGGACGGTTTTGGTATACAGGTCGATTTTCATGTCAGCGGGCATAAATGGGGTAAAAGAATGGGACAAAATAAGCCCCCGCTGGCAAACCAGCAGGGGCTTTCGATAACCGTGCATCCAATTAAAAACGCTATTCGGCAGCCGCCAGCCGCTCCAAACAGACTTTCAAACTCTCACGCCAGTGCGGGATGACGACGCCCAACTGGGTTTTAATTTTGGTTTTGTCCATCACCGAAAACGGCGGGCGGGTGGCCTTGGTGGGGTATTCGCTGGTGCGGATGGGCGTGGTTTTCACCGAAATTGCGCTGAGCTCGAAAATAGCCGTGGCGAAGTCGTACCACGAAGTCAGGCCCTCGTTGCTGTAGTGGTAGAGGCCATAAGCGGTGCTGCCACTCTCGATGAGGCCGAGGATGATGCCGGCCAGGTCGATGGCGTATGTAGGCGTGCCCACCTGGTCCCAGATAATGCGCAGCTCGTCGCGCTCGCGGCCTAGCTTTTGCATGGTTTTCACGAAGTTGCCGGCGAACTCCGAGTATAGCCAGCTGGTACGCAGCGTGAAATATTTCTCGGTGAGGCCCGGAATCACCTGCTCGCCTTCGAGCTTGGTGAGGCCGTAGATGCCCAACGGCACGGTTTCATCGGTTTCCAGCAGGGGCTCGTTGCCTGCGCCGGCAAACACGAAATCGGTGGAAATCTGGATGAGCACGGTGCCGTGTTCCGCGCAGAGGCGGGCCAGGTTTTCCACCCCGTCGCGGTTGATGCGGCGGGCCAGGTCCACTTCGTCTTCGGCCTTGTCCACGGCCGTATAAGCGGCGCAATTGATGACGTAGGCCGGTCGGTGTGCAGCGAATAGTGTGGCAAGAGAGGCCGGGTCGAGGATATTGCCCTCGGCCTCGGACAGGAATACCAGGCCCGGCGTGTTCCGCTCCTGCGCCACACGCGCCAGGCATTGCCCTAATTGCCCGAGGGCCCCGAAAACCAGTGTCGTACTCATTACTTAAGCTCAGATTTAGGCCGCAAGTTAGCCCGGTCCGCTTTGTAGCGCATGCTTCAGCTTGTGTTTTCCGGGCAATACCGCTGCTCCGATGCCCAAGCTAGAGTATGTGCTACAGTAATTTATCCACGCGGCGGCAGCAGCTTCTGACCCGCCGATATCTCTTTACCCACAATAGCCTGCTTGTTTTTAATGGGCTCGAAGCGCACCTCGCGGGGCTGCTTTTCGCTGAGGTATTTCCAGTAGCGCAACGGCATGTGGCGGCGGTGCAGCTTCAGGTTTTTGCGCTCAGGGATATTGACGTGGTCGAAATACGTCTGCCAGAGGTGTTTGAACAGGGGCTCCCGCTCGTCGAGCACGGTGGCCGAAATATCGGTGGCTTTGCGACCGGCCGGGTTGTCAAACTGCACAATGTCGGTGCGCGTCAAATCATAATACAGCCCGTAGTGGCGGCGGCGGTCATAAATCAGCCACCGCTGGTCGGCATAGCGCTTGGTGAAGTGCGCGGCGATGAGCGGCAACACGTCCATATCCGGCTCAATGGTGGCGTGAAACAGCTCGTCGCTGGTTTTCTCGAAGCGCACGAAGGCTTCCATGCGGTGCTTTTCGCGGAACATCATCTGGGCCAGGCGCTGCACGCGGCGCACGTCGGCATTGGCGTAGTTCTCCGAAATGTCCACGGGCGAGCGCAGGGCCAAATCCACGTAGCGGAAAATCAGCAACTCCCGGTCGGCGTCTTCGCTGAGAAAAACGTGGTAGAGGCGGGCGCGGGCCTCATTATCCATCGTTTTCAGAAGGCCTTCCCACACGCGGGCAGCCAGGGCTTCATCAGTTTCGCGGTGGGCGGGCTGGGTGAAGAGGCCGCTTTGGGCGGTGGCTTCGGGCTGAATGCTATCGGGTGCGGCCCGCCAATCATACACCGTGAACAGCACCGTGAGCAAACCTTCGAACGTACCGTCGTAGGTATAGTCCAGCGGCGGGGCCGTGAGCGCGGGTGCCCCCGCCCGGCGCGGGGCAGCCGATGCGGGCGCGGCAGATGGGCGGCGAACGGGTTTCAATAGGGAATGATAGCGTGGACTCTGTGAGTCCGCGTAGGCGCGAACTGAACCAAACGACGCGCGGACTCGCAGAGTCCACGCTACATATTTACGCTGCTTGCTGGCGCTGCTCGTTCTGGCGGCCGGCTTCGTAGCGGGCGCGGGCATCGTTGTGCAGCTGGCGCACCAGCGGCATCAGCTCGCTGAGGCGGCAGCAGCACGAGAGACGGTCGACTTTATCGGAGGACGCAGTGACGGGCCGGACGATGTTTTCAGGCTGACGATGAATGACTTTCATGACAGAAAAAAGAATATCGTGCTGCACACCGCCCAATTGGCCGGGGTTCAGCAGCGAGGTGGAAGTAACGGAGTTGAAATCGGCTTTCATGATAAAATCAGGAGGCTTGGGCAAACAAATCGAGCTGCTGGGTGACGAGGGCCGAGCGCACCGAGCCGGCCCCGAACAGAATCTGGCGGCGCACCTGCTGCTCGGTCAGCTCGCCGATAACGGGCTGGTGCTCGCCCTGGCAGGTGAGGAAATATTTGGCGCGCTTGAGCACCACGCCCAGCTGGCGCAGGGTTTCCATGTTGAGCGTGGCAAAGCGCCGGGCCGCAATGATGCGCTTGGCCGAACGCGCGCCCACGCCGGGAATGCGCAGTATCATCTCGTAGTCGGCCACGTTCACGTCGATGGGAAAAACGTGGCGGTTGCGCAACGCCCAGGCCAGTTTGGGGTCGATTTCGAGGTCGAGGTGCGGGTGGGCGGGGTCGAGGATTTCGTCGGCCTGGAAGCCGTAGAAGCGCATCAGCCAGTCGGTCTGATACAGGCGGTGCTCGCGGATAACGGGCGGCTGCGTGACTTGCGGCAGGCGGGCATCGTCGGTGACCGGAATGTAGCCGGAGTAATACACGCGCTTGAGGCCGTAGCCCTGGTAGAGGCTGTCGGTGAGCTTGATGATTTGCAGGTCCGTTTCGGCGCTGGCCCCCACGATGAGCTGGGTGCTCTGGCCGGCGGTAGCGAAACCGGGCACTTTCTTGAACAGCGCCTTTTCCTCCTTGTTCTGAATGATGCCGTCCCGAATCTGGGCCATCGGGGTCAGAATTTCCTGGTAGTTCTTCTCCGGGGCCAGCGTGGTGAGGGCCAGTTCGGAAGGCAGCTCGATGTTCACGCTGAGGCGGTCGGCATAAAGGCCGGCTTCGGCAATCAGCTCCTCGCTCGCGCCGGGGATGGTTTTGACGTGGATGTAGCCGTTGAACCTATGCTCGGTGCGCAGCTTTTTCACGATGCGCACGAGGCGCTCCATCGTGTAGTCGGGGCTGGAGAAGATGCCGGAACTCAGAAACAGGCCTTCGATGTAGTTGCGGCGGTAGAAGTTGATGGTGAGGTCCACGACCTCATCCACGGTGAAGGCGGCGCGCTTCACGTCGTTGCTACGGCGCGAAACGCAGTAGGCGCAGTCGAAGATGCAGTGATTGGTGAGCAGGATTTTCAGCAGGCTCACGCAGCGGCCGTCTTCGGTATAGCTGTGGCAAATGCCCATGCCTTCGGCGTTGCCGAGGCCTTTGCTTTCGTTTTTGCGCTTGCCGCCGCTGCTGCTGCACGACGCATCGTACTTGGCGGCATCGGCTAATATGCTTAGTTTCTCCTGAATGCGCTCGTTCATGCGGCGGGGCGTTGCTTTCGGCCTTAAAATTAATAACCAGCACCCAATTGAGCACTATGGTTTAAGCTAATTTTTTTGGAAATAGTTTCTTGTTTCGGGAAAAACACTGGGCTATTATTTCGCAGCGGCTTAGTAAAACCGTTGCGAAATACTGCCGGTGAGTGGCCCCGCGCTGGCCGCAGTTTGTCGCGCAGGCAGTTGGAGTGCCAATGCCCCGGCTCCTTTTCGTAATTTGCGGCGTTGCGTCCCCAAATGAGCTTTCGCGGTTGTTTCCTGCTTGTGTTTTTGCTTCTGGGCCTGCTGGCCCGGCCGGCGCATGCGCAGACGTTTGACCCACGCTCGGCGGTGCCGCCCGACTCGCTGAATGCCAAGCTGGAGATACTGCCCCAGCGCCCCGACTCCCTGCGCCAGCGCTTCGACGAGCAGCGGCTGCTGACCCGGCTGCAGGCCTACTCGCGCCGCAAAACCATTGCCGGCCGGGCGGCCTCGGCCCTGTTCAACTTTACCCGGCGGCAGGAGGAGCAGGCTGGGCTAGACGTGGTGCTACTGGACCGGCAGTTCGACCGGCACAACTTCAAAATCGTGCGGCGCATCAACATTCGCACGCTCGATGCCTTCGGCTACAATCTTTCGGACTCCACCCGCGTGCCCCGCACGGCCATTGAGAAGGCGGGCAATGCGCTGCATATTAAAACCAGCCGCTCGCGCATCCGGCAGGTGCTGCTGTTCCGGCCCGGCCAGGCTCTGGAGCCCCAGGCGCTGGCCGAATCGGAACGCCTGCTGCGCCAGACGCCCGAAATTCTGGACGCCCGCGTGCTGGTGAACGAGCGCACCACCACCCGCGACAGCGTAGATATCGACGTGCTGACCAAGGACGTGTTCAGCATCACCGCGGGCGTGGAGGTGGGCACACCTACGTCGGGCCTCATCACGGCCGGCGACGACAACTTCCTGGGCCAGGGCCACCAGCTCACCAACTCCTACCGCTACGGCCGCGAATTGCCCCAGGCCTGGGCCTACGAAGGCAGCTATACGGCTCCGTTCCGGCATTTTCTGTACGCGCAGGCCCGCTACCGCAACGAGTACAACTACCGCTCGGGCGGAGTGTCGCTCACTCGCGACTTCTACTCGCCCAGCACGCGCTACGCCGGGGCCATCAACCTGAACGCCTACGACCAGAACATTCCCCTGCAGGCCCCGCCCGATGGGCAGCCGTACGTGTATTACCCCCTGCGCTACCTGGTGCAGGATGCCTGGGTGGGCCGCGCCCTGCGCCTGCGCTCCTACGACCTGGGCTACGAAAATCCGGGCCGCATCATTGTGGCAGCCCGCATCATCAACACCAACTACACGGCCACGCCGCAGCCCACCGACATTCCGCCGCCGGCCTACCACAACGGCACGCTGCTGCTGGGCACGGTGGGCTACTCGGTGCGCCGCTACTACAAGGCCCGGTACCTGTTCGGCTTTGGCCGCACCGAGGACGTGCCCACGGGCACGCTACTCAGCTTCACGGCGGGCTACGACGTGAACAGCGTGCTGCCGCGCCGCTACTTCGATGTGCGCATTGCGGCGGCCAGCTTCAGCGCCAACAGCGGCTATCTCTACGGGGCCGTCGACTTTGGCTCATTTCAGACGGTCAATCAGCCCCGCGTGTGGCAGCAGGGCCTGCTGGGCACCGAGCTCACGGCCTTCACCAAGCTCTACCAGGTAGGCAACTGGCAATACCGGCACTTCCTCAGCAGCCGGGGCACCATCGGGCTGAACCGCACGCCCGGCGAGTTCCTCCAGGGCATCACCAACGACCGGGGCCTGCGCGGGTTTACGCCGGGACAGCCCGTGCTGGCCACCAGCCGCTTTGTGGTGAACTACGAAACCACGCTCTTTACCCCGCTTTCGCTGCTGGGCTTCCGGCTGGCGGGCATTGCCTTCGCCGATGCGGCCTGGGTGAGCGACCAGCCCCGGGGCGGCACGCCTTTCGGCGGCTCGCCCTACACGGCCTTTGGGCTGGGCCTGCGCTTTCGCAACGAGTTCACGGCCCTGCGCACGTTTCAGCTCCTCATCGGCTACTACCCGCGCGGGCTGACCACGCCCAACGGCATCAAGATGTTTGAGTCGACCCGCGAAACGGTTACGTTCAACGATTTCGGCCTCGGGGCACCCGGCACGGCGCAGTATCAGTAAGTAGCTGATTGCTTAAGCAAATGGCTGTCATCCTAAGCGGAGCGAAGGACCTTATCACGGCTGCATAGTTGTGATAAGGTCCTTCGCTCCGCTCAGGATGACAGCCGCACTGAGGTGCTCAATTACCCGAGTTGAAGGAGATGGGCACGGTACAGGCCACGCGCACGGGCTGGCCGTTGGAGCGGGCGGGTTCCCAGGGCGGCATCAGCCACACCAGGCGCAGGGCCTCGTCGTTGAGGCCGCTGCCAGGGCCGCTCAATACGTGGGCATCCTGCACTTTGCCCTGGGCACTGAGGATGAATTTGACAAACACCCGGCCCGACACCCGCCGCTGCAACGCCAGCGGTGGGTACCGGATATTCTTGCTGAGGTAGGCCATAAAAGCTTTGTCGCCGCCCGTGAACTGCGGGCGCACCTCCGGGTTGATGAATACCGAATCGGGCTTGATGGCCGCCGGAGCCATCGGGCTGGTCTGGGCGGCCGGGTTGGGGCCGTTCTGAGCCAGGCTCTGGCCGGTACCCAGCAGGCCCAGCAGCCCAACACCCAGCAGGAAGCGTAAAGGATTTATCACGTTGCGAGGGAATAAGGAGTAGAGGATAAACGCCAGGCCGAAAAGTCTAGCAACAGCCTAAGCTACGAAATTTTTGTCGGAATTGGCTTTTCTAAATAAAATAACCGCGCTGGCAAGCAGAATAGATGATTCAAAAAAGGCACTACCGGTTGAACTCGCATTCGGCAAAGTCATTTGATGACGCCTTAGAGGCAATTACTTCGCCGCAAAGCTATTGCTCACTTGCATTTTTGAAATAACAAGGCGATTATTGTTAGCAATTATTTAATTTAATTATTCCAATAAATATCGGGACATCGGAAATGGATAGCAAAAAAATACTTACGTTTGCAATCGTAAATCGACGATAAACAAAATAACTACGTATGGCTATTCACAAGCGGGCCGAATTCACCGATGCCGAGCAGCGGCTGGCGGCCATTGCCAAAGCCCTGGGGCACCCGGCGCGGGTGGCCATTGTGCGGCTGCTGGCCCAGCGCCGGGCCTGCGTGTGCGGCGAGCTGGTGCTGGAGCTGCCCCTGTCGCAGAGCACCGTGTCGCAGCACCTCAAGGAGCTGAAAGCAGCCGGGCTGGTGCAGGGCGAGGTAGACGGCCCCCGCGTGTGCTACTGCCTGGACCCGGCCGGCTGGGCCGTGGCCCGGCAGCTACTCGGCGATTTGCTGGCGGAAGTGCCCCCTGCCGCCGCCGAGGCCGCTGCCCCCGGCTGCTGCTGAGTTGCCTGATGCCTCCTCTTATAGCTTCCAAAACCCACTTTTAACCAAGCAAACCCATGAAAATCTCCGAGATGAAAGAAGCCTTAAACGGGCTGAGCGCCGTGAGCTTCCGGCTGCCGGATGGTGCGCAGCTGCCGGCCCATTTCCATGTGACGGAAGTGGGGCTGGTGAGCAAGCATTTTATCGACTGCGGCGGCGTGGAGCGGCGCGAAACGGTGGCCAACTTTCAGCTTTGGGAGGCCGGCGACTACGACCACCGGCTAGCCCCGCAGAAATTCCTGCACATCCTGAAACTGTCGGAGAAAATCCTGGGCCGGGAGGATTTGGACATTGAGGTGGAATACCAGCAGGCCACCATTGGCAAGTTCGGGCTGGCCTTTGATGGCACCGATTTTCGGCTCACGGCCAAGCACACGGCTTGTTTGGCGCAGGATGCCTGCGGCATTCCGGCCGACCAGCAATTTGCCCTGCCCCAGCTGCAAATGGCGGGCTGCACGCCGGGCGGCGGGTGCTGCTAGCAGGAATTTAATCATCCCTTTTCAGCTGATTTCCCAAAGCCCGATGCCTGACAAAAAGAACATTCTGGTGCTGTGCACCGGCAACTCCTGCCGCAGCCAGCTGCTGCACGGCTACCTGGCGCAGGCGTTGGGCGAGCGGGCGGCGGTGTACAGCGCCGGCGTCGAAGTGCACGGCCTCAACCCCCGCGCCGTGCGCGTGATGGCCGAGGATGGCGTGGATATTTCGACTCACACCAGCAACCATGTGGACGAGTACGCCGCCGTGCCTTTCGACTACGTCATCACCGTGTGCGACCACGCCAATGAGGTGTGCCCGGTGTTTCCCTCCACGGCTAAAAAGCTGCACCACAATTTCCCTGACCCTGCTAAAGCCACTGGCAGCGAGGAGGAAATCATGGCGCAGTTCCGTGGCGTGCGCGACCAGGTGAAGGCGTACGCGCAGGACTTTGTGCGGGCGGAGTTTTAGGGGTAACACCCTTTTAAAACATCATGCTGAACGAAGTCGAAGCACCTTTACCGAGCAAGTAAATGAATTACTATTGCGGTAGAGATGCTTTGACTTCGCGGACGCTAGATGGAGTATGACGTTCTGAAAACACCTTTTACCACGTCCCTATCCATGAGCATACTTCCCCTCACGGCCACGCACTGGCCGGCCGTGCGCGCCATCTACGCCGAGGGCATGGCCACCGGCACTGCCACCTTCGCCACCGAGCTGCCCACCTGGGAGGCCTGGGATACCGGCCACCTGTCTGCCTGCCGCTTGGTAGCCACCGATGAAAACGGCCAGGCGCTAGGCTGGGCGGCCCTCTCGCCGGTTTCGGGGCGCTGCGTGTATGCGGGCGTGGCCGAGGTGAGCGTGTATGTGGGGGCCGCCGCCCGTGGGCGCGGCGTGGGCCTGGCCCTGATGAAGGCGCTGGTGACCGAATCGGAGCAAAACGACCTGTGGACTTTGCAGGCCGGCATTTTCCCCGAAAACGCGGCCAGCGTGCGGCTGCACGAAGCCGTGGGCTTCCGGCAGGTGGGGCGGCGCGAGCGCATCGGGCAGCTGCGCGGGGTGTGGCACGATACCCTGCTGCTGGAGCGCCGCAGCGCCGTGGTGGGCGCTACCGATACGGCCGTCGCCTGATGCAACCCACTCTCCGAACCTGCCTGCTGGCCGAGGTGCTGGGCACGGCCATTCTGTTGATTTTCGGGACCGGGGCGGCCGTGGTCGATGCCCAGACGCACGCGCTGGGGCACGGTGGCGTGGCAGCGGCCTTCGGACTGGTGGTGTTCATCATTATCCAGAGCCTGGGCGAAACCAGCGGCGCACACGTGAACCCGGCCGTGACGGTGGCCTTCTGGGCGATGGGGCGGTTTCCGGGGCGGCGGGTGCTGCCATACGTGCTGGCGCAGCTGGCGGGCGCGGCGCTGGGCAGCTGGGCGGTGCTGGGCGTGGCCGGGCCGGGCTCCCACCTCGGGGCCACGCTGCCGGCCCACGGCATCTGGCAGGCGCTGGGCATCGAAACCTTCCTCACCTTCTGGCTGATGCTGGTGATTTTTCGGGTCACCTCGGGATCGAAGGAAGTGGGAATGCTGGCGGGACTGGCCATCAGCGTGACGGTGGCGCTGGAGGCGCTGGTAGCCGGGCCGCTCACGGGCGCATCCATGAACCCGGCCCGCTCGCTGGCCCCAGCGCTGTTCAGCGGCATCTGGACGGATTGGTGGGTATATGTGGTGGGGCCGGTGGCCGGCGCGCTGCTGGCCGTGGCGGTGGATAAATGGTTGCAGCTGCAAGCCCCGGCAGCAAAACTAGAGGAACCGGGGTAGCCGGAGGAACCGCACAGAGTAAGAACGTCATGCTCCTTCTAGCGTCCGCGAAGTCGAAGCATGACGTTCTTGTTTTATCACGACAAAATAGTCCCACAAAAAAGTGCCCCACCAATGCGGTGAGGCGCTTTTTTTCATTCTCCCAAACCTGCCAATTAGGGCAAGGGCGTGGACGCTGGCGCGGGGGTGTACTCGAACTTGAACTCAACCCGGCGGTTTTTCGACATGCCGGCCGGTGTGGTATTGGGCGCGGCGGGCTCGCTTTCGCCCCGGCCTTCGGTTATCACGCGCTCGGATTCGACGCCCTTGTTGGTGAAATAGCGTTTCACGGCTTCGGCGCGGCGCAGGGACAGGGCCTGGTTGAACTCATCGGTGCCGCGGCTGTCGGCGTGGCCGATGATGCGGAGCTGATAATCGGGGTGGGCTTTCATGGCGGCCGCAATGCGGTTGGCCTTGGGGTAGGAGCTGCGCTCGATAATCGTGCTGTTGGTCCGGAAGCGGATGGGCTGCTGCAGTTTCAGCGTGCCGGGGTCGATGGCCAACGGGCAGCCCACCGAGTCGACACGGGCACCGGCGGGGGTGTCGGGGCACTTATCGGCGGGGTCGAGGACGCCGTCCTTGTCCTGGTCGAGCACTACGGGGCAGCCGCTGGCATCTACCTGGGTGCCAGCGGGCGTGCCGGGGCACTTGTCTACGTTGTCGGGGATGCCGTCGCCGTCGGTGTCGGGGCAGCCGCGCAGGGCGGCCGTGCCGGGCTGGTCGGGGCAGGCGTCGTCGCCGTCGCGCACGCCGTCGCCGTCACGGTCGGGGCAGCCTTCGAGCGTTGCGAGGCCTTTTTCGGTGGGGCACTTGTCCTGGTAGTCGGGCACGCCGTCGGCGTCGCCATCGAGGGGGCAGCCGGTGGGGTCCACGGCCACGCCAGCGGGCGTGTTGGGGCACTTGTCTTTGCGGTCGGGCACGCCGTCGGCATCGGTGTCTTTGGGCTTGCCGAAGGCGATGGTCACGCCCGCGGTGTGCTGGAGGTACCGGTCGTCAAACTTATCATCATCGCGGATGGGCTCGCCGTCGAAATTCGCATTCAGGGGAATGTGCTGGCCGGTCTGGATGAAAATCCCGAAGCCCTCGCTGACCTGGAAGTTGATGCCGGCCGCCCCGAACAGGTCGAAGTAGGTGGCCTTGTCATTGACGGAAGCGCCGCGCACCACGCCGGTACGGTCGGTGAAGGCCAGGCCCGGCGAGGCCAGCAGGTAGGGCTGCACCACGGCATCCTCCTTGATGGCCCAGCCGTTGTTGAGCTTCAGCTTCAGGGCCAGATTCACACTGGTGACCTTGGTGCTGAAATTGGTGGCCGCGCTTTGGGAGCCTTCGAGCTTCACGTAGCTGCCTTGCAGGCCCAGGTCGAGGCCCGGGGTGAGGTAGCGGCTGAGGCCGATGCCGCCGCCGTAACGGTTGCGGTCCCACTTCCAGAAATCCTCGCCCAGGCTGCCCTTGTACTGGGAGGCGCTGCCGAAGAGGCTAACGGCGGTTTTGCGGTCGGCGGTTTGGGTGTAGCCGCGCGGGGCGGCCAGCAACAGGATTCCCACGACCAGCAACGGAGTTAAAAAACGTCTCATGCGAATGGGGTTTGGGGTGAAGTATTGACCCGATGGCAAGGCACGGCGAGGTGCCGGGTCACACACATAGCCAATACGCTATACTTGGCAGGTGCTAGAAGGTTATGGATGAGGTAATGCCTTTCAGGCGGTTTCGGGGTCGAACGATGTAGGGGGGTATACTGCCCCGTTACCCCCAAACGCAAAAAAGCCCCCGGCACATGGTGCCGGGGGCTTTTTTGCAGGTTCGGAACCAGGGCGCGGCTAGGCCAGCAGGTCGGTGCGACGGTCGGCGATGCCTTTGAGCGCATCCGTGAGCACGTCGACCTGGCCCTGGACCTGGGCAGCGTCCACGGTGGCCAGGAAGCGGTCGGTGCCGGCGCTGACGCGGTTGCTTTTCGCGATTTTCTTGCGCTGGGCCTGGAGCAGCTCCACGGCATCGTCGGCGTCTTCCTGCTGCTGGGCCGAGAGGCCGGCCACGGCGGCCTGGCCCTGGGCCACGAGGATTTCGACGTCTTTTTTGGCGAGGGCGGCCGCGCCGGCGGTCTTGCTGCGGGTGGCCCGCTCGCCGGCCAGGTCGAGGCCGGTGTCGCGGTAGCTGAAGGTTTTCAGCTCAAATTCAACGTCGGCCTTGGCGGCGTCGCACTCGGCCCAGGTGGTGAGAAAGGAGTAATCGGGATTCATGGCAACAATGGGTAAAAGGGTTGGAAAAAGGGTTGGTTAGGCACCAAATGTATGACTAAATTCCTTAGCTTTTACCTTGTCCGTTTTTTTAGTATTTATTTAAATTAAAATCGGTGATTCGAAAACCCAAAGCGCTGTCATCCTGAGTTTGCTAAGGGAATTACTGCGGCTGTTTGCTAATGATTGCCGCAAACTACGCTGACGTGACAATCGCCTTCACAAGCTCAGGATGAGAGATGGGTGCTAACGGCATGACAGACGGGTGCTGACGGCACTTGCCCAGCAGACTTGTTTGCCCGGCTTCAGGCGGCGGCGGGCGGCTCCAGCGCTGCGGCCAGGGCGGCGGCTTCGGCTTGCAGGCCGGCGGCCTGGGCGTGCAGGCGGTGGCAGTGGGTGGCCTCGGCCGGGGTGAGGGGGCGGGCGCGGGCGGCCAGCCAGCCCCGCAGCCAGCGGGCGTGGTCGCGGGCACGAGTGGGGTCTTCGGAGTCGGCGGCCTGGGCGAGGGCGACGGCCAGGGCCTGGGCAGCCGGGTCGGAAGGCGCGGGCGCGGAGCCGTGCCCGGCAGGGGTGCCCTCGGCGGCGGGCAGCAGGGCGGGCAGGGCGGCGGCCCAGCGGGCG
>JAQBNT010000172.1 GCA_028288445.1 Hymenobacter sp. | reverse complement strand
GAACGCGCCCACGTCGAGCAGCAGCCGGCTGCGGTAGTTGGGGCTGACGCCGAACTGCCCGCCGAGCTTGGTGTCCTGCTGCTTCACCTGAGTGTTGAGCACGTTGCGCCCCAGAATGCCCCCCGTGTTCTGGTAGTCCCATTGGTTATAAATCACCTCGGGCTCGATGTAAAAAGGTAGCTTGGCCGGCACGTTGATGCGGAACGAACCGTGCGCCCCGTTGTAGAAGCGGCCCAGGCTCACGTCGGCCGAGGCGGTGTAGAGCAGCCGGCGCAGGTAGCGGAATTCGAGCCCGAAAAACAGGTTGTCGATGGGCCGGTTGCTGAGCACGAAGCCCACTTCGGTGCTCACGTTGTTGTTGCGCTGGGCATCAACGCTGAAAATGTAGCCTTTACGCGCCGCGTCGTAGCGAATGCGCGGGTAGATGTTCTTGAAATAGTCGTCCGAGGCCAGGCGGTAGTAGCCTTCCTCAATGTCATCGAGCGAATATTCGCGGCCCGAGCGCGGGAAGAAGCGGGCGGCGTACTCGTTCTGGTCGGGCCGCAGGCCGTTCACTTTCACCTCAATAAAGCGCGGCTTGGGAGCCAGGCCCTGGAAGGCCAGCCGCCGCTGTTGCAGACTCGTCGAGTCCACGCGCCGGCCGATGCGGGCCTTTATCTTTTCCATGCTGCGGCGGGCGGCCGTGTCGCCTTCGGCGATGAAATCTTTCACGCGGTCGAAATCACCCACGCCCATCCCGTCCAAATCGGGCTGAATGTAGATGCCGTTTTTGCCCACGCTGCCGGTGTCGGCCACGCTGGTGCCGAGGAAGGCCACGGTGCTGGCCAGCAGCGCATCGTCGTTTTTGGGGTATTTTTTGAAAGCTACATCGCCCACGTTCACCCCGATGATGATGTCCGGGGCGAAGGTTTTTTTCATCGTGTTGGTGGGGAAGTTGTCGTACACCGCGCCGTCGTAGTAATACTTGCCGTCGAGGTTGCGAATGGGCCGGAACGCCAGCGGAAACGACATTGAGTTGCGAATGGCGTCGGACAATGACCCGCTTTTTTGCTCCACCACCTGCCGCGTAAATACCTCTGAGGCCATGCAGCGGAAGGGTACAAACAGGTTATCGAAGTTGTAGTTGCTGCTGGCCGATGCCGGAGCTAACAGCCGCGCCAGGGCCAGATTCAGGTTCAAATCATTCACCAGGTTGGTGCTGATACGGGCCTTGAACGTGGAATCGATGGCGATGCCCAGGCGCAGGGCCGAGGGCGAGGGTTCGGCCGTGAGGAAATTGAATGTTTTGCTTTCCAAGGGCTTGCCCGACGTCCAGCGCTGAAACTCGGGGCTGAGCACAATCTGCTCAATCTCATCGGGCGAGTAGCCGGCCGAGTACATGCCGCCAATTACGGCACCCATGCTCGTGCCTACGATGTAATCGATTGGAATGTGGTTTTTTTCCAGCTGCCGCAGCACGCCTACGTGGGCCAGGCCCTTAGCCCCACCGCCGCTGAGGACGAGGCCCACTTTCTGGGCCGAAACAGTGAAAATAGAAAGCGCCGCCAGCAGCAAAGCCAGCGGTAAACGAGTGCAGAAGTGACGCATAGAGGCAAGTAACAGCCAGCGCCGGGAACTGCGCTGCTGCCGCTGGTACGCCGGGCCGGGCCGTGGGGTTTTTGCGGGATGAATGGGCGGCGGGTTTGCTCCTGGATTAGTAAGAATTGTCATTCCGACGCAGGAGGAATCTGGAAAAATCTGTCTGCACATTTTTTTCCAGATTCCTCCTGCGTCGGAATGACAATTTTACGCCGCCTGGTAGCCGATGCCGCGCACGGTTTGCAGGAAATCGGGCGGGGCGAAGCGGGCCAGGGCCTTGCGCACGTTCATAATGTGCACGTCGATGTAGTTGGAGCCGTCGGGGCCTTTGCCAATGTGTGCGCCCAGTTGCTCGCGGGTGAGGGGCTGGCCCCGGTGCCGCAGCAAGTGATGCAGCAGGTCGAACTGCGAACGGCTCAAATCCACGGCCTCTGAGCCGTGGCGCAGGCGGCGGGCGGCCAAATCCAGCTCAAACCCCGCCCCGAAGCGGATGCGCGGCCGGGGCCGCCCAAACCGCTGCCGGGCAATGCTGCGCAGCCGCCGCTCCAGCTCCAGCAGCGACGTGGAGCGAGCCACGCAGTCATCAGCCCCGGCGGCGAAGCCGTGCAGGCGGTCCTGCACCGCATCAGTGGCCATCAACAGAATAAAGGCCGCCCGGGAGCCGCGCCGCTGGGCTTCGTGCAACAGCATCAGGCCGTCGCCGTCGGGCAGGGTCTGGGCCAGCAGCACGAATTCGTAGGAGCGGGCAGCCAGCCGGGCAGTGGCGGCCGCTAGGGTGGGGGCGAGGTCGGTGACATAGCCGGCGCGCTGCAAAAACCGCTGCACGGCATTGCGCCGCTGCTCGTGGGCTTCGATGATGAGAATAGCCATGCCGCGCTTACTTGGTGGAAGCTGCCAGCACACGCACCTGGGCGTGCATGCCGGGTTTGAGCAGGTGGCCGGGGTTGGGCAGCGTGCAACGCACCTTCATCACCTTGCTGTCGTGGTCTAGGACGTGGAACAACTGGTCGATGCGGCCTTGCAGGGGCTGGTCGGGGTAGCTCAGGGTGGTGATTTCGACGGCCTGGCCCCGGTGTACCTTGGTCAGGTCCGACTCAAACACGTTGGCCATCACCCACACGCTATCCAGGTTGGCCACGATGAAGGCGGCCGGCATATCGGTGGCGTTGAAGCGCAGGCCGGTTACCACGTTTTTCTCGATAACGTAGCCCGCTACCGGCGCTTTCAGCTCATACTGCCCGCCCTGGGCCATGCCGTAGGTGTCGAGCTGGCGATGGTTGCGGGTGGCGGTGCCGGTGGCGCGGGCCAGCTCGGCGCGGGCCTTGAACACGTCCTGCCCGGCCGCGAGGCCGTTTTGAAACAGTTCTTCAGCTACGGCCAGGTTCTTGCGGGCCACGGCCAGGTCGGCGGTGCCGGCAGTGCTTTGGTTTTGCAGCTCGGCAATTTCGCGGCTTCGCAGCACGGCCAGCGTCTGGCCCTGTTTCACTTCATCGCCTAAGTCCACGCCCACGCGCAGCACCTGCCCGCCCACTCTGGGAAACACGCGCGCCGTGCGGTTCGCATCAGCCGCGATTTCGCCGCTTAGTACCAGCTCTTCCGGGGCGGCTTCGGCAGAGGTTTTTGATGCAGTGACGACGACCTGGGGCGCGGGCTCGTTCAGGGCATCCGCATCGGAGGGAGTGCAGGCGGTAAAGAATAGGAGCCCGAGTACGGCCGTAAAAGCCAGGGCGTTTTTGCGGTGGTGAAACTGGTTTGGTAGGTTCATGGTAGTGCAGCAGTTGGTGAATCTGCTGCAAGGCTACCGGCATGTCATTAGAATACGATTAGAAAAACGTAATGCGGACTCTGCGAGTCCGCGAGTTTCAGCCATGTGCCTCCGTTCCAATATTGTGAACTCGCGGACTAAAAGTCCGCGCTACGTGGTTACGCCGTGGGCAGGCGTACCAGCGCGGCGGTGCCGTGGCCCAGCCGCGAAGTCAGCTCCAATTCCCCGCCGTGCTGCTCGATGATTTTGCGGGCCAGCGGCAGGCCCACGCCGTGGCCGGCCACCGGCCGCGCATTGCCGGCCCGGAAAAAGGGCTGGAACACCTGCGATAAATCCGCTTCCGCAATGCCGATGCCTTCGTCGCGGATGCGTAGCAGTACGCCGCCGGGCTCGTATTCAAGGTCGACGGCCACGGGTTGGGGCTCCGAATATTTCAGGGCGTTTTCGAGCAGGTTGATGAGGGCGCGGCTGAGCAGGGCGCGGTTGCCGGTGAGTTCCAGCTGCTCGGGCTCGGCAGGGAGGCGGCCGGTGTGCAGGTGCAGGCGCGGGCGCTGGGTGGGGGCGATGGCCGCGCAGGCCTCGGCCAGCAGCTCGTCGACGCGGATGCGGGTGTCGTGCTCGGGCAGCGGGGTTTCGGCCTGGGCCAGCTCCAGCAGGTGGTTGAGTAGGGCGTTGAGCTGGGTGAGGTCGGTGAGCAGCGCGTGCAGGGCGGCGCGGTAGGCGGCGGGCTCGCGCTCGCGGGCCAGGGCCAGCTGGGCCTCGCCAATGCTGGCGGCCAGCGGCGTGCGCAGCTCGTGCGAGGCGTTGCGCACGAAGGCGCGCTGGCCGTCGAAGCTGCTTTCGAGGCGGTCAAGCAGGCGGTTGAAGGTGTGGGCCAGGCGCGAGAGCTCATCCTGCTCGCGGCCCGAGAGGTTTTCGGCCACGCGCCGGTGCAGGTCGTGGGCCGAGATGCGGTCCATCTGGTCATTCAGGGCGGCGATGGGGGCCAGTGCCCGCCCCGCAAACAGCCGCCCGGCCCCGTAAATCAGCAGCAGACTCAGTACGAATACCGTCGCCAGAATCGTGGCCAGGTATTGCAAACGGGCTTCGCCGCGGATGTTTTCGGCCCCGGCCACCACCACGTACTGGCCCTGGTTGTCGCGGTAGAAAATGCCCACCGCCTCACGGGTGCCATCCTCAAAATACTCCTCGTGACCTTCTTTGATACGGGCCAGAACGTCGGGTGGTACCTCTAGCCGGGCATCCTCGCGCACGAAGCGCACCTCGCCCTTAGCATCATACAGCTGAATGATTTCCTCGGTGAGCGTGCGCTGGTAGCGCTTCTGAAACTCCTGAAACGCGGAGCTGCGCAGTTCGTCCTTTTCCAAAAAGATGTAGGCCGCCACCTCAGCCCGGTCGCGCAGCCGCTGCCGGAATTCGCGTCGGCTGTAATCGGCCTGCAACAGAAACGCCGTGGTGAGCACCCCCAGCAGAATGAAGGCCACCACGCCCACGAAGAGCCAGGTCAGGCGGTTGCGAATGGTCATGGGGTGGGGGTTGGGGATTTTCAGTAATCGGTTTAAGAATTACAGAGGTCAGCTACTTGACTTTACTGATTCGGCTCTGTTTTTCAGGGCCTGGTCTCTGCTTTTCAGAGCCTCATTTCTGTTTTTCAAAGCCCAATCTCTGGTTTTCAGTAATTTATTCCCGTTTTTCACGGATTACCTTTTATTTTTAAGACAACCAGCAGCGCCTAGGGTAAGCTCCTGCTTTCTGCTGAAAGCTACTCCTGCCGCAGCACGTAGCCCGCGCCCGTCACGGTATGAATGAGCTTGGTGGGAAAGCCGTGGTCCACCTTTTTGCGCAAATAGCTCACGTACACGTCAATCACGTTGCTGCCCGCGTCGAAGGATTCGTCCCAGCCGTGCTCTGCGATTTCGCCCCGGCTCAGCACGCGGCCGGGGTGGCGCAGCAGCAATTCCAGCAGGTTGAACTCGCGGCTGGTGAGGCGCAGCGGCTGGCCGGCCCGCGTCACGGTGCGGCTGGCGGTGTCCATCAGCACATCGGCAAAGGCCAGGCGGGCACTTTGGGGCTGCCCGCCGCCGCGCCGCGTGAGGGCCCCCACCCGCGCCACCAGCTCCGCAAAATCGAAGGGTTTGACCAGGTAGTCATCGGCCCCGTTGCCGAAGCCCTGGAGCTTGTCTGTAGTGGTGCCCAGGGCGGTGAGCAGCAGCACCGGCACCCGCGCATCCTGCGCCCGGATGGCGGCCAGCACTTCCAGCCCGCTGCGGTGGGGCAGAATCACGTCAAGAATAATGAGGTCGAACGGGTGGGCGAGGGCCAGCTCCTGGCCGCGCTCGCCGTCGGCGGCCACGGTCACGGTCAGCTGCTCTTCCTCCAACCCCCGCTTGATGAGGGCCGAAAGCCGGGGGTCGTCTTCAACCAGCAGGATGTTCATGGGCGCAAAAGGATAAGAAACACGGGCTCCAAAGGTCGGCACCGAACGCTACGCCGGGAAACTTACCGTCACTACCAGCCGCTCCTGCTGCTCCCGAAACTCCAGCTGCAAGCCCAGGCCGTGGGCCAGCCGCCCGGCAATCCAGAGGCCCAGGCCGGTGCCGGGGGCCAGCGGGTCGGCCTGGTACCAGGCGGTGGTGAGCTGGGCCAGATGCTCACCAAGCGGGGCCGCCAACTCGTTTTCGACGCTGATAACGGGGCCGTGGGACGTTGTAGCGGTATGCAGGCGCAGCGTCACGCCGGTGCCGGGCCGGGCGTGCTTGCGGGCGTTGTCCAGTAAATTCAAAAGCAAAGTAGTGAGCTGGTCAGCATCGGTTTCGGCGGTGAGGGCGGCCGTGGGCGCGTCATCAGCGGGTAGTTCGATGGTGAGCGTGCGGCCCGCCGCCCGGAAGCGCGGCAGCTCGCGGTCGGCCAGCACCAGCAGCAATTCATCAAGCGCTACGGGGCTGCGGTTTATGGGCATGTCAGCCCCGTTGCCGAGGCGGCCCACCAGCAGGAAATCATCCACGAGGCGGCCCAGGCGGGCCAGCTCGGCATCGTGACCGGCCAGGGCGGCGCGGGTAGCGGGCGGCAGGGCGGGGTCGCGCCCGCTCACGTCGAGGCCGGTTTGCAGGGTGGCCAGGGGCGTGCGCAGCTCGTGGGCCGCCGCAGCCAGAAAATTAGCCTGGGCCGTGGCTTGGCCGCGCAGGCGGGCCAGCAGCTGGTTCAGGGTTTCGGCCAGCTCCTGCACCTCGTCGCCGGTGTCGGGCACGGGCAGGGGCGCAATATCGGTGGCCTGCTGAATGCGGCGGGCCTGCGCGGCCATGCGCCGCAGGGGCCGCAGCACCACGCCCGCCACCAGCAGTGCCAGCGCGCCGGCCAGTGCCGCGCTGCCCAGCAGGCCCAGCGCCAGCGTCCGGCGTACCCGCGCCAGGGCTTTTTCGAGGGGCGCGGCGGGGTGGGCCAGCCAGAGCGTGAGGCGGCCGGTGGGCTCGGCGTAGTCGGCTCCCGGGCCGGGCGGGGC
>JAQBNT010000296.1 GCA_028288445.1 Hymenobacter sp. | reverse complement strand
GGCTGGTCTTCAGGCGCAAGATCCAGCAATCGGGTTGGCTTCCAGGCTGTGAGACCTTTTGAACTACACTCAAAATGTTGCTCGGAGCATATGCGTGAGCATTCCTGAATGAACTCCCAAGTCTGAGAAGACCCGGTGTAAGAATCGACAACAAATGATGTCTGGCGATGCCTCCCTGATTGGTCAGCCTGATTCTGTTGGAAGCATCGAAAGTAATCTTACTGGATCCTCCTAGAGTAAACTTTACTGAACCATATAACATTTCATCGCCCAATGTATGCCACTCAAATTGAAATATGACGTAGAGTTCCAGAGTAGCTGAAACGTCAAATTCGCATGCCAACTCGAATAAGTCGACTGTACTTTGTTCCAGCCTCGGATCTTTCTTCTGTAACGCAGCCCAACCGACGTGGCACAACTGACAACCCCGTGCAATGGAATCTAGCAGTGAGTCTAGACTTCGATGATGCTCAATCTTATCATCGCCAGTGTATTTCCACTCGATCGTCGGGCGTGGAGCATTGTCCAAAACCCTGCGGCACAGTTGACAGAGCATGATTACCGCCCGAGGCTGCAGAATGCGGATCTCTCTGACGGTCTTTAAGGCCTATCGAGTACGAGGCCGAAACTTCGACGAAGGCGATTCCTAACGGACAACAACAATGGTCGTTTGATCCAAACAAATACTCTGGAATAGCGACGAGAATGAGGAAGTGAAGTCTCGACGGAAGCGGGGCGGAGACGGCGTGCATTAGCGCCGACGTGTCGATATCGGCATCTGCCGTTTTGGCCTGAAATAATGGGCTTCAAATCTCATTCTTGCGGTTCGTACCAAGGAGTTTGCTTAAAGTAGCACCAGATCTTGGTCGTGAACGATTCGAAGCAGAACATGTCGGATGAATCCAGGTCGAGCAGCCCGAGCGTGTGGCCCATGGACCGGCCGGCTTGAGTGGGGCGCTCGTCTGGGATGGCTCTTCTTCGGCCATCATTCTATGAATACAAACATGATATTGGTTTCAGGAACGATGAGGCCGTTTGGTAGGAACGCGTCAATGGAAGCGCTCTACACGACTGTCATCAGCGCTTGGCATATCTATATTTGGACTTTTGTCGAGGAAGGTTAGCCCGCGATAAGCGGCCGCTAGCGCTGCCGCGGCTAGCCTCAACGTCGCTCCTCGAAGCCAGCGTTCACCGCATAGTTGCATTCATCGTCAGTCGTCTTCAGAAGCATCGAATCAATCAAGCCAGGCTCTGCAAGCCTTTTGATTGCCTCGCTACGCCAGCGTTGGAGGCTGAAGGTTGTCGGTCACTCGCAGACGGTCTTTGACTGGCTCACTGCTATGAAATACCTGTCAGATATTTTCGCATATCTCTGGCCACCAACGGAACCGGTGCCTGCAGTAACCGGTGTAGAGACGGAGGACAACGAGCTGATATCAGCATTGTCGAAGCTCTATGAAGATTGTATGAAAATACGAGACGAGCCATCTTCAATTCTCACGAGACCGCCCTTTGGATCGGATCCATATCCCGAAGGTTATTCAAAACTTGGATGTGCTGGATGTGTAATACTACAGGAAGCTCGAGCCCGCCTTTCAGGTTTCAACGGACATGGAATTGTTCTCGACAGGCACGTTATTGATGGTGACCAGGTTCAATGGCTGATGCTGCAGCAGAGCTCTCGTTCAATGCTAATTATGGCACGCGATGGTAGGTCAATTGTCCTTGCTCTGCTGAAACCCGAAAGTCTCCGACACTGATCGAGCTGGCAGGATTGAGCAATCCCTGGGGCCTTCAGGCTGTCAATCTCCCGTCGCTTGAAGGCACTCGATCCAAAGCCACGTTGCGCTTGGAAGCGGACTGGCTCCGTGACTGGGAGGATCATCCCTGATGCCCTGTGACGCACAACACACCTCTACCCACCAGAATCCTGGATGTCGGAATTGAGCATCCTGACAAGGTCTTTCTCCGCGAGCCACATAGTAAAGATGCTCGATACATGTGTCTCAGTTACTGCTGGGGCACGAGGCCGTTCCTGATGACAACCAGGCGAAACATTCGAGCCCACAAGAACGGAATATCCACAAGTAAACTGCCGCTAACTTTTCAGCATGCAGTAGAGATTGCACGACACTTGAGAATCCGATATCTCTGGATCGACAGCTTATGTATCATTCAGAAAGATTCCGACGACTGGGAGAGAGAATCTGGCAGGATGGCGGATATATATCGCAATTCTTATATTACTATTGCAGCGACATCCTCCAGTGGTCCACATGAGGGGTTCCTCTCGGTAAATGAGCGAACAACTTTCCAGACTGTCAACTTCCAAATGATCCACCACTTCAACAATTCAGCTGCATACCAGAATTCCCTCCACGGGCGAAGCATCGCACCGCTCATAACTCGAGCTTGGGCTTATCAAGAACGAATGCCTGCGCCCCGCGTTCTACATTTCGCACTCAATGAGGTCGTGTATGACTGTTTTCAGGAGAAACGATGCGAATGCAATGGGACTTATAGAGGCGTGATCGATATGGTTGAGAAGCGGGAGGTTTATGACACGCTCATCAGTCCAGTCAAAACTGAATACCCTGATACGGCAATGATGTGGCGAAAGATCGTTATAGAGTATTCTAGGCGGAAGCTGACCTTCTCCTCCGACAAGCTTCCCGCCTTGGCTGGTTTGGCTGATCAGATGCGCCAAACCACTCATCAAAAGTATCTGGCTGGGCTTTGGGAACACTCACTCATTTTCGACTTGCTCTGGTATCGGGCGAACGACTGGGAAAAATTTGAATCTGACCCAAATCCTAGTAGCGACCCTTCCGACCCAACATGGAGGGCACCCTCCTGGTCATGGGTATCCATCAACAGGCCTGTCGACTACGACCAGAAACTATTCCTTGATTACAATGCCGATTACCAGCCTAAGGAGCGCTGCACTTTTGTCGAAGCCGAAACCACATCTGGTTCCCATACTGCGACGGGACAAGTCGTGGCGGGATTCATCAAGCTACGATGCTCCGTCGTCCATGCCGTTTATCATAAGAACGGCTCAATCAAGCAAGGAAAAAAACTTTTGAACTTTAACGATGATGGAAGAGGCACTGAACCAGGAGACGGAATTCATCTACTGCTTCTAGCTGAAGGCGAAAAATATTCACGCGAGGAAGAAATCATACTCGTGGTGAAAGAAGTCGACACCAACCCGAAG
>JAQBNT010000129.1 GCA_028288445.1 Hymenobacter sp. | reverse complement strand
AATAACCAGAGCCCCCGCCCTCAGCGACGGCCTTGGAAATAAAATAACCAGGGCTCCCGCGTTGCGCGGGAGCCCTGGTTATTTTATGCCGGGCACTACCGCGCTGCGCGCCAGCCTAATGAATTTTACCAACCAGGCGGGGCAAGGCCTACTTGAAAGCTTCCCAAACGTTTGGGCATTTGCCTGCTTCATCCTGCCAAAAGCAATACCTTTGCGGCGCGAAACCGTACCCATATTCCCACCCAACCCCCATCCCTAAACCCCCATCCCGAATGGCAGCTCACACTGTGTACAAGGAGCCGGCTCCGATAATGGACCGCGAAAACCCGCTCGAATCCATGATGTCGCGTTTCAACATCGCGGCCGAAATCCTCGGCCTTGATGACGAAACCTACAACGTTCTCAAAGCGCCCGATAAGCAGGTCATCGTGAACCTGCCCGTGACGATGGACGATGGCAAACTGCGCGTGTTCGAAGGCTACCGCGTGATTCACAACACCATCCTCGGCCCCTCGAAAGGCGGCATCCGCTACGACAAGCACGTCCACCTCGACGAGGTGAAGGCCCTCGCGGCCTGGATGACCTGGAAGTGCGCCGTGGTCGACATCCCCTACGGCGGGGCTAAGGGCGGCATCATCTGCGACCCCACCACCATGAGCCCCGGCGAATTGGAGCGCCTCACCCGCGCCTACACGCTGGCCCTGAAAGACGTTTTCGGCCCCGACCGCGACATCCCGGCCCCCGACATGGGCACCGGTCCCCGCGAAATGGCGTGGCTGATGGACGAATTCTCGAAAACCGTGGGCGCTACCTCGCCCGCCGTGGTAACCGGTAAGCCCCTGGTAATGGGCGGCTCGCTGGGCCGCACCGAGGCCACCGGCCGCGGCGTAATGGTGTCAACTTTGGCCGCGCTGGGCAAGCTGGGCCTGAAGCCGACGGAAGTGTCGGCCGCCGTGCAAGGCTTTGGCAACGTGGGCTCCTGGGCCGCCAAGCTGCTCTTCGATAAAGGTCTCAAAATTAAAGCCGTGAGCGACATTTCGGGCGCTTACTGGAACGACAACGGCATCAACATCGACGAAGCCATTGCCTACAAAAACGCCCACAGCGGCCGTCTCGAAGGCTTTAGTGGCGCATCGACCATGGATGCCGACGACCTGCTGACCTGCGACGTGGACGTGCTGGTGCCCGCCGCCGTGGAGGACGTCATCACCGAGCACAACGCCCGCGACATCAAGGCCAAGCTCATCGTGGAAGGCGCCAATGGCCCCACCTCGGCCTCGGCCGACCCGATTATCAACGAAAAAGGCATCATGGTGGTGCCGGACATTCTGGCCAACTCGGGCGGCGTCACGGTGTCGTACTTCGAGTGGGTGCAGAACCGCCAGGGCTTCAAATGGACCGAGGAAATGGTGACCGAGCGCGCCGACCGCATCATGGCCGACGCCTTCGAGAAAGTGTACCAGACCAGCCAGAAATATAAAATCCCGATGCGCATCGCGGCCTACGTGGTGAGCATCGACAAAGTGGCCCAGACGTACAAGTTCCGCGGCGGCTTCTAGGCCCAGATTTTAAACAGATTTCACGGATTGCGCAGATGTTTTCGGCGTTCTTCCGTACTTGCTTCCTGGAAAGGCACGGGCCGCTCGGTTCGTGCCTTTCTGATTTCTGTAGCGACCTTTGTCCGGATATTCCGTTTACACTGTTTACCTCATCAGTCGGCCCCGGTTCTGCGCGGCTGAGTAGCTTTTTCATCTGAAACCGAATTCCTGAACCAAAGGGCGGCGCAAGCCATGCCGGGGAGTTCGTTTCAAGCCGTGCCATATGAAGATTCATAAAGAAGGACGACGCATTCTGTTCGTTACGCTGCTGATTTTGCTGGCGCTCAATTTGCTCATGTTTCAGTTCAATCGGGGCCAGGAGTTGGTGAACCGGCTCTTTGCCGGGGCCACGGTCATCATCTTTCTGCTGATTCTGCAGTTCTTCCGCAGCCCCTTCCGGCACCTGTTCACCCACGAAGACCTGCTGCTGGCCCCGGCCGATGGCAAGGTGGTGGTAATTGAAAACGTGTTCGAGCCCGAGTATTTTGAGGATGAGCGCAAGCAAATCAGCATCTTCATGTCGCCCATCAACGTGCACGTCACGCGCAACCCCATTTCGGGCCTGGTGAAATACTTCAAGTACCACCCCGGCAACTACCTGGTGGCCTGGCACCCCAAAAGCAGCACCCAGAACGAGCGCACCACGGTAGTGGTGGAGTCCGATGCCGGTCCGCTGGTACTCTTCCGGCAGATTGCCGGGGCCATGGCCCGCCGCATTGTGTGGTACGTAAACGAGGGCGACGAAGTGAGCCAGGGCGAGGAGTTCGGCTTCATCAAGTTCGGCTCGCGCGTCGATTTGTTTGTGCCGCTTGACACCGAAGTGAAAGTGGAGCTGGGCCAGAAGGTGAAAGGCGGCGAAACCGTGATTTGCCAGTTGAAAGTCTGACCACGGATTCGCCCCGATTTTTCGGATTCCACGGATTTTGTGGGATTTCTAACAAAAGAAAAAGTCCACTTATGAAGTGGCCTTTTTCTTTTGTCCTTACAGCAACGAATCTATCGGGTCGATGGGAGGAACGAGCAGGTGGGGCACAAATTCTGATAGGTTCGTAATCAGGCCCGCATCGCGGCGGAAGCCGATGGCGCAGGCCTCGCCGGCCCAGAACACGCCGGCCTGGTAGCGGCGGCCCTGGGCATCGGTGGGCAACTCGGCCCACTGCTGGTAGAGTTGGGGCTGCTGGCCGAACTCGCCCGGAACTTCCATGCTAGTGCTGCCGTCGGGCTGTATTTCGGCCACGTTCTGGCCTTCGCGGCCAAAAACTGGCTTGCGCACGCTGTGGCCGGCCAGCGGCTGCAAGCTGGCTTCGAGCAGCAGCGGGTGGTGCGGGAAGGGAGTCCAGAGGTGCGCCAGCAGGGCTTTGCTCTGGAACAGCAGGGCGTAGGCCGGGTTGGCCACCACCACGTTACGGGTGAGCAGCAAATCGGTGAGGTCGGCGGTGAGGGCGGGTTCTTCCTCGGCCAGGATTTCCCACGGCACCAGTTTGAACAGGAAGTCGAACCGCTGCCACTGGCCCGGTACGGTTTCGGCCCACACGCCCCGGTCTTCACCCGCCACCGACACGCGCATGGCATCCACCGAGCACACGTAGGTATCGGCGAAGCCGGCGGTGCGGGCGGCTTCGGCCAGCGTAGTGCAGTTGGCTTCGTCCTCGGCGCTATCGGGCAGGTGCACGAGCAGGAGCGTGGCCTGCAGCTCGTTGTTGAGGGCGCGCCAGTGGCGGAACTGGTCTTCCAGGCACTCGAACAGGCCGTTGGCCTGTTGGTCGTCTTCGGCCTGGCCGGCGGCTACTAGGCTGGCCCACTGCACCACCATGGTTTCGGGCAGGCTGGTAGCGGTGTCGGCATTGAATTCCAGGAGCTTGGGGCCATCCGGAGTCAGGGCCAGGTCGAAGCGGCCGTAGAGGTGCCAGTGCCGCTCGTCGTGCCAGGAGTGGCGCACGGCTTCCCACAAATTGGGCGGAATGGCCAGCTGTTGCAGGAAGTTATCGGGCAGCGCATCGGGAATGGCCTGCACCAGCATGTCGTAGAGCGTGTCGGCGGCTTGCAGCAGGGTTTCGGCTTCGTTTTCGGGCAGCTGCACGGCCTCGCGGGCCACGTAGTTCTGGCAGGCGTCCTCGATGGCCCATTCCCAGCCCAGGCCGCGCACGGCGGGCGATACATCACCGGTGAGGGGCAGGAGGGTTATCATGGTTGTATGTAACTTATTTGGGGCCGAACGAATAGAGGAACGTCATGCTGAGCGTAGCCGAAGCATCTCTACCGCGCAACGCAATTCAATCGATAGGATTACTGCTGCGGTAGAGATGCTTCGGCTGCGCTCAGCATGACGGCCATTTATCTAACTGAAATAGGCGCTACCCGCCAAAACCCCGGAAGCCGCCGCGGCTGCCGAAGCCGCTGCTGCGTCCCGCCGGCGCGCTGCTGCGGAAGCTGGGGCGTGGGGCGGCGCGCAACGTGGAGCGGCTTTCCTGAATGCCCGCCGTGGGCGAAGCGTTCCGGCCCGCGAACCCGCGCCCGAAGAAGCCCCGGCCGCTCTGGCGCTCGCGGGCCACGTTGTTGCGCCAACTTTGGTTTTGCTGCATCACGCCGGGGTTGGCGTAGAAGCCGGGGTTGGGCGTCATGTAGCGGCCGGCCATGAAACCGATGCCGCTCCACATCAGCACGTTCATCATGCTGCTGTTCTGGACGTGGTTTTCGGGGTTTTGGCGGCTGTAGTCCTGCATCTGGCGTTGCAGGGCCTGGCCTTGCAGGGTGTCGGTTTTGCCATCGAGGTGGTGCAGAATGGCGGCTACTTCTTCTTTGCCGGCGGGGCGCTCAGCCGTCACTTTCCACTCGTCGGGCTTCACTTCGGTCATTTCGGTGATGACGCCCTGGCTGTAGGTTTCGCCGCCCCAGCTAGCTTCAGCGCCGTTTTCGTCGGTGCTGCTGTCGTTGCTGGAGCAGGCGGGCAGTGTGAGGCCCAGGCTGCTGGCAGCGGCCAGCAGCAATACGTTGCGACGCCAGTCGCCGAGGGAGTGAAAGTGCTTTTTCATGGCTTGGGGAGTGGAGAAGGGTTTCGCGTAGCAGCAGCCTTAAAACCAGCGCGCAGTTAGCTGCATCAGCTGCTCCAGCGCGGCCTGGTCGTCTTGGTCGAAATCGTTGAGCTGGTCGCTATCGACATCGAGCACGGCGACGACTTGGCCATTTTTGAGGATGGGCACCACGATTTCTGATTTGGAATCGGAGCTACAGGCGATGTGGCCGGGGAAGGCTTCCACGTCGGGCACGAGGATGGTTGCGGCCCGCGCCCAGCTGGCCCCGCACACGCCCTTGCCGTGGCGGATGCGCGTGCAAGCAATGGGGCCCTGGAACGGGCCAAGGACCAGTTCTTCGCCTTTTACGAGGTAAAAACCGACCCAGAAAAAGCCGAATGCTTGGCGCAGCGCGGCGGCCGTATTGGCGAGGTTGGCCGTGAGGTCGGGCTCGCCGGTGGTGAGGGCTTCGATTTGGGGCAGCAGTTGCCGGTATTGCTCGGCTTTAGTGAGCGTGGTGTCGAGGGCGAGGGTTTCAGCCATAATGGTAGCGCGGGCTTTCAGTCCGCGAGATGGGAATGGTGGGTTAATAGTCAGGCGCGCTTGCGCATTACATGCACGTCCCGCTGTGCGGCCAGTGCGCACTACTGATTCACGTACCAGAACAACTCATCGACGCCAACGTTCGTGCGTTCGTGCAGGCCGGCGTGGCCCAGGCGCGGGGCCGCGATGCCCTGGCCCAGCTTCATGGGCGAGCGGAAGACCCGGATTTCGTCCCACATGCCGGCGTTTATCAGCGCGTTCAGCACCGTGGGGCCGCCTTCGACGAGCACCGATTGTATCTGGCGCTGGTAGAGGTCGGCCATTACCTGGGGCATGAGGTCGTCGGCTTCGGAGAGGTGCACGAGGTCGAGGTTGGCCTTGTGGTAGGGCTGGCGGTAGGTGTAGATGAGGGTGGGCTGCGAGCCGTCGAGCAAGTTATGGGTGGGCGGCAGGCTCAGGTTTTTGTCGATGACGAGGCGCGTGGGCTGGGCCCCGGGCCAGTCGCGGGCGCTCAGGCGGGGGTTGTCGTGCAGGGCCGTGCGCGTGCCCACCAGGATGCCCTGCTCCTCGGTGCGCCACTTGTGGGTGAGCAGGCCCGCCTGCGGGCAGCTAATCTGGACCGGCTGGAAGTAGCGCCCGGCCAGGAAGCCGTCGGCCGTTTCGGCCCATTTCAGCACCAGATAGGGGCGTTTTTTCTCGTGAAAGGTGAAGAAGCGCCGGTTCAGCCAGCGGCCTTCCTCGGCCAGCAGGCCGGTTTCGACGTGCACGCCGGCGGCGCGCAGCTTCTCGATGCCGCGCCCGGCCACCAGCGGGAAGGGGTCCTCGTTGCAAATCACCACCTCGGGCACGCCTTTGGCAATGAGCAAATCGGCGCAGGGCGGGGTTTTGCCGTGGTGGGCACAGGGCTCCAGCGTGACGTAAACGCGGCTTTTTTTCAGCAGCTCCTGGTCTTCTACCGAAGCCAGGGCATTTACTTCGGCGTGGGGGCCACCGTATTGCTTGTGCCAGCCTTCGCCGATGATGCGGCCTTCGTGCGTCACAACGCAGCCGACCAGGGGGTTGGGCCGGGCGTAGCCGGTGCCGAGCAGCGCCAAATCGAGGGCGCGGCGCATGAACAGGGCATCATCGTTTTCCATGGGCGCGAAGGTAAGCGCCGGGCCGCCGCTGGGGCGCGGCGCTACCTTTGGGGCAATGAACGTCCGCCAATTTACCGCCTCCATTGCCACGGCGCTGCAAGCCATCTACCCCCCGCCCGAAGCCCAGGCCATTGCCGCTTTGGTGGCGGAGCACCTGCTGCAAATGGATGCCCTGAAGCGCATGACGGAAGCCCAGCAACCCGTTGCGCCCGGTGCCGAAGCCGCCCTGGAACCGCTACTAACGCGCCTGCTGGCCCACGAGCCGGTGCAGTACGTGCTGGGCACCGCCTACTTCGCCGACATGGAGCTGGAAGTGACGCCCGCCACCCTCATCCCACGCCCCGAAACCGAAGAATTAGTGCAGCTCATCAAGCAGGAGCAAGCGTCCCGGCCGGGCCTGCGCGTGCTCGATGTGGGCACGGGCTCGGGTTGCCTGGCCCTGGCGCTGGCCCGCCTGCTGCCCGCTGCCAAGGTGCTGGCCGTGGATATTTCAGCCGAAGCCCTGGCCGTGGCCCGGCGCAATGGGGCCCGCTTTGCGCCCCAGGTGGCGTTTGAGCAGGTAGATATTCTAAAGGGATTACCCACGGAAATCGCCCCCGGCTCGCTGGATATTCTGGTGAGCAATCCGCCTTACGTGCGCGAAAGCGAGCGGCCCGAAATGCGCGACAATGTGCTGGCCTGGGAGCCCGCCACCGCGCTGTTCGTGCCCGATGCCGACCCGCTGCTGTTCTACCGCCGGCTGGCCGAAGTAGGCCGGCTGCTGCTGCGCGCCGGCGGAAGCATTTACCTGGAAATAAACGAAGCCCTGGGAGCCGAAACCGCCGTCCTGCTCACGCCGGAGGACTTTGAGGACGTGCGCGTGCTGCCCGATATGTTCGGGAAGGCGCGGGTGGTGCGCGGCACCCGCCGGTAAGCTAACCGCCGGTCACGCGGCGGTAGAAACCGCCTGTCATCCTGAGCAAAGCGAAGGACCTTACCCCGTTGGAACGACTTGCACTGGTGCAATTATTCTAACGTGATAAGGTCCTTCGCTTTGCTCAGGATGACAGGTGGGCGATAAGGCAATACCGCGAAGCTGGTGAGCCTGGCCGTCAGGCCCGTACCGGCGGCAGCTGCTCCCGTAGCATTCCCCTCGGCTCCCGTAGCGTCTGCCACAGCTCCCGTTCACTCCTCCACAGCTCTGGTACACCCATCCTCGGCGCTGGTAGGCTCGTCCACAGCTCCCGTACACTCCTCCACAGCTCCCGTACACTCATCCAAAGCATTTTTTTGAGTTACGGTTGCACTTTATTTATAAAAAGGTGGAAATGCCGGCCAAACGGCCCTACAGGTTCTGCAGCACGAAATTCGTCATTTGGCGGTAGAGGTGCAGGCGGGTGTTGCCGCCCGAGATGCCGTGGTTGCGGTTGGGGTAATACAGCGTCTGGTAGTCCTTGTTGGCCTTGATGAGGGCATCGACGAAGGCGATGGAGTTCTGGAAATGCACGTTGTCGTCGCCGGTGCCGTGCACGAGCAGGAACTTGCCGCGCAGGTTCTGGGCGAATTGCACGGGCGAGTTGTCGTCGTAGCCGCCCGGGTTTTCCTGGGGCGTTTTGAGGTAGCGCTCCGTGTACACGGTATCGTAGTAGCGCCAGTTCGTGACCGGGGCCACGGCGATGCCCATCTTGAAGAGGTCGGCGTTTTTGGTCATGGCCAGCGAGGTCATATAGCCGCCGTAGCTCCAGCCCCAGATGCCGATGCGCGACTTGTCCACGTAGGGCAGGGTGGCGAGGTATTTCGCGCCCTCGCCCTGGTCAATGGTTTCGAGCTTGCCCAGGTTGGCATACGTGGCCTTGCGGAAGGCCGAGCCCCGGCCCGAAGTGCCCCGGTTTTCCACCGAAACCACGATGTAGCCCTTCTCGGCCAGCATCTGGTGCCAGAGGTAGTTGGTGAAGGCGGTGCCGCCGCCGGCGTTGTCGAGCACCGTCTGGGTGCTGCTGGTGCCGAAGCTGGGACCGCCGTATACGTGCATCAGCACGGGGTATTTCTTGGCGGGGTCGAAGTTGCTGGGCTTAATCATCCAGGCGTTCAGCTCCACGCCTTCGCTGGTTTTGAAGGTCAGGAATTCGAGCTTGCCGAGGTCGTACTGCGTCAGGGTTTGCTTGAGCTTGGCGTTGTCTTCCAGGGTTTTCACCAGCTTGCCGGTGCTGCCCTCGCGCAGGCTGGTCACCGTGGGCACGCCGGCCGAGGAATGCACGTTGAGGAAATACTTGGTGTCGGGGCTCATGTTCACCACATCGGTGCCGTTGCCGGCTTCGCTGATGCGCTTTTTGTCGCCGCCCTTCAGGTTGATGCGGTAGAGGTGACGCTGCAACGCCGAGCCTTCGGTGCTGGTGTAGTACACGTTGCCGGTCTTGGCATCGAAGCCGTTGATGGCCGAAATCTCCCAATTGCCCTTCGTGAGCTGGCGCACCGGCTTGCCGTCCATGTCGTGCAGGTAGAGGTGCTGGTAGCCGTCCTTCTCGCTGGTGAACAGGAACTGCTTGCCGCCTTCGAGGTAGTTCAAATCGTCGTTTATTTCAACGTAGGCGGGGTTGGTATCCGTGAGCACCACCTTGGTTTTGCCGGTGCTGGCATCGCCGTGCAGGATTTCGAGCTTGTTCTGCAAGCGGTTCAGGCGCTGGATGCTGAGCGTGTTGGGCACGCGCGTCCACTGCAGGCGCGGGATGTACTGGTCAGTCACCGGGCCCACGTCCATCTTGGTGGTTTTGGCGCTGGCCACGTCGTAGCTGCTCACGCCCACAACGGAGTTTTTCTCGCCGGCCTTGGGGTATTTGAAGCGGTATTCCTTGGGGTAAAGCCCGCCCCATTCCTGCATGTCGTACTCCGGCACCTGGCTTTCGTCGAAGGTGTAAAAGGCAATCTGCTTGCTGTCCGGCGACCAGAAAAAGCCCTGCGCGAAGCCAAACTCCTCCTCGTACACCCAATCGGCCGAGCCGTTGATGAGGTTGTTTTTCACGCCGTTCGTCGTCACGGCGGTTTCCTGCATCGTGCCCAGGTCGGTCACATACACGTTGTTGTCGCGGGTGAAGGCCACGCGCTGGCCATCGGGCGAGAAGGTGGCGTAGCCCTGCTTGCCGCCGGCGCTCAGCGGCGTCAGCTTCTTGGTGCCCCGGTCGAACACATAGTAGCTGGCGCGGGCGCTGCGCCGGTAAATGGGCTCGGTGCCCGTCGTGAACAGGATTTTCTGCTCGTTGGCGTTGAAGGAGTAGCCGTCCACGTTTAGCGGCGCACCGGCCAGTTGCAATTCGGCGGTGGGCACCAGGGTTTGCACGGCTTTGCCGGTGGTCACCTCGTACTGCACCAAGCTGCCGTTTTCCAGGGCCGAGTAGTAGCGGCCGTCGTTCATCCAGTTGAAGCCCGGCACCGAGGCCGAGCGGAACGTGGGCTTGGCCCAGATGTCTTCCAGCGTGAGGGGCAGCTTCTGCTGCGCGTGAACGAGGGTGGGAGTGAGGCCGGGCACCAGGGCCGGGCCATTGGCGGCCAGCAGGGCCGCCAGCGCAAAAAAGCGTAAACGCATAAGGAATAAGAACAAAATCGAAATAAGGTCGGCAACGGAACGTTAAAGGTAACAGGAGCCGGCAGCAAGGTTGCAGGCCGTGGCCCCCGTTACCTTTGCATTATGCGTTTTCGCCTCCTGTTGCTTTGCCTGCCCGTGCTGCTGGCCGCCTGTTCCAAAACCGCCCGGCCGGTTCAGCTCGATTTCGTCGGTATCTCTACGCTGACCTCGGGCAGCAAGACGGTGAACCCGAACGACACCCTCACCACCCGCGTGTACGCCGTGGGCAACGACAACAAGCTCAAGCGCCTGACCATCAAAGTCACCTACGACCCCGGCATCAGGCCCATCATCTACCCGGCTCCCCTAGCTTCCTTCGACCCCGCTAACGCGCCCGATAAAAAGGAAATTATCTACCTCGACTCGCTGATTGAGCCCCAGTTGGGCAGCAGCCGGGGCCACGACATCAGCGAAACGCTTTTTGTGAATCAGTTTGCGGCCCGCGCCACGTCTGGCACCGAGCTGTGGCAATACACGGCCACCGACGTGACCGGGGCCACGGCCAGCCGCGCCTACCGTCTCACGGCCCGCAAGCCCGATTCGGCCGCCGTCCTGCACAGCTTCACGGCGGTGCTGCGGCCGGTGCCGCGCCAGGCCGTGGTGGCCCGGGGCGTGCGCGACCGCAGCCGCGTATTCCTCAACCTGCAATACGGCCTGCTGCTGCCCAAATACGCGGTGCTCAACCAAGAGCGCACCGTAGAAGCCAACCAAAACCTGGTGGACCTGATTTGCGTGGCCGGCGGCACAGGCACCACCGTGGGCCTGGTAGCGCCCGCCAATACCGATACGAACATCTGCCAGCTGCCCGCCGTGTGGACCGCCCGCCACGCCACCGGCCTGCACGCCACCACGCTCACCAGCGCGCAGTTTGCCGAAGCCGCGGCGGCTGATTTTCCGGCGGGCTACAACAACAACAACGCCTTCGGCACCAATCCTTTCTACACGGGCGCGCTGGCCAAAGGCCAGGTGCTGGCCTTCAAAATCACCGAAGGCACCACCGAGCGCTACGGCCTGCTGCTGGTTTCCGACCTCGTGCTGGGCTCGGCCCCGGTGCTGACCTGCGTGGTCCGGGTGCAGAAATAGTGCGAGGTAGCGGGCTAACAAAAAGGGCTGCTCCGGTATGGAGCAGCCCTTTTTGGTATTGTTTGCATTCCTGACTAGAACGTGATGCCGGCCGTGACGCTGGTGGTGAAGCGGGAGTTGTCCACCTTCACCAGCGGCTCGTCGCCGTCCAGGCTGTAGGGCGTGTGATATTGGTTGTAGGACGTGTACACGCCGGCCAGGTCCAGGAAGAAATTGCCCTGCCGCAAGCCGGCCCCCAAGGTGTAAAAGTTCTGGGCGCGCTCGTTGCTGTTGTCGATTTTGTACGGGTCGCCGTAGCGGGCATAGCCGGCCCGCACCCGGAAAATGTCGAAGCGGCCCTCGGCCCCAAAACGCAGGTTGACGGTGTTGCGGTAGCTGGCGCGGATGTCGCTGTTTTCGGCAGTGAAAGCATAGTCGTCGCCGTTGCTGTCCTGCGCATCGTTGTGCAGGCGGGCCTGGCCGTAGCCCACGTACTCCACATCGCCCGTCACAAAGCCGTGCTTGCCGATGGTGTACGCCACGCCGCCATTGGCCCGGAATGGTGTGGTGATGGTGTACGCATAGAGCGGAAATTCCTGGTCGAGCACCTTCACGCCCACCGGGCCCGTGGGCAGCGAGGCCGCTACCACATCGTTCCCCTGCGCCGTGAACGTGGTAGTGAAGGCCGCATTATAGGTGTCGGTCATGCGCATGAACGTGGGCGTTTGGATAGACGCGCCGATGCGCAGCGCATCCGTGGCCCGGTAAATGGCTCCGATGCGGGCGTTGAGGCCGGTGCCATTGGTTTTCAGTTCATCGTGCAGCGTATAGTCGCTGAGGTGGGTGGTGGCATCGGTTTCGGTTTCGGTGTAGTTGCGGGTCTGGGTAAAGTTCGAGCTCACAATGCCCACGCCGATGCCCAGGTAAAGCCGGTTGCGGTAATTGGCCCCGTAGCCCAGGTCAAACTGCGAAACCGAGCCCTTCGAAATCACGCTTTCCGCCTGCCCGATTGGCCCCTTGCGGGTAGTAGAGGCCACGCCGATGTCGTTGCCGCTGCGGTCTTTGGCAATGGTGGTCAGGTAGGCCCCATAAGCCAGCCCATTAAGGGAGGAATAGTTGCCGGACTGCCCCTGCGCCCGCAGCCGGTCGACGCTGGCCTGGGTGTAGCCGTTGTAGCCTACCGTGCGGCGCAGCGAAGCCAGGTACGACTGGTCATCGCCAGTCAGGGTGTAGTTGCCCGCCACGCGGGTGTTGAGGGTATTGCTGTAGCCCAAGGCCGTGTTGAAGTCGGCCAGCCGGGTGAAGCCCAGCGCAAAGGCCCCGCCCCGCCAGTTGGTGGTCTGGTCATCATCGGGCCGGCGGCTGGCAAATACTGCGCCGGCACTGCCTATGTGGAAGCTGTTCTTGGTGTCGTTCTGGGCCGCGCCCGCGCTGCCGTCAACGTGGCTGTCGCTCTGGCCAATGCCAATGCCGGGCGTCAGGTGCACCTCGGATTTCTGAAACAGGCCCAGCCCGGCAGGGTTGCTGGTGAGGTTGCCAAAGTCGGCCCCCAAGGCCACATTGGCTCCTCCAATGGCCTGGGTACGGGCCGTGCCCCCGAATTGCAGGCGGGAATAGCGCAGGGCATCGCTGGCATCCTGGGCAAAGGCGTGGCCGGCCTGCCCTGCTACGAGGGCCAGGCTAAGCCAATATATCCGTTTTTTCATGATGTGGGAAGAAGGGGAGCCAACCGTTGGGTCCGGCTCGCTGGAAATTTTTGCAGAAATTTAGTCTATACCTTACTCACCGCGACCACGGCCCCGACCACCGCCACCTCCTCCACCACCGCCAGACGGCGCTGAATAGGAAGGCTGGCTGTACGAGCGCTGCTGCGGTTGCTCATAAGTGCGCTGCTGCGGCTGCTCGTAGGTGCGCTGTTGGGGTTGTTCGTAAGTGCGCTGCTGCTGCGGCTGCTGGTAGGTACGCTGTTGCTGTTGCGGTTGGTCGTAGGTGCGCTGGCGCGGCTGCTCGGCGGCTTGCCCGCCGTTGTTCGCGGGCTGCTCCCCAAGAATGTTTTGGAAGAAACCACCCCGCCGGCGCTGACCCTCCTGCGATTGTGGCTGCATCTGGCCATTGTTTTGTGGCAGGGCCTCGGCGGTGCGCGTGCGGTTCCGGCTGCCGTCGCTCATAATCTGGCCCTGGTCCTGTTGTGCCGCGCCTATGGCTGGCCGGTTATTCGTGGACTGGTCCATGTTGCGGTAGCGTGGGTTGGCACTATCTTCCATCCGTCCGGGCTTGTTGTAGGCATCATTAGTGCGCATTGGCTGCGTGGCGGGCGACGCCGAAACGGCATCACCACGGGTGCGACCCACGGCATCGGCTGTGCCCATGGGCATCGACTCAGGTACGTTCGATATCACACGCTCATCGCGGGTGCGGCCGCTGCCATTTGGCGTGGCCGGGGTGTTAGCGCCCGGTGCATTGCCGTTGCCCGCCCGGCCCGACGAGTACCGGCCATCCGAAGCGCGGTCGGTGCGGTGGCTGCCGTAGTTGCGGACGCCCCGGTCGCCGCCGTTGCTGTAGTAACCGCTGTTGTAGCCGCCATAATAGTTGTTGCCATAGTAGCCACCACGCCCATAGTAGCCGCCATAAAAGGGGCTGCTGTAATAAAATGGGTCATACCCACCGTAGCCGCCATAGCCGTAGCCGAACGGACTGTAGCCATAGCCAAACGGGCTATACCCGTAACCGCCGTAGCCACCATATCCAAACGAGCGGCCAAACCCAAAGCTGATGCTCAGGCCCGAGCCGTAGCCATAGCCGCCGTAGCCAAACGGGCTATAAAGGGAGGTGTAGAACGGGTCGTAGCCGCCGTAGGCATAAGGTGAAAAGCCGCAGGCCCCGCCGCCATACGCATAGCCGCCGCCATAGCTCAGGCTGGTGTAAGGGCTGTAGGGAGAGTAGGAATTAAGGCCCGGGCCGTAGTAGCTCGACGTGCCGCTGTAGCCAGGCACGCCGCGCATGTAGGTGTACGTGTTGTCGTAATACTGGTCGGAGCCGGAGTTATTCTGCCGGTTTGAAGCCGAACTGGTGCTTCCGCCATTGTAGTCTGGGTTGGCTTCCTCGCTGTTGGCAGTCGGGGCCGGCGCGGTGCTGACCACGGCCGTGGTCCGGTCCTTCGAGGAATAATATACCCCGTCGTCTTCCGACGATGTGAGGCCCGAGGTGCTCGCGCAGCCGCCCAGCGCAAACAGGGCCAAAGCGGGCAAACAGGCGGTGAGCAGGTTTTTCATGATGGAAAAAAGATAAGGATGGGAAGGCTTTCTGTAAAGTAACGGACTATCCGATGGAAGCGGGATGAAGCGGCTCGGAATCAGGTGCAGTACAGCAATAAAGACTGAAGAAACAAGCTGGTCACTGCCGCCACCCGCGCAAGGCCCTTCCGCAAGGAGGTCCGCACTTTAATAACGTAATTTGACCCCGAAACGGTGCCCCAAGGTCAATTCAAATCCTGTACCAAATCTGGGAACTTTTTCAATTACCCCTAAGATGCCTCCCATGAGTAAAAAGTTGCCTACCCGCCAGGAAGATTATTCGCTTTGGTACAACGAGTTAGTGAAGCGCGCCGGCCTGGCCGAAAACTCGGCCGTGCGCGGCTGCATGGTCATCAAACCCTACGGCTACGCCATCTGGGAAAAAATGCAGCGCCAACTGGACGATATGTTCAAGCGCACCGGCCACGAAAACGCTTATTTCCCGCTCTTCGTACCCAAAAGCTTATTTGAAGCCGAAGAAAAAAACGCCGAAGGCTTCGCCAAGGAGTGCGCCGTGGTGACCCACTATCGCCTCCAGACCGACCCCGACCGGCCCGGCAAGCTGCGCGTGGACCCCAACGCCAAGCTCGAAGAAGAGCTGGTGGTGCGCCCCACGTCGGAGGCCATCATCTGGAGCACGTATAAGAACTGGGTGCAGAGCTACCGCGACCTGCCGCTGCTCATCAACCAGTGGGCCAACGTGGTGCGCTGGGAAATGCGCACGCGCTTGTTCCTGCGCACCGCCGAGTTTCTGTGGCAGGAAGGCCACACGGCCCACGCCACCGCCGAGGAAGCTGTGGCCGAAACTCGCCAGATGCTGGATGTGTACGCCGAGTTTGCCGAAGAGCACATGGCCCTGCCCGTGGTAAAGGGTGTGAAAACCCCCAACGAGCGGTTCGCTGGAGCCGAGGACACGTATTGCATCGAAGCCTTGATGCAGGACGGTAAGGCGCTGCAAGCCGGCACCAGCCACTTTCTGGGCCAGAATTTCGCTAAGGCATTTGATGTGCAGTTTGCCAACAAGGAAGGCGTGCGCGAGCACGTGTGGGGCACCAGCTGGGGCGTGAGTACCCGCCTGATGGGTGCCCTCGTAATGGCGCACTCCGACGATGAAGGCCTGGTGCTGCCGCCCAAACTGGCTCCCATTCAGGTGGTCATCATTCCCATCTACAAAACCGGCGAGCTGGATGCGTTGCTGGAGCGCATCAAACCCATTCAGATGGGCCTGATTGCCCGCGGCATTTCGGTGAAGCTGGACGCGCGCGATACTGAGCGCCCCGGCTTCAAGTTTGCCGAGTGGGAGCTGAAGGGCGTGCCCGTACGCCTGGCCATTGGCGCGCGCGACCTCGACGCCGGCATGGTGGAAGTGGTGCGCCGCGACACCAAAGAGAAAATGAGCCTGCCCTTGGCCGACATCGTGGCCAGCGTGGACCAGCTGCTGACCGACATTCAAACCAACATCTACGAGCGGGCCAAGAGCTTCCGCGCCGCCCACACCACCCGCGTGGACCGCTACGACGAGTTCAAGCGCATGCTGGACGAGGAGCCCGGCTTCCTGCTGGCCCACTACGATGGCACCTCCGAAACCGAGGAGCGCATCAAGGAAGAAACCAAAGCCACCGTGCGCTGCCTGCCCCTGAACGAGGCCGACGAGGAAGGCATCTGCATGGTGACGGGCAAGCCCAGCCCGCGCCGCGCCTACTTCGCCCGCGCCTACTAGGCCGGGTCAGTTGCCATTCCTGAGTTGTCATTCCGACGCAGGAGGAATCCGAGTGAGGTCGTTGTTGAACGACTGCTCTCAGATTCCTCCTGCGTCGGAATGACATTTTTTTTACCTAGCCCTCGGTACAAGCATAAAACTGTGCCTGCCCGCTAGTACCTTCGGAGAGAATTATCCCGCTTAGTAGCCTCGATTTAGCCATTTCATCATCTTTCCATAACATTTTACCACATTACTATGAAATACGCCATACTAGCCGGTCTGCTGACGCTGGGCACCCTGGCCGCCAATGCCCAGACGGCCAAAATCCAGGTGCCGGCCCAAGCCATCACCCAACTCGAAGACCTGAAAGAGCTCACCAAAGCCGAAGTGGCCAAGGCCGGCAAAGCCACCAAAGCCCACGCCGAAGTGCGCCCCGACCTCAACCGCTACCTCGTTATTTCAGCCGATGATTTCCTGCGCGTGACGAAGGAGCAGCCCACCAAAGAGGCCTACCTCAAGTGTCTGGATGCGGGTCTGGCCCGCGTAGCGCCGCTCACCGCCACCGCTACCGACCGCCAGCAGGTAGCCGAATACTTCCAGGAACTCATGGAAATCGTGGGTCTGGAAAGCTCCGAAGGCCGGCTCGACGCCTTTGTAGGCGCAGCCAGCAAGGCGCGGCAATAGTAGCGTCCGCATCATAAAAAAGCCCCGGCACAGTGCGTGTCGGGGCTTTTTTGCGTCCGGCCGGGCCCGGGTTATTTCTTGGTGATGGTGAATTCGACGCGGCGGTTTTTCATGCGCGTTTCTTCCTGGTCGTTGCTGGCAATGGGCTTGGTATCGCCGAAGCCTTCGGTGGTTACCCGCTCGGCCTTGATGCCGTGGCTGCCGAGGTATTTCTTCACCTCATTCACGCGGTCCTGGCTCAGTTTCAGGTTCAGGGCCGGGTCGCCTTGGTTGTCGGTGTGGCCCGAGAGCTTGATTTCCACCGTCGGGTAGTCCTTCATGATGCGGATTAGGCGCAGCAATTCGGGGTAGGAGTTGGTGGTGAGGTAGTATTTGCTCTGCTGGAAGAAGATGTTGTTCATCTTCACCGTCTGGCCCACGTTGAAGGGCACGAGGAACAGGTCCTGCTTCTGCTCGGAATACTTGTCCTTAGCCGTTACGTCGAGGTTGGCGTTTTCGGCGATGTAGCCTTTGGCCTCGGCGCGGTAGCCGTATTGCACGCCGCTGGGCAGCACAATGGTGTAGGAACCGTCCACCGGGTCGGTTTCGGCCACGCCGATTTCTTCGCCCGTGAGCAGGTTTTCGTAGTGAATGATGGCCCGGATGGGCTTGCCGGTGTTCACGTCGAGCACTTTGCCGGTCACCAGCGTCACTACTTCAGGCTGGAAGGCGGGAGCCAGCGAGATGCGGAAAATGTCCTTGGAACCGTTGGTGCCGTTGCGCGACGACACCAGATACGCATCCTGGCCGGCGGCTGAGATGGTGTAGTAGGCATCGAAATCGGGCGAGTTCACCACCGGCCCTAGGTTGCGGGGCGGGCTCCAGTTGGTCCAGGTATCGTCGAGGCGCTTGCTGTAGAAGATGTCGGACTTGCCGTAGCCGCCCCGGCCTTCGCTGGCGAAGTACAGGGTCTTTTCGTCGGCAGCGAGGAAGGGGGCGAAGTCTGATTTCGCGGTGTTCACGTTCGGGCCCAGGTTCTTGGGCTTGGTCCAGGTGTTGTTGGTTTCGGGCACCGGGAAGCTCACGAAGAGGTCCTGCCCGCCCAGGCCGTCGGGGCGCTCCACGGCCATGAGCAGCGCCTTGCCCGACGTGGCGAGGAAGAAGTCGACGTGCTCCTTGTCGAGGTTCACGAAGTCCTTGATAACCTGCGGCACCGGCTGCGTCCAGCCCATGCGGGTGTGCTTGGTGAGGCTGCACCCGAGCGGGTCCATGGTGCCGTCGCGGTTGTAGATGTTGATGAGGATGGCGTTCTGGCCGTTGGCCGATACCGAAGCGATGCCGTTGGGGTCGTCGGGGGTATTCACGGGGCCACCCACGTTCTTGGCCAGGCCCCAGGTCTTGTTTTTGCCGCTGAGAAGGGGCGAGGAAAAGACGTCCTGCGGGTCGCGGCCGCCGCCCACGTTGTCGGGGTTGCTTTCGCGGGCGAAGTACAGCGTGCGACCGTTGGGCGAGATAACCGGGTGGGTTTCCACGTAGCGGGTGTTCACGTTCGGGCCGAGGTTCACCAGCGAGGAGTCAAACTGGGTCGATTTCACGGCTTCCGGACCTTTTTCGCCGGTGAAGGCCTGCTTCACCATGGTCGATACCACGTCGGCGATGCCGATGGCGTCAATCTGGTTGATGCCTTCGACCTTGGCTGTGTTCATGCGGACCACCACGCCCAGGGTGCGGTACTCGGCGGCCGGGAACTTCACTTCCAGCGTGCGGGAGGGTTCGGGTAGGGGGCCGGGGTTGTCGTTGGAGTACACTTCGTGGTGTACGCCCTTGGTGTCCACCAGCTCAACTTTGGTGATGGAGCCGGGGTTGAAGTTCTCCACAATGGTGACCTGCTGGGCGGCTATCGAGCGCGCAAACCGGACTTCGATGAACTCATTGGGGCCTTCCTTGCGTGGAATCCAGGCGTCGTTGCTGATTTGGCCCAGCGGCAGGGCATTGGGTACGCCCAGTACCTGCGAGGGCGAGAACGGGTCTTTGCCCTCGGATTTCTGCGACGACACAGCCACCAGGCGGGCCGCCCATTGCACATGCTGGGCCTGGGCCGAAGTAGCGGCCAGCAGGCCCAGCGCCACCGGCGCGGCCGTCAGCAGGCGTTTGATAAGATAACTATTCATGGTAACGATAGCAGAAAAGGAGAAGCGGCAATAGGGCCCCGGGCAAATTTACATCAGCGCGGCCGGGGACGGACGGGCTTTGCTGTCGCTAACCTAACGAAAAACTATTTTCGGGGCCTCGCCGGGCAATGTGTTACCTTCCCGCTACGGCCCGCCGAGGGAACAATGCGGGGGCCGGGCAAACGTGGTAATCCGGTGGTTTTCGGCGGGTAAGGATACCGTAGCGCGGCGCGCGGCGGCGGGCTGGCGCGTGGCCGGGCTGCTGGTGTTGCTGGTGTTGCTGGCGCTGCTGCCGCTGGCGGGCCGGGCGCAGGTGCTGGTGGGCGCTACCGCGTTTGGGCCGGTATTTCGGGGTTTGCGGCCCGCTGGGGCCGATACGGCGCTGCTGCTGGTGGCCCGGGCGCGGCGGGTGGGCGTGAGCACCTTCGTGCAAACCAGCAGCGCGCGGGGCTACCTGCGGCTGGGGCCGCGCCAGCAGCTGCGCTACCGCGTGGGCACCGACATGATTTACGACTCGCGGGGCACACCGCCCTTCGTTCGGGAGGACTACGGGGCCGATGTGGCCGACGTGTTCACCCTCGACGCCGCTAACCACTGGCAGCTGGGCCAGCAGTTTCACTACGACCAAAGCCGGGCCAATGCCACCCGCACCGGCCTGTGGCTGGGCCGCCTGGGCTACCAGCGCCGCCTACGCGCCGCCGCGCTCACCGATACGCTGAGCCAGATGCGCCTCACGGTGCTGGGCGGCCTGGCCACCGACCGCCGCAACGGCCGCGAAGATGCCGGCTTCGCCCTCGGCTTTGATGCGGCGGCGCTGTACTTCCTCAATGGCCCAACGGCCGCGCCGCTGGCGGTGCGCGTGCTGGGCACCCGCGCCCGCCTGGGGCCGCGCACCATGCAGCGGCTGGTAGCCGAGGCGGCCGGCGAGCAAGCCTTTCTGGAAGGTGCGCCGCTGGTGGTGCAGGGCCGCGTGGGCTACCGCACCAACCGCGCCGAAGACTACCTGCTGGGCTCCGTGCAGCGCATTCAGTCCGATACCGTGGCGGTGCAGGCGGGGGCTTCGTACCGCATTAATGAGTTTGCCACGCTGCGCTCGGATAATAGCCTGCTGCTGCCTAACCGGGCGTTTCGGTACCGGCGGCTGGGCGAGCGGGCCGATACCTTGCAGGACGTGGGCTACCGCCAGCGCGAGCTGGATACCCGCCAGGAGCTGCGCTTTGCCCGGCCTAAGCTGCAGTCTTCCATCAGCTTTGGATACCGGGAGCGCACCCGGTCGTATTATCTCGATAACTCCCGGTTTCTAAGCGTGCCGCGTTTGGCGACTGCGCTGGCCCGCGAACAGGTGAAGGACATTAAGGAGCAAACCATTCTGTGGCTGGGTAATCTGACCTGGCTGCCCAGCCCCCGCCACGCGCTGGCGCTGCTGGGTTCGGCCCAATTGCTGCGCGTGGATGCCCCCAGCAAGGACAACCAGCAAACCCGCGACGAGGCCCAGCACCTGCTGCGCATCACCTGGACGGGCCGCTGGGCCGGGGCCTTCCGCACCACGCTGGGGGTGGCGGGCGAGTACCGGCAGACGGTTTTCATAAGGGCCAGCCAGAGTGCCGAGAACTACGGGGACCACCTGCTGCACTGGGAGCCGGGTTTCACCTGGGCCCCGGGCCGGTGGAGCATCCGTTCCAATTACCACCTATGGGTGAGCTACCAGGTGCGCGACCAGACCACCGAGCAGGCCCGTAACCGCGCCAGCCGCGTGCTGGAGCAGTCCCAGAGCCTCACCTACCAGCTGCGGCCCCGCCTGCTGCTGCTGGCCGACTACCAGCGCCGCGAAAACCGCGTGGGCCAGCTCGACTGGACGCGCTTCCGAGAGAGCCCGCTCGATACGAGCGTGACGCACGACCTGTCCATCGGGGGCCGGCAGAGCTGGGTTGGCAAGCGCGGCAGCACCAGCCTGCGTCTGGGCTACCGCCTGCTGGAGCAGCGCAACTACGGCCGCGCCGCCCTGCTCCTCGACAACCCCACCGGGCCGGCCTCGCAGCTGATTTACCTGCACACCATCACGCGGCAGCAGGGGCCGGAGGTGGCGGTGGAGCGCCGCGCCACGGCGGGTTTCAACCTCACGGCCAGCATCTGGCTGCAGTGGCTGCGCACGTACTCGGCCTACTCGATGGGCAAGGGGGCCTACTCGGGCAGCAGCTACACGGCCGTGGATTTGGCGCAGGAAACGCGCCGGGTTCTGCCGTATTTCGAGCTGGCGGCGGAGTGGCGCGTAGGTGCGAAGCGGCGCTTTGCACTACCGTCAGGGCAGTGAGTTTTTTGTTGTCTTGTGGGTGCGAGGCGGCGCTTCGCACTACAGCCGGCCGGGCAGTAAGGTTTGTTATTGCTTGTGGGTGCGAAGCGCCGCTTCGCACTACATTCGAGCATGGATGCACCGGAGTATTATGAGCGGAACCTGCCGCACCGGCTGGCGCGGGGCAGCACGTTGTTTCTCACGTTTCGGCTGGCGGGCTCGTTGCCGCTGGAGGTGATGGCGCGGCTTAAGGCGGAGGCGCACCCTGAAAACCCGGCTGACTATGCGGCGCAGAAGCGGTATTTCGGCCGTTTCGATGCCTGGCTCGACCAAGCCACGACCGGCCCCACCTGGCTGCGGGTACCGGCCATCGCGGCGCTGGTGGCCGAGGCCCGGCACCACCGGCACGGCAGGGGCTATGAACTGGTAGCTTACTGCATCATGCCCAACCATGTGCACGAGGTGGTGGCCCTGCCCGATGAGGCGCCCCCGTTGCTGCGCACCCTGCAATCGCTGAAAGCCAATACCGCCATTCTGGCCAACCGCCAGTTGCAGCGCACGGGGGCCTTCTGGCAGCGCGAGACGTATGACCACATTGCGCAGTGCCGCCGAAGGCCGCCGCATTGTGGCCTACGTGCTGAACAACCCCGTGAAAGCCGGCTGGGTGACAAGCTGGAACCAGTGGCCGCATACCTACTGGAACCCCGACCACCAGTAGTTGCGAAGCGGCGCTTCGCATCCCCGCCGTTGCGAAGCACCGCTTCGCAACTACTGTTCTTTTCCCTTACCTTCCCGGCTCACAACCTAACCCCCACATTTGAACCCTCATGGCAGCTCCCTGCCACGACCTGTACGTCAACCATTTCATCAACATCCGGTGCAGCCGGCCCACCTTCCTGGGCTTTCTCAACTATGCCGTGACGGCCACCGCCGCCAGCACCAATGCCACCATCAAAGCCCTGAGCCCCGGCCTGAAAGCCGCCGCCGAGGCCCTGGCCAACAGCGTGGTGACCCGCGAAAGCCAGGACGGCACCGGCCAGGCCCTCACCCGCTCCAAAAAAGACGTGCTGCGGGCCATGCGCACCTTCGTGCAGGACACCAACGCCGTGACCCTGGTGCCCGCCTACCGCCAGCACCCCGACCGCCTGAAGGAGCTGCTGCCCCAGGGCCTGATGCACCTCACCGACGCCAACGGCACCGACCTGCCCGTGCGCTTCAATGCCTTTGCTAAGGCCCTCACGGCCCACCAAACCGACCTGGGTGGCCCCGGGCTGGGCAACACCGCCGCCCGCCTGCTGGAAGAACTGGCCAGAGCCACCACCGCCAAGGATGCCGGCCTGAAAGTGGAAAAGGAAACCATCGGCGCGCTGGCCTGCCAGCTGCTGTGGCAGGTGCACTGCACCGCCCTGGCCACGTTCTGGGAGCACCCCGCGCAGGCCGAAATCTACTTCAACTACGGCCTGCTGCCCACCCGCAACGCCACGCGCGCCGCCAGCCGCGCCGCTGCCGCTGGCAGCCCGACCGAAGCATAAGGCAAAAACCGCCGGCACCGGTGCCGGTGCCATTGCCGGCCCTGCTAGTGGCTTTGGGCCCTGGTTTTTTCATTAACCCCCTTCCTCCTTTCCCAATGCAGCATTTCTCTACAACACCTCCCGACCCCGGCCAGCATTTTTTCGGTCGGCTGCGCCAGTGGCTGGCGGCGCTGCTGGTGCTGCTGGCCGCGCCGGGGGCGTGGGCGCAGGCCCCGGCTTGGCAATCGGCCATTGCGGTGAGCGGGGGGGGCAGCTCCCACTGCCGGGCCACGGCAACCGACGCGGCGGGCAACATCTACCTGGCCGGCTATTTTTCGGGTACTGTCAGCTTTGGGAGCACCACCCTGACCGCGGTTCCCACGGGTACCTACTACAGTGACGATGCCTTCGTGGCCAAGTGGAGCCCCATCACGCGCAGTTTTATGTGGGCGGTGCAAGCCGGTGGTACCGAGGACGACGACGTGGCCACCGGCATTGCCGTGAACGGCACCAGCGTGTACGTCACGGGCTACTTCTTCGGCCCCACCAGCACCTTCGGCCCCACCACCTTAACCAATGCCAGTCCCGCGGGCAGCCGGTCCGCCAGCACGGATGTATTCGTGACGAAGCTCACCGACCTGGGCTCCAGCGCGGCTTTTGCCTGGACGCAGGGTTTTGGCGGTACATCGTACGATACGCCCGGAGGCATTGCCGTGAGTGGCCCGAATGTATACGTGGCCGGCAACTTTAACAGCCCGGCGTTGACCTTCGGAGCCACTACACTAAGTCCTGCTGTGGGTGGTTCGGGCTTCCTGCTCAAGCTAACCGACACGGGCTCCGCCGCCAGCGTGGCCTGGGCCGAGCGCCTGGGCCCGTGTAGAAAGCTGGCCTTGCGCGGCGCCGATGTGTTTGTGGCCGGTGACTTCACTTCCACCCAGGCCACCTTCGGCACCTTCACCCTGCCCAACGCCCACCCCGGCTCCCAGGAAGTTTTTGTAGCCAAATACACCGACACGGGTTCCGGTGCCACCCTCGGCTGGGTGCAGCAAGCGGGGGGCAGTGGGCAAGAAACCTTATCCGGTTTGGCCGTGGAGGGGACTAATGTGTACATAACCGGCGATTTTATGAGCGCGACGGCGGCTTTTGGTAGTGCCAGCATCACCAATTCATCGGCCGGGAGTAAATACAACGGCTTTGTGGCCAAGCTAGTGGATGCCGGCTCGGCTGGCACCTTTACCTGGGCTACCCGCCTGGGCAGTGCCTCCAACGAAGGGGCCCGGGCCGTGGCCGTGCGTGGGGCCAATGTGTACGTGGCGGGCAGTTTCGAATCGCAGGGCAGCTTTGGTCCCTTCTCGCTGACTTCTTCCGGTGCTATGGATTTATATGTAGCCAAGCTCGTCGACATCGGGGCTGCACCCTCTTTTGCATGGGTGCAGCAGGCCGGCGGTGCCGGCGGCTACCATGCTTCGGCCGGCAGCGTGCTGCTGGTAGGGGCCACTGTGTATGTAAGCGGCTGGGCCAATTTGCCCACCCGTTTCGGTGCCCTCGCATTAGCCGGCTCCAGCAACATCACGGCCGTTATGGCCACCCTCACCGACCCCGCCCTCACGGCCACCGCCGGCCCCCGCGCGCTGCCTGACGTGGCGGTATTCCCCAACCCCGCCCACGCCACGGCCACCGTGCAGCTGCCGCCCGTGTCCGGCACCGCCACCCTCACCCTGCTCGATGCCCTGGGTCGGGTGGTGCGCACCACCACCGTGCCCCTGCCCGCCGCCGGCCTGCGCCACGAGTTGGACCTGGCCGGGCTGCCCGCCGGCCTCTACGCCCTGCGCGTGGCCGCCGGGGCCAGCACCGCCACCCACCGCCTGGTGGTGGAGTAGGGCAGGAGTTCGCATCATTACCCAAAGCCAAACGCCCCCGCTACTTCCGTGGCGGGGGCGTTTGCGTTAGGCCGTAGGCACCGCCTTGGGCAGGGCCGCCAGCAGCTTGGTGAGGCCGGCCGCCAACGCCTCGGCGGCTTCCCGGCGGGCGGCCTCGGGGTTGTTTTTGCCTTCCAGCGCTTCCAGCCAGGGCACCAGCTGCCCGGCCCCGATGAGCTTGAGCGACGGCCGCAGCTTGTGGGCCACGGCGGCGGCGGCGGGCCAGTCGGTAGCAGCCAGGGCGGCGTGCAGGTCGGCCACGCTGGCGGGCGTGTTGGTATGGAAAGAGGTCAGAATGCGGTTGATGAACGTGGTATTGCCGTGGGCCGTCTGGTGCAGCAGGGCCAGGTCGAATAACGGCCCGGGCGCGGGGGCGGGCGGGAGCGGCGCCGGCACCAGCGGGGCCGCGGCGGGCTGCACGTCCACCAGCGGCCCCGGCACCCCGGCCATCAGCGAGGCCAGCTTGCTCAGCAGCTCGGCTTCGTCGAAGGGCTTGGGCAGCGTGTCGTTCATGCCGGCGGCGTGGTATTTCTCGGCATCGGCCCGGAAGGCGTTGGCCGTGAGGGCCAGGATGGGGGTGGCCGCCCGCCGCGCATCGGGGTAGGCCCGGATGCGGGCCGTGGCCTCCAGCCCGTTCATGCCGGGCATCTGGATATCCATCAGAATAACATCGTAGCGGTTTAGTTCGAATAATTCCAGGGCTTCGAGGCCGCTGGCGGCCTCGTCTACCGCCACGCCGTGGGCCTCCAGCAGCAGCTGGGCCACTTCGCGGTTCACGGCATTGTCTTCCACCAGCAGCACGCGGGCCCCGCGCACGGCCGCTTCCTGCACCGGGGCCAGGGGGGCCAGGGCGGCCTGCCGGGCGGCGGGGCTGGCCTTGGGCAGGGTGGTCTGGAAGGCAAAGGAGCTGCCCTTGCCGGGCTCGCTCTGCACCGTGAGCTGCCCGCCCATCCGGGCCACCAGCGCCCGGCTGATGCTCAGGCCCAGCCCCGTGCCGCCAAACTGCCGGGTGGTGTCGGCATAGGCCTGGGTAAATTCCTGGAAGATGCTCTCCAGCTTGTCCTCGGCAATGCCGATGCCCGTGTCCGTCACCCGGAACTCGGTGGTGAGCGTGTCCTCGGTTTCGCTCACGTAGTAGCCGCCCACCGTCACGGTGCCCCCCACCGGCGTGAACTTGATGGCGTTGGAAAGCAGGTTGATGAGCACCTGGTTGAGGCGGTAGGAGTCGCCCAGCACCCAGGGCAGGGGGCAGGAATCGCGCAGCATGGTGCCCACCACCCGAATGCCTTTTTCCTGGGCCTGCATCACCAGGGGCTGAGCGGCGCTGGCCATCGAGTCGCAAAGGTTGAAGGCGCTTTGCTCCAGCTCTAGGTTGCCGGAGGTGATTTTGGCCATATCGAGCACGTCGTTCACCACGTTCAGCAAGTGCCGCCCCGAGTGCTGAATCACGGCCGTATAGTTGCACTGCTGCTCGTTGAGGCCGGTTTTGGCCAGCAGGCTGGTCATGCCCAGCACGCCATTGAGGGGCGTGCGGATTTCGTGGCTCATGTTGGCCAGGAAGTTTTCGCGGGCCGTGGCGGCGGCTTCGGCCGCGTGCTGGGCGTTTTTCAGGGCCGATATGTCGGTGCTCACGCCTAGCACCTGGGCCGTGCCGTCGGGCAGCACCAGCGGGCAGCGCACGGTCTGGTACCAGCGCACTTCCCCGTTGGCCAGCTTCATCGACATCTGGGTGGTGAGCGGCTGGCCGGTGTGGAGCACCAGCTGGTCGGCCAGTACCGCCGCCTGAATTTCCTCCTTATTCATGGCCGCTTCCATCGACACGGCCCCCGCCACTTCGGCAATGTAGCGGCGCTGGGCCCGCATCTCCCGGTTCTCAAACACGGTGCGCCCTTCCGCATCGCGCACCCAGATGAGGTTGGGGTTGAGGTCGAGCACCAGGTTGGTAAACAGCTGCTGGGCCTGGGCGGCAGCCTCGCTCTCGCGGGTGCGAGCCTCGGCGTGGCGCAGGTTGGTGATGTCGAGGCCGTAGCACATCACCTGGCGCAGCACCTCATCGGGCCCGAATACGGGCTGGTAGTAGCACAGCCAGTGGTGGTGGCCCTCGGTGCTGGTGCCGGGCCAGCGCTCCTCCCAGTTCACGAGGGCGCGGGTTTGCACGGCGCGGTCAAACAGGCGGCGGCGGCGCACGGCCAGCTCGGCGGGCAGGCCCTTTTGGGCGCAGTGGTCAGCAAAGGTCAGGCCGATGCGGGCCTGGCGCTGGGCGGGGTCGGGCTCGGCGTAGGCGTTCACATAGCGGTAGCGCTGGTCGGGGTCGAGCACCGTGACCACGGCCGGCAGGTGGGTCATCACCGATTCGTAGAACGAGTATTGCTCCCGCAAATTCTCCTCGGCCCGCCGCTGCGCCGTGATGTCGGTGAGGTAGAGCATCGCGGAATGGTCTTCCAGCACCGGCACGGCCGACAGCAGAAAGTGCTGGCTGTTGGCCATGATTTCGCGCTGCTGCACCGCCCCGGTGCGCAGGGCGCTGGTGGTGGCCTGCACCAGCAGCGGCCGCAGCCGCGAGGGCCCGGTGGCTTCCAGCTCCCGCGCCATGAAGCTGGCGGCCGGGTTGGCATACAGCAGCTGGCCCGTGGTGCTCACCCGCAGCACGGGGTTGGGGTTGAGCTCGGGAATGCGGGTAGCAACGCGCAGGTGGTCAACCTCGGCCTTCGCCTGCGCGCAACGGGCACGCTCGGCCAGCAGCAATTCCCGGAGCTCAGTCGGGTCGGTGGGAAGTTGGTCAGGTTGCATCACAGCGGTTTGGGCAAAGGAAGGGCAGGGTCAGAGTACAAAAGAACGACACACCCATCATCTGGCGTCCGCGAAGTCGAAGCCTTTCTACCGTGCAGGTAATTGGTTTTGCTACTGCGGCAGAGAGGCTTCGACTTCGCGGACGCCAGACGAGCATGACGGTTTGTTAACAACAGAATGCCCTACAGCTCCTTGCGTAGCCGGGCCACCGGAATGTTCAGCTGCTCGCGGTACTTGGCCACCGTGCGGCGGGCAATGTTGTAGCCCCGGGCGTTGAGCATTTTCTCTAGCTTGTCGTCGCTCAGCGGCCGCTCCTTGCTCTCCGTCCCGATGAGGTCTTTCAGAATGCTCTTCACCTCGCGGCTGCTAGCATCCTCGCCCGAATCGGTGGCAATGCCTTCGGAGAAAAAGTATTTCAGCGGGTAAATCCCGAACTCCGTCTGAATGGATTTCGAGTTTGCCACCCGGCTCACCGTCGAAATATCCATGCCGATGCGCTGGGCAATGTCCTTCAAAATCATGGGTTTGAGCTTGCCCTCGTCGCCCTCGGCAAAGAAGTCGCGCTGCAATTCCACAATGGCATTCATGGTGCGCAGCAGCGTGTTCTGCCGCTGCCGGATGGCATCAATAAACCACTTGGCCGAGTCCAGCTTCTGCTTCACGAAGGTCACGGCCTCCTTCATCTTGGTGTCCTTCTTGGCCGCCTTGTCGTAGGTCCGAAACATCTCGGTGTAGGCCGGGCTCACGCGCAGCTCGGGGGCATTGCGGGCGTTCAGGGTCAGGTTGAAAATGCCGTTGTCATTGGTCAGAATAAAATCGGGCATTAGGTACTGCGTCTTGCCCAAACCGCTGGGGCCGCTGCCGCCCGGCTTGGGGTTCAGCTTGAGAATGACGTTGATGGCCTCCTTCAACTCATCATCCTCCAAATCCAGCTTCTGCTGAATGCGCGGGTAGTGCTTCTTGCTGAACTCCTCAAACGTGTCGGTGAGGATGCGCTCGGCATTCACCGTATTCTCATCCTGCGGCCGGCGCTCCAATTGTAGCAGCAGGCACTCGGGCAGGTCGCGCGCGGCAATGCCGGGCGGGTCGAACTGCTGCACCACGCGCAGCACGGCCTCAATCTCGGGCACCGTCACTTCCAAATTCTGGCTAAAAGCCAGGTCGTTGGCAATGGCCGAAAGGTCGCGCCGGATGTAGCCGTCCCCGTCAATCGAGCCGATGAGTTGCTGGCCGATGGCCTCCTGGCGCTCATCCAGGCTGGCAAAGTGCAGCTGGTCGAGCAGCGAATCCAGCAGCGAGCCGCTGGTGTCGGCCAGCGGGGTGTCGCGCTCTTCCTCTTCGCCGGGGCCGTCGCCCTGCATTTTGTAGCCCGCTATTTCGTCGTCGTTGAGGTAATCGCTCAGGTCGAGGTCGGTGTTGTCAGCGTTGGCTTCGGTGTCGGCGGGGCCTTCGTCCTTGGGCTGGATTTCGGGTTCCGGCATCTCGTCGGCCATTTCCGAATCGTTGCTGCTGCGGTCGTCAAAATCCTCATCCAGCGTATTTTCGTCGTTGTCGAGACTGGAATCCGGGTCGTCCGAGTCGTCGCTGTCGTCATCGTCGCGGTCCAGCTCCTCGGCGTCGTCGGGCTCGTCTTCTTCCAGCGCCGGATTCACCTCCATTTCCTCTTTGATACGCGTCTCCAGCTCCGCCGTAGGGATTTGCAGCAGCTTGATAAACTGAATCTGCTGCGGACTAAGCTTTTGCGAAAGGAGCTGTTTGAGGTCGAGGCGTTGCATAATGACGAAAGTACGGAAAGGCGGGGGCGGAGGTCCGTTTTACTAAAGTTTGGCATGAAAAGTTGATGTAGCGCGAAGCGGCAGCTTCGCGGACGAGTGCCGCGAGCACCCGGGAATGTGCCGCTTCGCGCTACAGCCCTACCTTTGCCGATTCATCCGCTTCCCCGCAAGTTATGTCCCTCAAACGGTCCACCGTCAAAGAACTCCTGGCCAGCCAGGACCTTGACCGCGAAGTTCTCGTCAAAGGCTGGGTTCGTTCCCGCCGCGGCAACAAATACGTGCAGTTCATCATCGTGAATGACGGCTCCACGATTCACACCATTCAGGCCGTGGCCGACGCCGGGAATTTCCCCGAGGAAAGCCTCAAAGATGTGAGCAACGGGGCGGCCGTGGCCATTCGCGGCAAGCTGGTGGCCTCGCAGGGCAAAGGCCAGGCCGTCGAAATCCAGGCCACCGAAGTCACAGTGCTGGGCGCGGCCGATGCCGAAGCCTACCCGCTGCAAAAGAAAGCCACCTCGCTGGAGCACCTGCGCGACATTGCCCACCTGCGCCCCCGCACCAACACGTTTGGCGCGGTGCTGCGCGTGCGCCATGCGCTGGCCTTCGCTGTGCACCAGTATTTCAACGACCACGGCTTCTTCTACGTCCACACGCCCATCATCACCGGCTCCGATGCCGAGGGCGCGGGCCAGATGTTCCGCGTGACCACGCTGCCACCCGAGCACCCGCCCCGCACCGAGGACGGCTCCGTGGATTTCACCCAGGACTTCTTCGGCAAGCAAACCAACCTTACCGTGTCGGGCCAGCTCGAAGGGGAGTTGGCGGCCATGGCGCTGGGCAGCATCTACACCTTCGGCCCCACCTTCCGGGCCGAGAACTCCAACACCGCCCGCCACCTGGCCGAGTTCTGGATGATTGAGCCCGAAGTGGCTTTCAACGAGCTCGAAGAAAACATGGACTTGGCCGAGGATTTCCTCCAAAGCCTGGTGAAGTACGCCCTCGAACACTGCGCCGACGACCTCGCCTTTTTGAACGAGCAGTACGACAAGGAGCTGCTCACCCGCCTCAACTTCGTGGTCGATAACGCCTTCCAGCGCCTCACCTACACCGAGGCCGTGGAAATCCTGAAATCCGCCAAGCAGAAATTCGAATTCCCCGTGGACTGGGGCACCGATTTGCAGTCGGAGCACGAGCGGTACCTGGTGGAGAAGCACTTTAAGAAGCCCGTCATTCTCACCAACTACCCGAAGGAAATCAAGGCCTTCTACATGAAGCTGGACGACGACGGCCGCACCGTGCGCGCCATGGACGTGCTGTTTCCCGGCATCGGCGAAATCATCGGCGGCTCGCAGCGCGAGGAGGACTACACCAAGCTCACCACCCGCATGGCCGAGATGCACGTGCCCGCCGAAGACCTCGACTGGTACCTCGACACCCGCCGCTTCGGCAGCGCGCCGCACGCCGGCTTCGGCCTGGGCTTCGAGCGCCTCGTGCTGTTCGTGACCGGCATGAGCAACATCCGCGACGTGATTCCCTTCCCGCGCTATCCTAAAAACGCGGCGTTCTAAGCCCGGCACTCAGCCACGCAATTGCAAGAAAGCGACTCCATCGGGGTCGCTTTTTTGTGCCTTCTTAACCCCGCCGGCCCGCCGCCCGTTGCAACATGGCACCAACTCTTTGCCGCGTATGCTTCCCGAAATCGACCTCACCGAATCCGCCAGCCTGCCCGAAGGCAGCCTCAAAAGTTTCCCTGCGCCCAACGATGGCCCGCCGGTGCTGCTCACCCGCCAGCAGGGCCAGGTGCACGCTTTTGCCGCGCACTGCCCGCACTACGGTGCACCGCTGGAGAAAGGCCGGGTGGTAGGAGGGAAGCTGATTTGCCCCTGGCACCACGCCTGTTTCAAGGTTGAAAACGGCCACCTTTGCGAGCCGCCGGCTCTCGACGACCTGCCCACCTTTGCCGTGCGCGAGGCCGACGGTCGCATCCTGGTACAAGTTCCGAATAACCCGCCCGCCAGCACCGACAAGCCCGATGCCACCCCCACCGCCGAGGTGGGCGGCACCCCGCCCAAATCAGCTGCCGCGCCGGCCGATGCGCGCACGTTCGTTATCATCGGTGGCGGGGCGGCGGGGCATTTTGCCGCTCAAACGTTACGTAAGGAAGGATTTCAGGGCCGGCTGGTGCTGGTTTCGGCCGATGAAAATGCGCCCTATGACCGAACCAAGCTCAGCAAGGCCTACCTGGCCGGCAAGGCCCAACCGGCCGCGCTGCCGTTGCGCCAGTCAGAGTTCTATCAGCAGCAGCGCATTGAGCTGCGGACCAACACCCGCGCCACCGGCCTGGATGTGGCCCGGCAGGAAATCCAGCTCGAAAACCACCCGCCGCTGCGCTACGACCAGCTGCTGCTGGCTCTCGGCGGCACTCCCAACAAGCTCCCCAAACTGCCCGGCCACGACCTGTCCGGCGTGCTCACCCTCCGCACCCAGGCCGATGCGGATGCAATTCTGAAAGCCACCCAGGAGGCGAAGCAGGTGGTTATCATCGGCTCCAGCTTTATTGGGATGGAAGCTGCGGGCAGCCTCAACAGCGAAACGCGGCAGGTCACTGTGGTGGCGCAGGACAAAGTCCCGTTTGAGCCGGTGCAGGGGCCGCAAATCGGGCAGATGTATCGTCTGCTGCACGAACAAAAGGGCGTGAAGTTTGAACCCGAAGCCGAGGTAACCGCCCTGCTGGGCGAGGGCGGCCACGTAAGCGGCGTGCAGCTGAAATCGGGCAAAATCCTGCCCGCCAACGCGGTAGTGCTAGGCGTGGGCGTGCGCCCGGCCACCGATTTTCTGAAGGATGTTTTCGCCTTGGAAAAAGACGGCAGCCTGCCCGTCGATGCGCAGCTGCGGGCCGCCGAAAACGTGTACGCCGCCGGCGATATCGCCCGCTTTCCGCTGGCCGTAGCTGGCACGCCCACCCGCATCGAGCATTGGCGGCTGGCCCAGCAGCACGGCCAGGTGGCCGCCCGCAATATGCTGGGCCAGCAGGAGGAGTTTACCGCCGCCCCGTTCTTCTGGACGCAGCAGTACGGCAAAAGTCTGCGCTATGCTGGCCACGCCGAACAGTGGGACGCAATTATCTATCACGGCGAAGTCGAGAAGCAGGATTTCCTGGCCTTCTACGTGCTGGCGGGCCGCATCGCGGCCGTGGCCGGCATGGGCCGCGATACGGCCATGCTCTACATCACCGAATTATTCAGCCGAAACAAAATGCCCACCCCAGCCAGCGTCAACCCCGAAACCGACTGGGCCGCGCTGGACTAAAACCCCAAATGAGCTCAGCGTTTCAACGCAAAAAAGGCTGCCCGTGCGGGCAGCCTTTTTTGCGTTTTTACTAATTGCAAACTCGCTTAGTCACGGCCGTGGCCGCGTCCGTGGCCATTGCCGTTACCCTGGTTGTTCTGCCGGCCTTCGCGGTAGCCTTGGCGGTAGAGCTTTTTGGCCTGGCCGGGGGGCAGGCCGCGCTGGCGCACAATGACCGAGCGGGGCTGCACCACCACCACGCGGCGGTGGTAGCGGTCGCGGTGGGCACCCACGTACGCCCAGGGCTGGCGGCCCCGGTAGTCGAGCACTACGGGGTGAAACTGGTAGGGGTCGTAGCCATCCACCACGGCCACGGGCACCCACTGGCCGTTGCGAAACACGATGTACTGCTGGGCATACAAGTCATAGTAGCCGTCTATTTCGGGGATGTAGTAGAACTGCGTGCCCTGGGGCACGGGCGGCCCCCAGGCGGGCGGGCCTACGTTCACATTCACGTTGACCTGCGCCTGGGCCGCCGGAGCCAGGGCCAGCGCAACCACGCTAACCAGCGCCACGCACAGGGTTTTGAGAGAGCAATTCATGGCTTTTTACGGAGTGAGATGATGGGGCAACACGGCTCTGTTTACAAGGAAGATGCCAAATCCTGCCGAACCAAAAAGCCCCGCCGGTGGGGCGGGGCTTGGTTGGCGTGAAGTTGACAGGTTAGTGCTTGCCTTTGCCTTTATCCTTGTCTTTGCCGTGGCCTTTGCCATGGTCGTCGTCGTAGCGGCCCTGCATTTTCTTGGCCTGGCCGGGGGGCAGGCCGCCGTTGCTGGGATTGGCGCGGTAGCCCATTTTCTTGGCCTGGCCGGGGGGCAGCGCGCCGTTGCTGGGGTTGCCGCCCCGAGGGTAGCGGGCGCGGTACTCGTCGTAGCGCGACCATGGCTGTGCGCCCACGTAGTCGACCACTACCGGGTGGAAGTTCGCCGTGTTGTAGCCCGAGAGGGTGCCGGTGCGCACCCAGCGGCCATCGCGCCGCACTACGTACTGGCGGGCGGGCACGTCGTAGAACCCATCGGTTTCGGGGATGTAATAATACTGCGAGCCCTGCGGCACGGCCGGCCCCCAGCTGGGCGGGTTGATATTGATGTTGACCTGGGCCTGGGCGGCCGGTGCGGCCACAAGCGCCGTGCCCCCAACCAGGATGGCGCAGAGCACGGTGGGAATGAGTTTCATGGCGAAGAGTGTAGGAGAAAATGGAAAACGCCCGACCCACTGATTGGACCGGGCGCTTTATACTAGAGTTGGTCCCAACAAGTTGGCCGCGTTATCGTGCCGGTTTAGTCGCGGCCGTGGCCCCGCCCGCCACTGCCGCGCCCGCCGCCGTTGTTGCCCTGGCCACCGCCAGAACCGCCGTGGTTGCCCTGGCCGGGGTTATAGCCGCCGCCCTGTTGGGGCTGCTGGGGCATGGGGTTGCTACGCGGGGTGTTGTTGCCGCCGGGGTACTGGCCGCGGTTGTCATTGCTGCGGTAGCCGCCCCGGTCGTCGTAGTTGCGGCCGTTGGAATAGCCCCCGTAGTTGCGGCCGTTGGAGTAGCCGCCGCGGTTGTCGTAGCGGGAGCGGCCGTAGCTGGGGCCGTAGCCATAGCCGCCGTTGTAGTAGCCGGCGCGGCTGGGGCCGTAGTTGCGGTAGGGCTGGTAGGCGTAGCGCTGGCGGTAATAGTCGACCCGCAGCCAGGGCTGGGCACCGCGGTAGTCCACAATGACGGGGTGGAACTGGTAGGGGTCGTAGCCATAAAGCTCGGGCAGCGGCACCCAATAGCCATCCTGGTACACGATGTACTGCTGGTTGTAGAGGTCGTAGTAGCCGTCAATCTCGGGGATGTAGTAATACTGCGTGCCGTAGGGAGCCTGCGGCCCCCAGGCCGGGGTGCCAATATTAATATTCACCCCCACCTGGGCCTGAGCGGCCGGAGCCGCGAACAGCGCCAACACGCCCACCAGGGCCACGCCAACAACTTTTGCGAGGGGTTTCATGATAAAGGGTTGATAAAAAATAAGCTAGCCCCGTAACGGTGCTGCCACTTTAATAGATGCAAGGCAAGTGCCAGGATGCCCCGCCAACCGCTGGTTGGCCCAAAACATTCGCCCAATTGCCCAAAATCAACGCCGATTTATTTTCCGCAGGATTGCCGGGGACAAATACCCCCCGTTTGGGGTTGTACCCCGACGCCCGGCGGCGTCATTCCTCGTCTTATCTCGCGGCCCGGACTAGCTATCGGGCGGCGGTTTCCGTACTTTTGCGAACTTATTCGCTGCGTTTCTGAATGGCCAAAAAATCCACTGCTACCCCGGTTGCCAAAGCCCCCAAAGCTGCGGCTCCCGCCAAGAAAAAACCGGCATCCAACGGCGCGGCCGTGGTGGCCGAAACGGCGGCTGCCGTGCGCGACCTCACCGAAATCCCGGCGGCCGGCCCCGTTACCGGGCACGTACACGGTCAGCTCAACGGCCATAGCCCCGCCTCGCAGCACCTGGAGGCGCAATACATCGAGGTGTACGGCGCGCGCGAGCACAACCTGAAAAACGTGAGCGTGAAGATTCCGCGCAACCGCTTGGTGGTGTTCACGGGCATTTCGGGCTCGGGCAAGTCGAGCCTGGCCTTCGATACCATATATGCCGAGGGGCAGCGGCGGTACATGGAGACGTTTTCGGCCTATGCCCGCTCGTTTATGGGCGGGCTGGAGCGGCCCGATGTGGACAAGATTGAGGGCCTGTCGCCGGTTATCAGCATCGAGCAGAAGACCACCTCGCGCAACCCGCGCTCCACGGTGGGCACCATCACGGAGATTTACGATTTCCTGCGCCTGCTGTATGCCCGTACGGCCGAAGCTTTCAGCTACGCCACGGGCAAGAAGATGATTCGGCAGTCGGATGACCAGATTATCAACTACATCATCAAGCACTTCGACGGTAAGAAGCTGGTGGTGCTGGCGCCCGTGGTGAAGGGCCGCAAAGGCCACTACCGCGAAGATTTCCAGAAGATTGCCAAGCTGGGCTTCACCAAAGTGCGGGTCGATGGCGAAATTCTCGACATCACGCCCAAGATGCAGGTGGACCGCTACAAAATCCACGACATCGAAATCGTGATTGACCGGTTGCTGGTGAAGGAGGAGGACCGGTTCCGCCTCTCCGGTTCGGTGCAGAATGCGCTGACGCACGGCAAGGGCACCATGCTGGTGCTCGACCCCGATGCCAAAAAGGCCGCGCCGCAGTTCTTCTCGCGCTTTTTGATGGACCCGACGACGGGCATCGCCTACGACGACCCGGCACCTAACACGTTCTCCTTCAACTCGCCCTACGGTGCCTGCCCCACCTGCAACGGCTTAGGAGAGGTGCAGGAAATCACGGAAGAAGCCGTGCTGCCCGACCGCAAGCTGAGCATCAGCCGGGGCGGCATCGCGCCGCTGGGTGAGTACCGCGACATCTGGATTTTCCAGCAGCTCCAGCTTATTCTCAAGAAGAACAAGGCCACGCTGAATACCCCGATTGAAAAGCTGCCCGAGGAGCTGCTGAAGCGCCTGCTGCACGGCATCTCGGAAGACGAGGCCGACAGCGGCAAGGGCATGTATTCGGAGGTGTTTGAGGGGATTATTCCCTTCCTGCGCCGGCAGATGGACTCCGAATCGGACAACATCCGCGAGTGGATTGCGCAGTACGCGCAGGCCCAGCCCTGCCCCGAGTGCCAGGGCTACCGCCTCAAAAAGGAAAGCCTGCACTTCAAGATGGACGACAAGCATATCGGCGAGCTGTCGGTGATGGATTTGAACGACCTGGCGGAGTGGTTTGAAGGGTTGGAAAGCCGCCTGACCGACCGCCAGAACGTCATTGCCCGCGAGCTGCTCAAGGAAATCCGCAAGCGCATCGGCTTCCTGCTCGAAGTGGGCCTGGACTACCTGAACCTGCACCGCCCGGTACGCACGCTGAGCGGCGGCGAAAGCCAGCGCATCCGCCTCGCCACCCAGATTGGCACCCAGCTCGTGGGCGTGCTCTACATCATGGACGAGCCCAGCATCGGCCTGCACCAGCGCGACAACGAGCGGCTTATCAAGGCGCTCCAGCACCTGCGCGACATCGGCAACTCGGTGATTGTGGTGGAGCACGACAAGGACATGATTCTGCACGCCGACCATGTGCTCGACATTGGCCCCGGCGCGGGCATTCACGGCGGCCACATCGTGGCCTCGGGCACGCCGCAGGAGATTTTTAACTCCGGCTCGCTCACCTCGCAGTACCTCAGCGGGCAAAAGCACATCGAGATGCAGCGCAAGAAGCGCAAGGGCGAAGGCACTGAGCTGATACTAAAGGGCGCGAAGGGCAACAACCTCAAAAACGTGACCCTGAAAGTGCCCCTGGGCAAGCTGGTGGCCGTGACGGGCGTATCGGGCTCGGGCAAATCCACGCTCATCCACGACACGCTGTACCCCATTCTCAACCAGTATTTCTTCAACGCCAAGCGCGAGCCGCTGGCCTACGGCAGCATCGAAGGACTGGATTTGGTGGATAAGGTGATTGAGGTCGACCAGTCGCCCATTGGGCGTACACCACGTTCGAACCCGGCCACTTACACGGGCGTGTTCACCGAAATCCGGCAGCTGTTTGGCGAGATGGCGGAGGCCAAAATCCGGGGCTACGGTCCCGGTCGCTTCTCCTTCAATGTGAAGGGCGGGCGCTGCGAAACCTGCGAGGGCGCGGGCATCCGCACCATCGAGATGAACTTCCTGCCCGACGTGCACGTGCCCTGCGAAACCTGCAAAGGCCGCCGCTACAACCGCGAAACCCTGGAAGTGCGCTTCAAAGGCAAGTCCATCACCGACATCCTCGACATGACCGTGGAGAAGGCCGTGGAGTTCTTCGAATACCAGCCCCGCATCCTGCGCAAAATCAAAACCCTGAACGAGGTAGGCCTCGGCTACCTCACGCTGGGCCAGCAGGCCACCACGCTGAGCGGCGGCGAAGCCCAGCGCGTGAAGCTGGCCACCGAACTCAGCAAAAAGGACACCGGCAAAACGTTCTATATCCTCGACGAGCCCACCACCGGCCTGCACTTCGAGGACATCAACCACCTCGCCGACGTGCTCCAGAAGCTGGCCGACAAAGGCAACACCGTCCTCATCATCGAGCACAACCTCGACCTGATTAAGGTGGCCGACCACGTCATCGACATCGGACCCGAGGGCGGCGCGGGTGGCGGCATGATAGTCGCGCAGGGCACCCCCGAGCAGGTGGCCAAATCCGGCAAGGGCCACACGGCCCGTTTTCTGGCCGAGGAGCTGCGCACGTGTAAGTACGCCACCGCCTAGCGCTAGGGTAAGGGATTCGAGAGCCCGG